>NZ_DDOD01000008.1:110850-111162 GCF_002341485.1 Brevundimonas sp. UBA2503 | reverse complement strand
GGCGTGGCCCGCCCGGGTATCGTCCATCGCCTCGACAAAGGGACGTCAGGCGTCATGGTCGCGGCCAAGCACGACCGGGCCCATCAGGGCCTGACCGGCCTGTTCGCCGCGCATGACATCGAGCGCACCTATATCGCCCTGACCCGNNCGATCGCAAGAAGATGGCGGTCCTGAAGACCGGCGGCCGCGAGGCCATCACCGATTATGTCGTTGAGCGCATCTTTGGCTTGCCTGCCAAGGCCGGCGGGGCGCCCCTCGCCGCGCGCGTCGCCTGCACCCTGCATACGGGTCGCACCCATCAGATCCGCGTGC
>NZ_DDOD01000008.1:91732-110759 GCF_002341485.1 Brevundimonas sp. UBA2503 | reverse complement strand
TCAGATCCGCGTGCATATGGCCTCAAAGGGCGCTCCGCTGCTCGGAGACCCGGTTTACGGATCCGGCCCCCCGGCAGGCTCTGTCCGCGACGCCATCGCCGCCGCCGGCCTGACCCGTCAGGCCCTGCACGCCGCCATCCTCGGCTTCACCCATCCGATCACCCACGAGCCCTTGCGGTTCGAGACCTCACCGCCCGAAGACATGACGGCTCTTCAGGCACGGCTTGAAACCCTCTGAGAAAAGGAGTGCCCATGACCGACCCCGATATCCGCGACAACGCCGAGGCCCATCGCTACGAGCTCGATGTGGAGGGCCAGACGGCCACCGTCGCCTATAACCTGACCGGCCCGAACCTGATGATCACCGAGACCCTGGTGCCGACGGCGCTGGAGGGACGCGGCATCGCCAGTCGCATGGCCCGGCACGTCACGGACGACGCCCGTGAACGCGGTCTCGTGATCCTGCCGGTCTGTACCTTCTTCGGCCACTTCTTCCAGAAGCATCCGGACCAGGCCGACGTCGTCCATCCCGACTATCGTAAAGCCCTCGGCCTCGCCTAAGTCTTGAAAAGCAACGGACCCGCGATTATACTCCGCCCAGTTGATCGTGGCTTCGGCGCCACGGCCCGTCGCGGCTGTGACAATGCGCCCCTAGGCAAGGGGGCAACCGATCCCCACGTCGGCTGTTGAGGGGTGAGGCGTCGGTGCACAATCTCGTGGCCGTCTCCGCAGGACCCGCTCGTTTCAGAGGTCGGAGGGACCATATGACTGCCAAGCCAAGCCTCGCGATCATGTCGCCTGAACAGGGACTGTCGCGCTACCTTTCGGAAATCCGGAAGTTCCCCATGCTCAGCAAGGACGAAGAGTTCATGCTGGCCAAGCGCTGGGGCGAACACCAGGACACCGAAGCCGCCCACAAGCTCGTCACCTCCCACCTGCGCCTCGTGGCCAAGATCGCCATGGGCTATCGCGGCTACGGCCTGCCGATCGGCGAAGTGATCTCCGAGGGCAATGTCGGCCTGATGCAGGCGGTCAAGAAATTCGATCCGGACAAGGGCTTCCGCCTGGCGACCTACGCCATGTGGTGGATCCGTGCCTCGATCCAGGAATACATCCTGCGCAGCTGGTCGCTCGTCAAAATGGGCACCACCGCCGCGCAGAAGAAGCTGTTCTTCAACCTGCGCAAGGCCAAGAGCCAGATCTCGGCCTTTGAGGATGGCGACCTGCACCCCGAACACCTCTCCGCCATCGCCACCAAGCTGGGCGTATCGGAAGAGGAGGTCACCAACATGAACCGCCGCCTCGGTGGCGACGCCTCACTCAATGCGCCGCTCCGCGCGGATGGCGAAAGCGAGTGGCAGGACTGGCTGGCCGATGACACCGCCGTCAGTCAGGAAACCCAGCTGGCCGAAAGCGAGGAGCGCGGCATCCGCGTCGGCCTGCTGCAGGAAGCCATGGAAGAGCTGACCGACCGCGAAAAGCACATCCTGACCGAGCGCCGTCTCAAGGACGATCCGGTCACGCTCGAAGAGTTGGCCGGCCAGTATGGCGTCAGCCGCGAACGGGTGCGCCAGATCGAGGTTCGCGCCTTCGAAAAGCTGCAGAAGGCCATGCAGGCCGCAGCGACCGAGCGCAATCTGGTCGACGCCTGATCGGCATCACCGCCGCGCCTATCCGGCCTTCTTCAGACCCTCGACCGGCTTCGGCAGCGCCAGAAGCTGGCCGATGGGCGCGGCCAGGCTGGCCTTGGTCGCGCCGCCGGACGCCAGAGTGACCTCCAGCGCGCCAACGGCGACGACCAGCCGGCTGTCGGCAACCTTGAGGGCCAGCGCCTTCAGCGTCTCGGCTTGCTGGCGGATGGCCCGCACCGCTTGGGGCGGATCGCTGTCAAACTGGTCCAGCGCCGCCGCCAGAATCTTCATGGCCTGGTCGCGGACGGCGATGGCTTCCGCCTCCGCCCCCATGGCGCGGTCGCTCTTGCGCTTGCTCGGCCCGGCGTATTCACCCGAGTTGAATCGCCTGCGGTCCGGCCCGACATAGCTGACACCTTCGACCCAGTCCCGGGGCTTCAACGCCACATTCTCGACCCGCTTGATCAAATCGGCACTGGTGAAGGGTTTGCGCAGAAACTCATGAACGCCCACGTCGCGCGCGCCCTTGATGGTCGTGGCCGTCGCCTCGGACGTCACCATGATCACCGGCACCCGCCGACAGGCCATGTGCGACCGACGCAGGGTTCGCGTGAAGCTCTCACCATCCAGATGAGGTCCTGACCGCTCGGTGAAGATCAGACCCGGATCCAGTGCCCCGGCCACCTGAAGCCCGCGCGCCTCCGTGGCCTCGACCACCACCTCGCGCGCGCCCAGACTCTTCATCAGATCGGTGATCAGACGTGCAGCATGGGCATTGGGGTCAATGATCAGCACCCGGCCGACAGTAGGCTCAAGACGCGCCAGAAATCGTCTGTCGGGAATCAGCACGCAGGGACCTCGCGAAACGAACCCCCCATACCTAGCCGCAACGCGTTAAAGTCCCATTGAAATGCAGGGCTTGCGCTCAGCCGTGGAACGGGTCCTGCATCAGGATGGTGTCGTCCCGCTCCGGACTGGTCGACAGCAGCGCCACGGGTGCCCCGATCAGCTCCTCGATCCGGCGCACATATTTGATCGCCGCCGCCGGCAGGTCCTTCCACGAGCGCGCGCCCTGGGTGCTTTCCGACCAGCCCTCGACCGCCTCATAGATCGGCTCGACCTCGGCCTGGGCCTTCAGTCCGGCGGGCAGATAGTCCAGCGTCTCGCCACCGACCCGATAGCCCGTGCAGATGTTCAGTGTCTCAAAGCCGTCCAGCACATCCAGCTTGGTCAGGGCGATCCCGTGCATGCCGTTGATAGCGATCGACTGACGCACCAGCACCGCATCGAACCAGCCACAGCGCCGCGGGCGACCTGTCACCGTACCGAACTCCCGGCCGCGATCTGCGATCCGACGGCCATCCTCGTCGAACAGTTCCGTCGGGAACGGCCCCTCGCCGACCCGGGTCGTATAGGCCTTCACGATGCCGAGCACATAGCCGACCGAGCGCGGCCCAAGGCCCGAGCCCGCCGCCGCCTGCCCCGCCACGGTGTTCGAGCTGGTCACATAGGGATAGGTGCCGTGGTCCACGTCCAGCAGCGACCCCTGCGCGCCCTCGAACAGGATCCGCTTGCCGTCGCGGTGGGCCTGATCCAGCAGCCGCCACACCGGCTGGCCTGCGAACTTCAGCACCTCCGGCGCAATGGCCAGAAGCTCCGCCTTTAGCCCGGGCACATCCACCTCCGGCAGGTCCAGACCCTTCCGCAGCGCATTGTGGTGCGCCAGCAGGCGGTCGATCTTGGCATCCAGCGCATCGGGATCGGTCAGGTCGCCGACGCGGATCGCCCGCCGCCCGACCTTATCCTCATAGGCCGGACCGATGCCGCGCCCAGTCGTACCGATCTTGGTGGTGCCCGCCTGGGCCTCGCGCGCCTGATCCAGATCCCGGTGCAGCGGCAGGATCAGACAGGCGGTCTCGGCAATGGTCAGCAGCTCGGCGGTGATCTTGACGCCCTGGGCCTCGATCCGCGCAATCTCGTCGCGCAGCGCCCACGGGTCGATCACCACGCCATTGCCGATCACGGACGGCTTGCCCTGCACCACGCCCGACGGCAGCAGGCTCAGCTTGTAGGTGACATCACCGACGACCAGGGTGTGACCGGCATTGTGACCACCCTGAAACCGCACGACCCAGTCGGCCCGGTTCGACAGCCAGTCGACGATCTTGCCTTTGCCCTCGTCGCCCCACTGGGCTCCGACCACCGTCACATTCGCCAAGGGTCACTCTCCGCTTCCAACGCGGGCCGAGCCTATAGCCGGGGAATCGTCCGGTGTCGCCTCAAGTCCGGCGATTATTCAGCGATTGCCGTCGCAAACGCCCAGTCCAGCCAAGGGGTCAGAGCTTCGATGTCGGCCGTGTCCACCGTACACCCGCACCAGACCCGCAGGCCCGCTGGCGCATTGCGGTGCCCCTCCACATCAAAGGCGGCCCCCTCAGCTTCCAGCAGCGCCTTCATCCGCATCACCAGGTCGCGACGGCGCTCTTCGTCCATCGTCACGACGCGGGGGTCAACGATCTTCAGACAGACCGAGGTGGTCGAGCGCGTCCCCGGGTCCTCGGCCAGCCAGTCGATCCAGTCCGTCCGCTCCACCCAGTCCGCCAATGCCGCTGCATTGGCCTCGGTCCGAGCAAGAAGGGTCTTCAGCCCGCCCACGCGCCCGGCCCACGCAAGGGCGTC
Organism: Brevundimonas sp. UBA2503; assembly: GCF_002341485.1. NCBI lineage: Bacteria > Pseudomonadati > Pseudomonadota > Alphaproteobacteria > Caulobacterales > Caulobacteraceae > Brevundimonas > Brevundimonas sp. UBA2503. The sequence goes on along the minus strand of NZ_DDOD01000008.1, from coordinate 106,449 downwards.
GATCCAGTCCTCGATCGTCAGGACGGAAAAGGTGTTGATCATCGATCCGGTCGCCAGCGCCCGGTCGAATCCCTTGTCGTTCCGTAGCCTCAAAACCTTGGGCACCGGGCGGGGCGGTACAAATCCGTCCAGCCGCGCAATGGCCCGGGGCGACAGCGCCGCTACCCCCAGCCCCGCCTCACCGCCCAGCGCCTTCTGGAAGCTGAAGGTCACCACATCCAGCCGTTCCCACGGCAGGGCCATGGCAAAGGCCGCCGAGGTCGCGTCACAGATCACCAGCCCCTCCCGGTCCGTCGCGATCCAGTCCGCACCGGGCGCGCAAACGCCCGAGGTCGTGCCATTCCACGGAAAGACCAGATCGGCCTTCGGATCGACGCGGCTTACATCCGGGAACCGGCCCCACGGCGCTTCCAGGATCTCGGGCTCCAGACCCAGATGATCGCGCACATCGGTGGCCCAGACCTTGCCGAAATTCTCGAAAGCCATGACCTGTACCGGTCGCTCGCCCAGCAGGTTCCACAGCGCCGCTTCCACCGCCCCCGTGTCCGAGCCGGGCACATAGACCAGCGACCAGTCGTCCGGCACCTCCAGCACCGTTCGCGTCAGCGTCAGCCCCTCGGCAAAGCGCGCCACCACCTCGGGCGCCCGGATGCCCCGGCCCAGCAGATCAGTCGGCAGGGCCTCGATCGCCCACCCCGGGCGCTTGGCCGTCGGCCCCGCCGAAAACCACGGCCGTTGCGGCTTCACCTTAGGCCGTTCCACGCCGGTCACAGGGCACGCTTTCGCAGTGCCTCGGCCGCCCTGGTCAGCTCCGGCACATCCTCGCCCGGCAACTGGATCATCAGCCGCACCTTCAGGTCGCCGCGCCGGCCGCCGGCAAAGGCGCCCTTGCCCTTCAGCCGCATCATCTGGCCCGAGTTCGATCCCTTCGGCACCGTCAGATTGACCACGCCGTCCGGTGTCCGCACGGCCACCTTGCCGCCCAGCACCGCATCCGACAGCGGCACGGCCAGATCCATGGTCAGGTCCGCGCCATCGCGCTGGTAAAGCGCATGCGACGCGATCTTCAACTCGATCAGGGCGTCTCCGGCCGGACCACCGCGCGGCGAGGGCACGCCCTGCCCCTTCAGCCGGATCATCTGACCGTCGTCGGCGCCCTTGGGGATCGTCACATCCAGCGTCCGTCCGTCCGAGAACTGGATACGCCGGGTCGAGCCCTGGATGGAGTCCTCCAGACTGATCTCCAGACTGGCCCGGACGTCCTGGCCCCGCGCGGGCCCACGGGCAGCTCCGCCCCGGGGCCGTGGGCCTCCACCGCCGAACATGCCGCCAAAGATGTCTTCCAGATCGATGTCGTCGAAGGTCGTGCGGGCGCCACCACCGCCAAACCCGCCACCGGGAGTGCCGCCCGCGCCGCCCCGGAACCCCCGGTACTGCTCACGACCGTCAGCATCGATCTCGCCCCGGTCGAACTTGGCGCGCTTCTCGGCATCGCCCAGCAGGTCAAAGGCTGCTGTGATCCGCTTGAACCGGTCCTCGGCCGCCGCGTCGCCCGGGTTCTTGTCGGGGTGAAAATCCTTGGCCAGCTTGCGAAAGGCCTTCTTGATTTCATCCGCGCTCGCGCCCCGGGAAACACCCAGTTCCTGATAGGGATCGCCTGCCACGGTTGATCATCGCTCCTGATAGCTCAAGGCCATCAGTTAGGGCATGCCACCGCCTTCGCAAAGGGGCGCGACCGCTTCCGGGCCCCATATGCCGTGGATGGAGGCCTGCGACACCTCAAAGCGCCCCGCCTCGCACCCGCTCGGAAAATCCACGGCCCGGTCCGCATCGGAATACAGCCACTCTGTGCCCGTGACCTCGACCGCGCGTCTCTCGACATCGCCGTCCAGAATTCGCAGTCGGAACCGCAGCGGATCAACCGGCGCGGCCTCCCCGTCCCAGCTGTCGCCACCCGTCCGCGTCCGCGCGATCCAGCCCAAGGCCAGACCGGCGTCCGTCGACCACACCGTCAGATGCACCGGCCGCCAGGGCCGCTCTGCCCGTCCCGCCAGGACCTGGGTCAGCTCGCTTACGAACGGGCCCGACGGCACCGCACCCCCGGCTCCGGCCCGCCACACCAGCGGCAGGCCGTATTCCTCACGCATAGCGCCCAGCGCGACCAGACTGCCATCCAGAAAGACGACGTCCGCCCCGACCAGCGCGCCCGCTTCCGCCTCCAGCTCGCCCCCGCCCTGCCCGCGCAGCAGACCGCTCAACTGCCAAACGTCACCGCCGACCAGCTCCGCCGTCCGATACTGGATGACTTCCCATCCCGCCCAAGTTTCGACCGCCACCGCATTGGCCCCGGCCAGCACCGCCAGCGCCTCGCGGCTTTCGGGCGACCGCCCTTCGATCTGCACCATCAGGGCGGCCATCTCGTCCCAACGTCCACAGACGCCGGAGGTCAGAGGTTCGGTCAGTAAGCCCATACTCGCCGGGCCACGCGCCACCCCGCGCAGGGTCTGGCTCAGGGCGTCCGGCCCCGCCGTCACCGCATGCCGCGACCAGGGATCAACTGCGACCGCCGCCACGACGCCGCCCTCCGACCGCCCGACCAGCGGCGGCAGTTCCAGAATCCGCATCCACGGCGCCCCCGCCGGCCCCAAGCGATCCGGCAGCCGCCAGACCGGCGTCCCGTCCTCGATCTCCGTCACCGGGACCGGGACCAGCACCGCCCGCGCCGCCTCGTCCACGGCGATGCGCTCCACGCGCCACAGATCGTCCTCGTCGACCATCTGCACTCGATCTCCCGGCTCAAGCATCAGCGCCTGCAGCGGGCCCAGCGTCAGCGTCCGGCGCTCCACCCCCTCCAGCCCCGCCGCCACCCGTGCCGCGAACCGCCGCGCCTGTGCCTCGTCACAGACGGCGGGCAAATCGACGTCCAGCCCCGCGACCGCATCGCCTCCTTGGTCCCGGCTCAGCGTCACCGATCCGGTCTGATAGTCATCTGCCAGGTTCAGATACCGCACCCGTACCCGATCGGGGTTCTCGTCCACCGTGTGATCGCGGACTTCGGCACCCCCTTCGTCCGGCAAGGCCAGACCCTGCGGATCGATCGTCACCACCGGGCCATCGTCGTCGGCCCTCAGCGTCAGCTGACCACCCGCTTCGCTGACCACCAGGCCGAGTCCAGCGACCAGCGGGCCCAGTGCCTCCCGCACGCTCATCGGACGGTCGACCACATAGCCCTCGATCCGGTCCCGCACAGGCCCGATCACCGGCTCCTCCTCCGGCCCGATCCGTCCCGCCAGATCGGCCAGCAGGCCTTCGGTCTCGCCCAGAAGCCGTCCGTTCAGCCAGTGACCGGTGTCCCATGCCGGAGCATCGGCCCACAGCTCCGGTCGCCCCGGAAACGCCGGCCACGGCCGCGCGTCCCAGCACCAGGCATCGGCCCCCTCCACCATCCGCCCACCATAGACACCCGACACCGGATTGGCCGCGCCGTCGTCCAGATGGTTCAGCACGGCCTCCAGCGCCCGGCGCTGCATCCGGGCATCCCGCGCGCCGCTGGACCCGGGCGGCAGCGCGCTCTCGGCGCTCTTCGGATCCTGAAACAGATTGGGGGCATTGCCGCCTCGGTCGACCGCCGCACAGCCGAACTCGGTCAGCCGGATCGGCTTCATGCCCGGCACCCAGGCGGTCGGGCTGGCCGACCTCGCCCCGCCGGGCCGATCATGGTGCGCATGGCTCCACCAGCCCTTCAGGTCCTTGGCCCGGAACACCCAGTCCTCGCCATGGGCCAGATCGGCAATCGGCGTCCGCTCCTGCGCCGCCCGGTCCGCCTCATCGGCATAGAACCAGTCGAAATGCTCACCGCCGGCCATCTGCATCGCCAGATAGGCGGGATCGTCCGGCCCCTCATGCGTCGCTGCATCCAGCCCGCCGTCGCCCGCGCGCCAGTCCCCCAGCGGCGGGTACCAGTCGATGCCGACATAATCGAGCGCCAGATCGGCCCACAGCGGATCGAGGTGAAACATCACATCGCCGGAGCCATCGTCCGGCCGATGCCCCGCATATTCCGACCAGTCCGCCGCATAGGACAGGGCCACCCCCGGCCCGACAATGCCCCGACACTCGGCCAGCACGCCACGGAATTCCGATACAGCCGGATAACCGCCCCCCGCGTCCCGACTGGTCGTCAGCCCCCGCATCTCCGACCCAATCAGCAGGCCATCGGCCCCCGTCTCCGCCGCCAGCGCCGCATAGTGGCGCGCTAGTCGCCGCAGGCCCCATCCGTCTTCCGCGCCGAACACCGCCGCGACATCGGCCCCCGCCGTCGCCGGTTCGTCCGCCACAATCCGGCCGCGCCAGGGATAGGCCGCCTGCTCCACCCCGCCAAAAGGATCGCTCAGGCCATTGCCCGGCGGTATGTCCATGAAGACGAACGGATACAGCGTTACCTCCAGCCCCCGCGCCTTCAGCTCCGCTACCGCCTGCCGCACGGCGTCGTCCGAAGGCGTCCCGCCATAGGCCGGAGCCCCGCCAACCTCGCTCACCAGATGCGCGCTCGCACGGTCCAGACCTGCCACCGACCAGTCCATCGGCACCGTCGGCTTGTCGCGCCGCTCCACCCCCGGTCGGATCCTGCAGTGCCCGGCCCTCAGGTCCGTCCCGAACCAGCCGATCACCAGGCTGACCCGCTTCAGGTTCGGACAGGCCGCCGTCAGCTGGTCCAGCGAGACGATCAGGTCCGGCCGCCCCTCGGCCGAGGCCACATTCTCCACCTCGGTCCGGGTCAGGCCCGCACGTCGCACCACAGGCTCGGTGGCCAGCACGAATTCCCCCGCTCCGGGGATCAGGCATACCCCCTCCAGCCGGTCCTCCAGCGCCGCCGCCCCGCCCGTCGGTCGCCGAAACACCTCGAACGCCAGCTGCGGCACGCGATTGCCGAACGCCGCCAGCGGCAGGTCCTCGAACACCACATAGGCCGTCCCGCGATAGGCGGGGGCCGCGCCCGCCCCCTCGACCGCCTCGATCAGCGGATCGGGCATCTGGTCCTCGGTCCCCCGATGGATACGCAGCGTCGCACCGGCCCGGTCCAGTGGTTGCCCGTCGGCCCAGATGCGCCCGATCCCGTCGATCGGCCCCTCACAGACCGCGACGGCAAAGCTCAACGAATAGGCATAGGACTCCGTGCGCGGCCCACCCTTGCCGCCGCCCTGCTCATGCCGCTGTTCCAGAAACCGCGCCGCCCAGATCACCTGACCCGTCACGCGTGCCCGCCCCAGCACCAGCGCCATCGGCGCCCCCTCGGCGGTCGACTGCAGGCGGATCGCTTCCAGCCTCGGGCCCACCTGTCGCGCCGGCCCCAGACTGGCCACCAGCCGCTGGTCCAGCATGCCGCCCAGCGCCCGGCCGATGGCCTGCCCGACGCCCCCGCCCAGAGCCTGGCCCAGTCCTCCCAGTACGGCCTGCGCCATGCTGTCTCCTCACGTTTTCAGAATATGCGCTCGGGCCAGGTGAAGGCCGCCGCCCGCTTCTTCAGCCACCAGTCGCCCATCCAGCTCTCGATCACCGACCGGCCCCAATAGGCGTGGATCAGTCGCGGCTCGGGCGGACCGACCGCGCTCAGGATTCCGCAGTGTTTGACCGGCACATCGGCCCGCATGCGGAACAGCAGGACATCGCCCGGCTGTGCCGCATCCACATCGATCTCGATCAGCCAGCGCCGCGCCGCCATGAGCAGCGTCTCGGCCCCGCCCGCCTCGGCCCAGTCCGGCGAATAGGGCGGCAGGACCTCGGGCTCCGGCCCGATCACCTCACGCCAGACGCCCCGGATCAGTCCCAGACAGTCCGCCCCCTCGCCCCTGAAGCTGGCCTGGTGGCGGTAGGGCGTCCCGACCCAGCCTCTGGCGGCCTCCAGTGCTGCCGCCCTCACCGGCGGCTCCGGCCGTCATGCCGGCCTCCATCGACAGGGTGCGCAGCAATAAAGTCATCGCCCGGAGTGTCGGGAAAGCCCCGGAAATTGACCCCGTTTCCAAACGTCCCGACGCAGGTTTCCCAGCGCTTGTCGCAACGCGCACCGGGATGCGCCTCCAGGTCCACCCCGCACCGGCCGTCGCCCAGCCGCGCCTCGCACAGTCGGCCATAGGTCCGCCCGATCTGCCGATCCAGCGCCGCCAGCGGTCCCTCCAGTTCGACCGTCAACCGGCCGCCTTCACGCTTCAGGGCGCGGATCCGCCCGACCCACAGCCGCACCTTCAGGTCCGGCCGCATCCAGTCGACGCGCCACAGCTCGACCCGCGCCCGATCAAACAGACCCGCTCCGATGGCCGCCTCGGTCAGGGCATCGTCGCCCTCGCCCAGATGGCCCGCCAGCGTCAGGCTGCCGGGTTCGAACCCGGCTTCGCCCTCGCGCGCGCCGGCCTCAAACCCCTCGATCGGGGAACAGGGGGTGCCGTCCACCGCCAGCACCTGGTCATGATCGGTAAAGCCCAGCGCGACCCCGTCCGCCCGCGTCACCCGCCAGGCATGGCACAGCGTCGCCGCCCCGGACTCGATCCGGGCGGCCATCTCTTCGGGAATGTCTCTCATTGGTCCGCTCTCAGACGCAGCTCACATCGGCTGCGAGGTCAGGATGGGGGGTCGCCGGAATCCGCAACGCCGTCCTCAGACCCGGATCTCGATCAGCGGCATGGCCACCATCCGCCCGCTGCCAAAGCTCTCCAGCGTGATCTCCAGCCGGTCGGCATCGAACCGTACCGGCGTGTCGAACCGGAACCCGGCGGTGATCTCCGCCCCCTCGTCGGGCGCAGTCTCGAACGTCACGTCACCGGTCGTGACATCGACGCTCCAACCCTCCAACGCTTCGGTACCGTCTACGTCGATCCTGACCGACCCCTCGACCGGCTTGGCAATTCTCCGCGTTGTGCCGCCATAGGCCTTGGCCAGCGGGAACTGCGTCCTGACCCCGTCGCCGGTGCCGATCACCTGATCGCCGGGACCGGGCTCCACTCCGGGCGCACAGGATTTGAAGTCGGCAAAATCCCGGAACCGGAACCCGTACAGCCGCCCCTGTCGCGCCTCGAAGAATTCGGTCAGCGCCGCCATATCGTCCAGCGACCTCAGGCCCGCCCCGATCAGATACCGTCGCCGCCCGCCGGCCCAGGGCGTCGACCGTCGCTCGTGGCCGGACGCCAGGGTCACCACCTCGGTCCGCCGCTCCACCCCGCCCGTCGACCCGAACGCGAGCCGCACCGGCAAGCTCACCTCATGAAAGCTCATCGGGTTGTCGCTCCGGAGAATTTGTCATCCCCGCGAAGGCGGGGACGTGCGGGCAGGCTCACCTCATGAAAACTCATCGCACCCCCCTCAGTAGCGCCGCGCGCCCAGCGCCACCGCGCGGGCCAAGGCCTGGGCAATCTGCGTCTCGGAGCGCAGCAGGCCCGGCGTCCCGCCCTCAACCTTCAGGTTCAGCACCAAGCCGGGCCCCTCGACCCCGCCGACGATGCCCGCCTGCGAGGGACGGAACACTTCGGGCCCGCGTTCGCCGACCAGATAGGCCCCGCCCGGCATCACCGGTCCGCCCTCCGCCCGTGTCCCCGAGAACAGCCCGCCGACCGCATTGGCCAGCGCCTCGCCCAGCCCGCCGCCACCGCCGCTCATCAAGGTGCCGACCGCCGAGTTGGCCGCCGCCAGCACCGCCCGTGCCAGTTCCGCAAGCGTAATCTCTCCGTCCGCCGCCGCCCGCGTCAGCGACGCAGCCAGACTCTCACCCGCCCGGTCAAAGGCCTGCTCGATCGACCGCGCCGCACGCTCGGCCGGTTCTTTCAGGCTCTCCAGCGCGGCCGTCGCCTCGGCGGCCTCCAGCGGCACGGTCTCCAGCCTCGACGGGCCAAATGTGTCCGTCATGCTCTTGCTCCCTCGTCAGGCCAGTCCCGGCTCAGCCGGTCAAATTCCGCGCGGCCCAGCGGCGGCGCCTGCCCCGGCATCCGGGTCAGCGCCTGCCATTCCGCGATCGACAGTTTCCAGAAGGCGCCGGGCGTCAGGCCCAGTCGGACCGCCAGCCTCAGCCGGCTCGCCCAGACCTCCGTCATCCCTCGCCTCCACCCACAGCGGCAAAGGCCTGCGCCACAGCCTCGGCCGCGACCTGCGGGGAAATCGAGGCCCGGTCCAGCCGCCCGGCCAACTCGTGCTCCCCGCCCCCATTCAACAGCGCCGCCAGCACCGCCATCAGGTCCCGCGCCGTCGGCCGCCTCAGTCGCTCGACCAGACCCTCGACCCCCGACACCTCCAGCGCGGTCTCGATCTCGGCCAGCGTGCCCAGCGTCATGCACAGCCGACGCGGCGCCCCGTCCAGCTCGACCAGCACCTCGCCCCGCGCCCCATTGGCCATCCGCATCAGATCGCCTCGAAGGTCAGTTCACCGGCGCTTGCCAGGCTCAGCGCAAAGCTCGCCTCGCCGTCGTGCTCGCCGGCATATTCCAGCGCCGAGACCACGAACCGGCCTTCCAGCCGGCCAAAGTCCGGCACGATCACCTGCCAGCGGTCGGTGCTCTGGGCGAAGAAGGCCTCGCGGATCCGCGCATCCGAGGCCGCATCGCGGAATATGCCCTGACCGGCGATGGCCGCCGTGCGCACTCCCGCCCCGGCCAGCAGTTCGCGCCAGCACCCGGCGCTGTCCGCATCGGTCACATCGACGGCGCGCGCATTCAGCGACACCGTCCGCGCCCGCAAGCCCGCCACCGTCAGAAAGGTATCGGGGTCCGTCTCGATCTTCAGCAACAGGTCCTTGCCGCTCTGGGCCGCCATGGGACTCTCCTCGATGGTCGTGGGGTTGTCAGATGTCCTGGGTCACCGCGCGCACGCGGATCACGGCCCAGGTCGTCAGTCGGTCATCGGCGGCAAAGACGTCGCTCAGCGGCACCTCCAGCTTCAGGCTGCGCACCCCGTCGGTCTCGATCACCGCGCCGCTCAGGCTGAGGCGCACCGCCGCCGCCACCGCCCGCGCCTCCTCCGTCCCGCAGAACCTCGAGGCGACGATCAGCGTCAGCTGATGTTCCACCGCTCCGCTGCCCCTTGCCATCGGTCGGCTCTGGCTGCGTCCCAGCTTCACATGCGGATAGACCGGGTCCGGCGGCGCCGCATCCCAGACCCGCCCGCCTATCAGCGCGTCCAGCGTCGCATCCGCCTTCAGCCGTGCGAGGATGCCCTTCTGCAGGGCCAGCTCATGGCTCATGCCAGCCGCTCCAGCTCAAGGTCGGTTTCCGCCGGGCCGGTCGCCACCGCCAGGATGCGCCAACGCACCCCCTCGAACTCCAGCACCCGCCCCGCATTCAGACGCGGGTCCAGCCCCGTCGTCACCCGCCACGTCTCGATCCGCTGCTGGCCGTCCGGACCGCTCCGGCGTCGCCCCCCGACCTTGCCGGGGTTCAGCCAGATCTGGCCCAGCAGTTCATAGGTCCGCGCCTGCCCGCCATAGGGCGTCTCGGTCACGGTCACCGCATACAGGGCCGCCAGCACCCGCCGCGCGGCCGCGCTCAAAGCCGCACCATTCGATAGGGCGCGATCCACGCATCGACGGCCTGCGCCGTCATCTCCGCCAGCCCCCGCTCATACGCGATCAGGGTCAGCATCATCACGGCCAGCCTCAGCGGCGCGGGACTGTCGGCGTCCAGCGCCTGATCCACCTCACCCTCGACCCGCGCCTGCGCGGCCTCGATCAGGGTCTGGATCAGACCATCCTCGCCGTCATGCCCGACGCGCAGAAAGGCCTTCGCCTCGGCCAGGGTCACCGGTGCGGTCATTGAATTCTCGCTTCGCTTGAAAGTGGCGAGTGTCGAGTTGCGAGTGGCGAGTTCGCCTGCTCACTCCCGACAGCTCGCGTCTCACCCGTCCGGCCAGCGACGAGCGGCTCTCGCCACTCGTCACTCGCCACACGTCACTCCGCGTCTAGGATGCGGAGAACTTCATCACCTTGATGGCGTCGAAATTCTGCACGCCCCCGCCCACGCGCTTGGTCGTGTAGAACAGCACATAGGGCTTGGCGGAATACGGGTCGCGCAGCACCCGCACCCCCGCCCGGTCGACGATCAGATAGCCGCGCTGAAAGTCCCCGAACGCGATCGCTGCGGCATCCGCGCCGATGTCCGGCATGGTCTCGATCTCGGTCACCGGATAGCCCAGCAGGCTGGCCGTATCCCCCGGCCGCTGCGCCGGCTGCCAGATATAGTTGCCGTCCCCGTCCTTGAACTTGCGCACCGTCCCCACCGTCCGGCGGTTCATGACAAAGCGCGCATTCGGCCGGTATAGCGCCTTCGGCGCATAGATCAGATCGATCAGCCGGTCGGTCGGGTTCGATACGGGAAACGCTCCGGCGGCCCCGCTGGCGACATAGCCGATCTCGCCCCATTCCTGACCGCCGTCCTCGACCAGATCATAGTCCAGAAAGCCGCGCGGCTTGTTCGTGCCATCGCCATTGACGAAGGCCTCGGTCTCCTGGGCGGAAAAGGCATCCTCGACCTCGGCGGCCAGCCATTCGTCCAGATCGATCAGCGCATCATCTAGCAGGCTCTGGGTCGCGGCAGGGCAGGCGTACAGATCCGCCGACGGAAACTCCAGCAGCGCCAGGGTCGCCGGATCGGTCTCGGGCCGGGCCGCCGTCTCGGCCACCCAGCCGGCCTCGACCCCGGCGGTCGAAACGGGCTTTCTGAACACGCCCGAGCCGACCGTCCGCACCGTCGCAATCTCGCGCATGGGCGAGCCCGCCATCAGCCGCCGCTCAATGGCCCTCTCCGTCTCCGGCGGCACCACATAGCCGCCCGAGCTCGGCCCCGACGACAGCCCCGCCTTCAGCTCCAGACCCACCGTCGACCCGCCCGTCATATAGGCCGCGAACGCCGATTTCGTCTCCTCCCCCTTCATGGGGGAGGTGGCGGCAAAGCCGCCGGAGGGGGCAACCCCATCCCCCACGACCGGCCGCCTCGTCTCGCTCAGCGCCCGGTCCAGTCGCGCCTGGGCGGAGCCGACCGCCGCATCGATGCGCGCGACCTTCTCCTCCAGCAGCGTATCGACCGACGCCTTCTTCTCCAGCTCCGCCAGCCGCGCATCATTGGCACCCTTGAAGGCTTCAAACGCGGCCATGACCTCATGCATGGCGGCGCGCGTCTCGGGCGAACCCGACACGGTCTTGGTCTCTTTCATGGTGTCTCCTTGATGGCGTCCGGCAGTCCGGAATACGCCTTCCCATCCGCCGCCCGGTGCGGCAGTCTCTCCCTCCTGACGGAGGGAATTCTCATGCGTGCATCCACACTCGCCGCCGCGCTCATCCTCGCGCTGGCGTCACCGCTCGCGGCGCAGGCCCAGACAGCGGCTCCGGCCACTGCCATGGCGCCCGCCGCCGACCCCGCTGATGTCGCCTCGCCCGAGGCCATCATCACGGCCGTCTATGACGTCATCTCCGGCGATGCCGGCGTGGCGCGCGACTGGGACCGCTTCCGTTCGCTGTTTCATCCGGCCGCCCGCCTGATCCCCTCGGGTCCTCGCGCGGACGGCAGCATCGCGGCCAGCAGCCTGACGCCGGAGGATTACGTCACCCGCGCCGGGCCCCAGCTGGAACGCGACGGCTTCCACGAGATCGAGATCGCCTCCACGTCCGAACGCTTCGGCTCGGTCGTCCACGTCTTCTCGACCTATGAAGCCCGTCGCAGCCTCGATGACGCCGAGCCCTTCCTGCGCGGCATCAACAGCTTCCAGCTCATGTTCGACGGCACCCGCTGGTGGATCCTCACCATCTACTGGCGCGCCGAGGACGACAGCCTGCCGATCCCGGCCGAGTATCTGCCCTAGGCACGGCGCTCGCGCGCGGCCCGGTCGAACAGGGCCGCCGCGACCAGCCAGCCGGTGACAAACACCACCGTGATCCTCAGCGGCAGCTCCTGCGCCGTCGCATCCGCATAGAGGGCCAGACCGACCTGACCGGCGGCCAGCGCCAGCATCACCAGGCTCAACCCGCGCGGCCTGAACCGGGCGATCAGGGCACCGACCACCCCGACCGCCAGCACGGCCCAGACCCGGTCATTGGCCGGATTGTCCTCCGACCCGATCAGCCCCACGGCCAGATTGCCGACGCCCAGCACAAAGGTCGTGCCGATCGCCACTGCCGCCCCCAGCCGATACGTCAGGCTGTCCGACGCCCGCAGCACCAGCTCTCCGACCCCGCAGGCAATGGCCAGCAACACGCCCATCAGGGCAAAATCAAACAGGGTCCACTGCACCTCGGTCGTGAACTGCATGGCCACTGCCGGCGCCAGCAACAGGGCCGTGGCCCCGCCCCACATCACCGTCCGCAACAGGGCCGTCTGCCCGTCCACCACCCTCACCGTCTCACCGCTCATGCCGCTCTCTCCCTGGGCTGAATGAGCCCTGTTCCTGCGCCCGCGCCCCCTGAGAGTCCTGAGCGAAACCTGAGCAGGGGATGAAATCGCCGCAGCACATACTGAAGCCGCGCCCCCGGAAGCATCGGGAAGGTCACCAGAGACACCTCCCAAAGGTCCACTTCGGCCAGCACCCTCAGCCGCCCGTCGCGCCTGGCCCGGATCGCACGAAAGCCGATCGACAGGCCGTCCAGCGCCCCGGCCCGCACCAGTGCCGCCGCCATCCGCCCCTCGGGCGTGATGTCCAGGATCCGTCCCTCGACCCTCAGGCCGCGGTCGTCCTCCTCGATCCGGGTCCACACCCCGACCGGCGTGCGCTCGCCGTGCTGGTACAGCATCCGCACCCCGGCCGACCCACGCCGCGCCACACTGGGCGCAAACGCCCCCCGCACCACCACATCCCCCGCCAGATCCGCCACACCCCACAGCGAGGCATAGCCGGTGATCAGAAGCGACGAGTGACGCGTGGCGAGTGGCGAGGGCAATGTCGGGTCGTCATCCACCGCCCGGGCGTCAGAAGCCATCGGCCTGCTCCTCGCCGGACGCGCTCGTCACACGCCACTCGCCACTCGCCACTAAAACCCTCTCAATCCGCTCCACCGCCCGGCGCGTCGCCAGGCTCTGCTCCTCCAGCCGAGCCAGCCGTTCGGCGACCAGCCTCTGCTCGCCCACCCGGGCCTCCAGCGTCGCGATCCGCGCCGCTGCCCCTCCGGCCCAGATCAGTCCGCTGACCGTCTGCACCATGAGCGCCGCGATCAGGGCGACGGGTATGCGTTTAATGTCGTTCATGCCGTTCTCCCAAAAGTGGCGAGTGACGAGTGACGTGTGACGAGCAGGGGGCAGGATTCGCACTCTCGCCTCGCCACTCACCACTCGCCACTCGCCACTTCACTTCCCCACCCCCGCCATCTGCCGACGCTCATCCTCGGTCAGGAAGGTCGCCGCATTCAGCCTTGCCCACAGCGCATCGCGTTCGGGCGACAGCGCCGGCACCGCCTCCAGATCGGCCTCGATCCGGCATCCGGGCAGGCGCGGCGACAGCCAGGCCGTCAAGGCTCCGGCGGCCTTGCGCACCAGCGGCACCACCGTCTGCCGCCAGAAGGCGACATTGGCCTCGCGATAGTTGGCATAGGTGGCATCGCCCGGAATCCCCAGCAGCTGCGGCGGAATGCCGAACGCCAGGGCGATCTCGCGCGCTGCGGCGTGCTTGCCGGCGATAAAGTCCATCTCGGCGGGCGTCAGGCTCATGGGCTTCCAGTCCAGCCCGCCTTCCAGCAACAGCGGCCGCCCGGCATTGGCGGACCCCGCATGCGCCTCGCCCAGCTCGGCCTTCAGCCGCTCGAACTGTTCCGTGGTCAGCCGCTCGCCATCGCGCGCCGCATAGACCAGCGCGCCGCTGGGCCGGGCCGCATTGTCCAGCAGCGCCTTGTTCCAAGCCCCCGAGGCATTGTGCACATCGATGGCAAAGGCCGCCGCCTCCAGCGGCGAAAAGCCATAGTGGTCGTCGATCGGGTGAAACAGCTTCAGATGCATCACCGGCATCCAGCCGTCCGCCTCCCGCCCGATCCGCACCGACCGCCCCGCGAGGCCATAGTCATAGGCCTCGGGCCAGCCGTGCCGCCCCGGAACCACCTTCACCCGGTCGGGGCGCAGCGACCACAGCTCCTCCGGCAGGCCGCCATCGCCGTCGCCCGCCGCTTCAACATAGGCATTGCCCGCCGTCTGCAGCGCGCCATACAACCCCTCCAGAAACTCCGCCCCCGACTGCTCAGGATTGGGCCGCGCCAGCAGCTGCGCCAGTCCGTGGTCGCGGCACAGCGTGTCCTTGTCGAACACCCTCAGCGGCACCGACGCCGCCGCCTCGGCGATCATGCGGGTAGCGCGATAGGCGACCGGGTTCTTGCCGAACCCCTCCCGCGCCAGCTCAGCATAGTCGCGTGGCGTCCAGCGCGGCCGGCCACCTCCGGTCAGGGCGATCAGCGCCCCGGCCCGACTATCCTTGATTTCGGGCACAGATGTCGTGCCCCGGCGCAGGCGCCAGCGGGACCAGTCCATGGCGATCTCCTTCGTTCTCGTTGTCAGTTGACGACGCCCGGAGCGGCCCGCCTCAGAGGGACCGCAGGCGCGGTTCGCCCCGCGGCTCCAGCATCAGATGGGTGATGGCCCACACCAGGGCGTCGGCGCGGTCGGGGCTTGGCCCGCCTTCGCCGCTTCCCAGCGCCATCATGTCTTCTTCCAGCGCGGGCAGGGCGGCGCAGTGCACCACCCGTCCCTGCTCATACAGCGCCGCGACCGGCTCGG
>NZ_DDOD01000008.1:36349-91656 GCF_002341485.1 Brevundimonas sp. UBA2503 | reverse complement strand
GGCCCGCGCCCGCTTCGAGCGCGTGGCATGGACCGACCGCACCGGACAGGCACAGCCCGCCTGAACCAGCAGGGTCCGCACCATATCCCCGCCCTGATTGACCTCGGCGATCACCGCCTCGGCCCCTTCACGCTCGACGATCGACGCGACCACCCGGGCCCAGGCTGCGGGCGACAGGCCGCGCACCGTCTCATCGGCCAGCACATAGGCTGTGCGATCCCGGCGCCCCGCAACCACAATCCCGCAGGCATCGCCGTGGGCCGTCGCGGGCGGGTCCACCGCCACCACCACCCGGTCCAGTTCGACCGGACGCGCGCCTCTGGCCCGCGCCAGATCCTCGGCGCGGAACAGGGCCCCGTCGGTCTCAACGATCTGCCCCTCCAGCTCCTGCGCCTCCAGCCGTGTCCCGGCATAGAGGCGTCTCAGATGCCCCAGAAACCCCGGGGCCAGATTGTCCGCGTTGACCTCTGTCCCCGCCCGACTGACCTCGACCCCCGGCTCGGCCAGCAGCCGCCTCAGCGCCACCATCGGGCGCGGCGTGGTCGTGATCACCAGTCGCGGATCGGTCCCCCGCCTCAGCGCAAACCGCAGTGTGCTCAGCGTCCGCTCGGGATTGCGCCAGGCACAGAACTCGTCGACCCAGGCCGCGTGAAACTGCGGCCCGCGCAGCGCGTCCGGGTCCTCGGCTGAATAGGCATAGGCCACCGAGTCATTGGGCCAGCGCAGCCGCCTCCGGCTGGCTTCCCAGATCGGCCTGTATCCGGTCTCGCCCATCGCCTTCAGGCCCGACGGCCCCTCGATCATCACCTCGCGCACATCGTGCAGCGCCGGTCCCACCAGCGCCAGAACCTGTCCGTCGGTCCGCGCCTGCTCGCTCAGCCACCAGGCCCCCGCAAAGGTCTTGCCCGACCCCCGCCCGCCCAGCAGCACCCACGTCGACCAGTCCGTCTCCTCGGCAATCTGATGATCGTGCAGCCGGGGCATCGCGTCGATCGCATCGCGCGTCTCCGCCGTCGACAACCCCTCGCGCCAGCCGCTTTCTTTCCAGCGCGGCCCTGTGGTGATCCATGCGGGACTGCAGTTCGGCCCGAAGTAGGGCCTCCTCGGCGGGGTCTTCGATGTCACCGTTTGCGTCGCCCTCTTCCGCGTCCTCGACAGGGTTCCGGGACCGGGCAGGCGGGCTCGCCAGCGCCACCACCGCCTTGCTGGCGCGCGCCACGTTCGTCACCAGCCGCGCAAAACGATCCAGCCCCGCCACATCGGCGGGATCCAGCTCGACCTGTGGCAGTATTTCCATCACGCGATCGGTCTGGGCGGCCAGCAGTTCAAACTGCTTCCGGCTCCAGCGCTCCGCCCCGTCATCCCTGTTCCCGGCCATGGATGAACTCTAGCCGACCAGCGTCCTCAGGCGCGCAAGTCGGTCCGACAAATATCTATCATCTTGTTTTGACGCGATTTCACACGCCGAGGGCGCACATCCGGGCGTCTCAGCCTGCCGCTGCCAGGTCCTCACAGGCCTCGCTTGCGCCCAGCACACGACTGATCGTGGCCATCAGTTCCGCCACCTGGATCGGCTTGCCGACATGGGCGTCCATACCCACCTCATGGCACGTTCGCACCTGTTCGGGCTGCACATTGGCGGTCAGGGCAATGATGGGCACCCGGCCCGCTTCCCCGGCCATGGCCCGGATTTCACGGGTCGCGGTCAGGCCATCCATGACCGGCATATGCACATCCATCAGCACCAGATCGTAGGTCCCGCTGCGCACGGCCTCCACCGCCTCGGCGCCGTTCTCGACCCCGTCGATCGACAGCCCCATCCCGCCCAGAATGGCCGAGACCAGCTCCCGGTTGGCCGGAGCGTCATCCGCCATCAGGATCCGCAGCGTCCCGTCGACCGCTGTCTCTGCGTCGTGGCCACCGGCGACCTGCCCGGGGTCCGCCGGCACCAACGGCACCTCGAACCAGAAGGTCGAGCCGATCCCCGGCTGGCTGTCCACGCCGATCGTGCCACTCATCATCTCGATCAGCCGACGCGAAATGGCCAGGCCCAGCCCCGTCCCGCCAAAGGTCCGCGTGGTCGAGGCATCGGCCTGCACGAACCGCCGGAACAGGGTCGCGGCCTTCTCCTCGCTGATGCCGATGCCCGTATCCGATACGGCGACCCGCAACCGGCCATCCTCATAGGTCGCCGCCACCGTCACCCCGCCCTGGCCCGTGAATTTCACGGCATTGGACAGCAGGTTCAGCGTCACCTGCCGCAGTCGGCCCTCATCCCCCATTAGGCCAGCCGGCACGGACTCATCCGTCGTCTGTACCAGCGTCAGCCCCTTGGCCTCGCACTGGCTCTCCACGATCCCGACAGCGCCCGCAATCATGCCGCGCGGATCAAAGGCCAGCGGGTCCAGCCCGACCGCCTCGGCCTCCAGCTTGGAGTAATCCAGAATGTCGTTGATCACGCCCAGCAGGGCATCGGACGAGGTGGCGATCCGGTCGACGTAGCGGCGCTCGTCCGGGCCCAGGTCTTTTGACTCCTTCAGCAGGCCGGCAAAGCCTATCACGCTGGTCAGCGGTGTTCTCAGCTCATGGCTCATATTGGCCAGGAATTCGGTTTTCGTCCGGGCAGCAGCCTCCGCCCGGTCCCGCTCCGCCATCAGGTCATCTTCCAGCTGCTTGGTCGCCGTGGCGTCACGCGCATTGTCCTGGATTTCGATCGGTCGGCCGTTTTCGTCCCAGAGGATGCTGGGCTGGGCATCCAGCCATCGATAGCTGCCGTCCTTGTGCAGCCCACGGTAGCGCAACTGCGGTGACGGCCCGCCGGGGCCAGCAGCAAAGAAATCCGCATAGGCCTGCTTCACCTGCGGATGGTCATCCGGGTGGATCACGTCCCAGGTCTTGCGCCCGATCAACTCATCCGGTTCCCAGCCTGTCAGACGCGTGATCGCGGGCGACACATAGCGGAACGTACCGTCCAGCGCGAAGACCGCGATGATGTCACCGGTCTGCTCTGCCAGATTGCGGAACGCTCGCTCGCTGGCGGCGACCGCATCGTGAATTCGTTCCTGCTCGGTCACGTCCTGGAACACGCCGAACATGGCGGTGACCTTGCCGTCTGGCCCCCGCTCGGTATCCGCATGGGTCAGCACCAGGCGCTCGGCCCCGTCCCGGCGGATCAGTCGCATCCGGTGCTTGTAGCCCTCGCCCGTCTCAAGCCCGCGTGCGATCGCCTTCATCAACGGCGCCCGGTCGTCCGGATGATAGAACCCCACGGCATCGTCATAGCTGGGATCGAACGCG
Organism: Brevundimonas sp. UBA2503; assembly: GCF_002341485.1. NCBI lineage: Bacteria > Pseudomonadati > Pseudomonadota > Alphaproteobacteria > Caulobacterales > Caulobacteraceae > Brevundimonas > Brevundimonas sp. UBA2503. The sequence goes on along the minus strand of NZ_DDOD01000008.1, from coordinate 88,359 downwards.
CCCCGCTCGACCCCGTGGATGCGATAGACCTCGTCCGACCAGGTCACGGCCATCGTCTCGGCATCCAGCCGCCATTGTCCCACCCCGGCCATTTCCTCAGCCAGCCTCAGCAGCTCCAGCCGCTCGGTCTGCCTTCGGGTCAGGTCGGCCTGTTCGAGGAATTCTGCGGCCAGCCGCCCAATCTGGGCCAGGCCCTCGACCCGACTTTCGTCGAAGTCCGGATGCGGCTTCACATCCATCACCCCCACCGCGCCGATGGCCTTGCCCCGGCTGTCGCTGATGGTCGTCCCGGCAAAGAAGCGGATGCCCGGCTGGCCCGTCACCATCGGGTGGTTCTTCAGCGTCGGATGCAGGTGGGAATCGCGCACCACCAGCACCGCGCCCGGCCCCATCCCGACCAGTATGGCCGAAGCACTCTGGTCGCGCGCCATGGCGTTCTGGTTCAGGCCCACATTGGCACGGAACAGGGTCTGATCGCCGTGGATGACGGAAATCATCGCATGCGGCATGTCGAACAGGGTGCACGCCAGTGCGGTCAGGCGGTCCAGCGGGCCCTCCAGCCCCGAACCGTCCGTCATCATCGAGGCGCTCTTGCGGCGTTTCTCTCCCATGCCGCAAGGGTCGGACAGAATAGCGAAATTTTGGTTAGCGCCGTCTCCGAGTCCCGGTCCCGCGCTCGACCATCCATTCCGGCGCCTCATAGGCCAGGGCATCTTCCGGCTCGTGCAGTGCCAGTTCCGAAATCGTCTGGCCGCGGATCGAAACCCCGGCCGTATGGACCGTTTCGGGGTCCCCCGAGACCAGCGGATGCCACTCCGCCAGCCCCCGCCCCTCCGCCAGCCGGCGATAGGCGCACGACCCGGGCATCCAGCCCAGCTGCGACACGTTTCCCGGCGTCAGCTTGATACAGTCCGGCACATGCCGCTCGCGCTCCAAATAGTTGGAACAGGCACAGGTCGTCGGATCGAACAGCTTGCAGTGCACCTTGGTCGGCACAACCTCGCCCGTATCCTCATCCTCGAACCGCACCAGACAGCACAGCCCGCACCCGTCGCACAGCGCCTCCCACTCCTCGGGCGACATCTGTTCGAGGGTCTTCGTTTCCCAGAAGGGCTTCATCCGATCCTCCCCCGTGAAACGGGGGAGGGGGACCACGGAGTGGTGGAGGGGGCGAAAGCGTGCACTAAATGAACCATGAGAGCCCCGGTTCTTACCCAGAAACGTGCCCGACGTCTCCGTCGGAAAATGTCTCTGCCTGAAGTTCTCCTCTGGCAGCGGCTCCGGCCTCGCGGCTTTCGTCGTCAGCACTCGATCGGCCCTTTCATACTCGACTTCTATTGCTCCAGAATCAGTCTGGCCATTGAGGTCGACGGTCTCCAGCATGACGCCCGAGCGGATCAGGACGCGAGGCGCGACACTCGGCTGCAGCAGTTCGGCATCAGGACGCTGCGTATTCCCGCATCAGATGTCCTGCGCGATCCCGATGCTGCGGCGGAGCATATTCTTGGGCGGCTAGAGGCAGACTAGGGTGGAAACTCCCGACCGAACCCCTTAAGTCAGCCCTCGTTTCCGCCCCCTCCACCACGCCTTGCGTGGTCCCCCTCCCCCGCTACGCTGGGGAGGATCCAGGTATCACCATGGCCGCGCGCCCCCCTCTTGTTGCCCTCAAGGATGTCCGTCTCCAGGACGGCCCCCGTCCCCTGTTCGAGGGCGTCGATATTGCGATCGAGCCGCGGACCCGCGCCTGTCTTGTCGGGCGGAACGGCGCCGGCAAATCCACCCTGATGAAGATCATCATGGGCCAGGTCGAGCCGGACTCGGGCGAGCGCGCCATCCAGTCCGGCATCCGTTTTGCCAATGTGCCCCAGGAACCGGTCATCACCGGCGACACCTTGCTCGACTATGCCACCTCGGGTGAGGCCGAGCCGTGGACCGCCGAGTCCTGGCTCGCCACCTTCGGCCTTGATCCGTCAAAGCCCGCCGTGAACCTTTCCGGTGGCGAAATCCGCCGTGCCGCGCTCGCCAAGGCCTTCGCCGAAGAGCCCGACCTGATGCTCCTCGACGAGCCGACCAACCACCTCGACATCCTCGCCATCGAGCTGCTGGAAGAAGAGCTGATCTCGGCCCGCTGCGCCATACTGGTCGTCAGCCACGACCGCGCCTTCCTCAATCGCGTCACCCAGACCTGTCACTGGCTGGAAGGGCGACGCGTCCGCAGCCTGAGCAAGAGCTTCAACGCCTTCGACGAATGGGCCACCAAGGTCACCGAGGAAGAGGCCGAGTCCCTGCGCCGCCTGTCAAAGACCATCGAGCGCGAGACCGCCACCTTCTACAGCTCCATCACCGCCCGCCGCACCCGCAACGAGGGCCGGGCGCGGTCGCTGGAGGCCCTGCGCGCCGAACGCGCCGAACGGCTCAAGGACGTGCCGCGTGACCTGCACCTCGGCGTCGACTCGGGCGCCATGTCCGGCAAGCTGGTCGCCGACCTCAAGGGCATCTCCAAGGGCTTTGGCGAGCGTACCGTCATCAAGCCCTTCACCACCCGCATCGTCCGCGGCGACCGGCTGGCCATCGTCGGCCCCAATGGCGCGGGCAAGACCACCCTGGTCAAGATCATGCTGGGCGAACTGGCCCCCGACACCGGCACCGTCCGCCTCGGTGCCAATCTGGACCCCGTCTACCTCGACCAGTCGCGTGAAGGGCTCAAGTCCGACATGACCCTGTGGGACGCCCTGACCCCCGGCGGCGGCGATTCCATCTTGGTGCGCGGCGTGTCCAAACACGTCGCCGCCTATGCCAAGGACTTCCTGTTCCAGGAGGGCCAGCTGCGCCAGCCGATCTCGACCCTGTCGGGAGGCGAGCGCAACCGCCTGCTGCTGGCCCGCGCGCTTGCCAAGCCTGCCAACATGCTGGTTCTCGACGAGCCGACCAACGACCTCGACATGGACACCCTCGACAAGCTGGAAGAGCTGCTCGAGACCTATGACGGAACGCTGATCCTCGTCAGCCACGACCGCGATTTCGTCGATCGCCTCGCCACCTCGACCATCGCCATGAACGGTCGCGGCGACATCGTCGAGACCCCCGGTGGCTGGACCGATTTCATCCGCCAGAACCCCGGCTTCCTCAAGCCCGGCACCCACCAGCGGCCCCAGGACGCCGAGGCGGAACGCCGCTCTGCGGCCCCGGCTCCTGCCAGCGTCACCGCCGCCGCCGCTCCAAAAAAGGCGGCCAAGCTATCGTTCAAGGACGCCCACCGGCTCAAGGAGATCGAGGGCCTGATGGAAACCCTGCCCGCCGACATCGCCCGCCACGACGCCACCCTGTCCGATCCCGACCTCTACACCCGCGACCCCAAGGCCTTCGACCGCGCCATGACCAACGCCGCCCGCGCCCGCGCCCAACTCGAGGCCATCGAGGCGGAATGGCTGGAGCTGGAAGAAAAGAAGGCCGCACTCGAAGGCTGATCCAGAATCTGTGGACAGATCAATTCACGGATTTTCCGAGGGTATTTGAAACCACCCACAGACTGTCCCCGACTTGTCCACCACGCGGGGCTGAAATCCCCACAGGGCGGACATTTCGGGCGCTTGCCGAATAGCGGATTTCGTCGGAACGTCAACAGGCCGAGGGACACGGCAGCGCGGAAATCCGGGGAGACCCGGGGCTCAAGGCGAACCGGTCCGGCTCTCGGATCCAGGGTAACGGGCGATCTCCGGATCGTAACGGACCCCGGACCGGATCAAGGCTTCGAGGCAGGGTTTCGGCCCACACCTCGGGGAACCGGATCGGGATCGGAAGACGGCGCAGGCCAGACCTGCGGGACGCGACCGGACCAGAGTCGAGGGATACAGCCGACCGTCACCGGGGTTCGCTCCGCTGACGCCCAGGCCAGGGTCCAGAACTCAATGGCCAAGTCCAACCCGGACTTGGCGAGGGCGCGAAACGCAACGGTTCGACCGGGCGTTCCGCGCCCTCGCTCAATTCCGGCGCCCCATTCCCCCCCCATCGGGGGAGGGGGACCGCGTAGCGGTGGAGGGGGCAGCACCGTTAGACCTTGCCGGAAACCGCCCTTTCCTTCGCGGAAGTCAGGCCCTAAACCTTGGCCATGCGCCGCCCGCCCGTCCGCTTCGCCACTCTGGATCGTCGAATCCTGCTGACCGGTGCTGCGGCGCTGGGCCTGTCGGCGACGGTCGCCGCCTGCGGCTCGTCCGAACCGGCCATCGACGAGAACGGCCGCGTCCGTCTGCGCCTCGCGGTCGGCGACCCCGCCAGTGCCGAACTGGGCGGCTTCTATCAGGCGCTGGCCACCGGCCTCTACGAAGCGCGCGGCCTGAATGTTCAGCTGGTCCGGCCCGGCTTTGGTCAGGACGTGCCGCGTGCCCTGGCCTCGGGCAATGCCGAACTGGGCCTCGCCGCCGACAGCTTCACCCCCCTGCGGCTGGTTGAGGAGGAAGCCCCGGTCAAGGCCGTCGCCGCCTTCTTCCAGAAGTCCCCGCGTGCCCTGATCCGCCGTGCGGAGGCCGGCCCCGCTGCTGCCCCGCCTGTGCCGCCCGCGCCGGCGCCGGTTCAGGTCGCCGAAGCCGATCGCGAGACCCTCTGGCCCTGGTTCCGGACCCTGAGCGGGTTCACTGACGACCAACTGGCCGACCATGACCTCGAGGCCTTCATCCGCGACCCGAACGCCCTCATCCTCGGCCATGTGACGCGCGAGCCCGTCCTGATCCCGGAAGCGGGCGGAGAACCACCCACCAGCCGCCTGCTGTTTGAGGACGGCTTTGCCTCCTATGGTGCCCTCGTGCTGGCTCCCACGGCCTTCGCCCGCGACAACGACGAGGCGCTGCGGGCCTTCATCGCCGCCTCGGTCGAGGGCTGGGCCGCCTATATCGAAGGTGATCCTGACGCCGCTCACACCCTGATCCGACGTGCCAACCGCGCCGCGACGCCGGCGCAGCTGGAGCAGGCCCGCGACGCCTTGCTCGATGCGGCCCTGGTCACCGGCGACGACCCGTCGGCCCTCATCGGCAGCATGTCGGCGGATCGCTGGCGCGCCTTCTACGAGAGCACGTCGGAGGCCGGCGTCTTTCCGCCCGGTCTCGACTGGCAACAGGCGTTTACCACCGACTATCTGTCACCGGCTGTCGCTCCGGCCCCCGCCGCCTGACGATCGCCCCTGCGTTAAGCCTGATTGCCGGCGGCTGTTAGCGACGGGTTAAGTCTGGACGCCTTAACCTTTGGTCCGATCCCCCAGTTTCCGGAGGTGGGAATGCGACCCGAGCCGTCCACATCGCTGTCTCTGAGCCGTCCCCTGCTCGCCGCAACGGTGGCGCTGGGTCTGACGGCCGTGGCCGTGCCTGCCCTGGCCCAGGACGCGCCGGCCCTCCGCTATCTGGACTGGAATGGCCGCCCCGCGCCGGTCGCCATGGCCCGCGCCACCGAAACGCCCCGGGGAACGGTCCCGGCGCTGCGCCCGGTCTCCCCCGTCATCCCCCACGCGGGCAGCCAGTCCATGGCGACCGTCCCGCAACTCCGTCCCGCCACGCCCCTCCTGCCCGGCCGCAGCGTCGATGCCGACGGCCGCCCCGGCCTGACCCCGGCCGATGCCTTCTTCGCGCCCCCGCCGGTCCAGTCCCGTTCCCAGCCTGCGCAGGTCACCGTGGCCCCGGCCCCGGTGCGGACCGTGGCTGCACCCGTCGAGACGCCGCCGCCTCCCCCGCCGCCGCCGGTTCGTCAGATGCCCGAGCCGCCGCCCGCCCGGGTCCAGCCCGCGCCCCAGCCTGCACCGGCACCGGCACCGGTGGCTTACTCCGTGCCAGCCCCTGCTCCTGCCCGTCCTGCAGAGTGGGCGGATGATCCCAACGCCCCCCGCGCCGATGCCCTGATCTGGTCCGTCGGCCAGCCGCAACCGCAGCCGGCCCTGCCGCAAGCCACCCAACAGCCCCCGGCTTCCCAACCTCAGGCTACCCCCACCCAGCCCCGGCCTCAGCCGGGCGCCCGGTCCGAGCGCGCGCCCCAGGGCGCCCGCTACTACTCCGTTCACCGCCAGAACGGCCGTCAGCCCGACCGCGCCGTCCTGCCGGAACAGGTCTATCTGGATGCCCTTCCGGTCCAGATGGACCAGACGCCGACCTCGCCCAATATGGCCGAACCGCCCGGACCGCCCCAGCTGGTCCGCAATCCGGACGGCACCGTGCGCCGCACGACCGGCGAGTCGACCAGCAGCGCGGCCTCCCGCCAATGACCCAGCCTGCCCCCGACACTGTCGTGGAATCGCGTCTGCCCGACCTGATCGCCATGGCGCAGGAGCCGTCCAGCGAGAAGCGCCGGGCCCTTCTGCGTGAACTGACCGAGGTCTTCTTCGGCACCGAGACCCACAGCGACAAAGAGACCGACCTGTACGGCGCCGTCCTGGCCGAACTGTCCGCCGAGATGGAAACGGCGGTCCGCGCCGAACTGGCCCGGCGGTTCGCCGACAGTCCTGCCGCCCCCCGCACCCTGATCCGCCGCCTGGCGAATGACGAAGCCGAAGTGGCCACGCCCGTCCTGTCGGCCTCGCCGGTGCTGACCGATGCTGACCTGATCGAGGTCGCCCGCACCCAGGGTCAGGACCACCTGCGCGCTGTCTCAAGCCGCAAGGATGTGTCCGAGGCCGTTTCCGACGCCATCGTCGATCACGGCGACGACGAAACCCTGCACAGCCTGTTGTCCAACGATGGCGCCCGCCTGTCGCGTCAGGCCAGCGAGAAGGCCGTAGAGCGCGCCCGCACCAATCCCGCCCTTCATGCCGCGACGGTCGAGCGCAAGAGCCTGCCACCCGACCTGCTCAACGAGATGTATTTCATCGTCGAGGCCCGGCTGCGCCACACCATCCTTGAGCGCAACGCCCAGATGGACCCGGCCCTGCTGGAAAGCGCGCTTGAGGCCGGCCGCACCCGGCTTGCGACCCAGGACGGCGCCCTGCCCGCCGACTATTCCGAGAGCCTCGCCTATGTCGAGGAACTGCATGCGGCTGGCCAGCTGACTCCCCAGATGCTGGCGCGCTTCCTGCGCTCGGACGGTCGCACCTGCTTCCTGATTGCGCTGGCGCGGCTGGCCGACATCGACTTTCACACCGCCCGCCAGATCATCGAGCGCAAGGACCTGGATGCCCTGGCCGTGGTCTGCCGTTCCGCCGGTCTGGATCGCGCCCTGTTCCTGACCTACGCCGTGGTGCTCCTGAACGACGACGGCGACGCCATGGCCAAGGCCCATACCTATGGCCGCATGTATCAGGAACTGACCCCCGACGCGGCCCAGCGCACCCTGCGTTTCTGGCGCATGCGCCGCGAAGCCAAGGCCGCCTGAGGTCACAAAAAAGACCCGCCGGATCGCTCCAGCGGGTCTGTTCTTTCAGGCCTTCGCCGTCTTACTTCTTGGCGCGGGCCGTCGTGCGGGCCGGCTTGCGGCCGCCCTGGCCCAGGCCCATCTGCTTGGCCAGTTCCGAACGGGCCTTGGCATAGTTCGGGGCGACCATCGGATAGTCCTTGGCCAGACCCCATTTGGCCCGGTATTCCTCGGGGCTCATGTCGTATTTGGTGCGCAGGTGACGCTTCAGCGACTTGAACTTGCGACCGTCTTCCAGACAGATCAGATAGTCCGGCGTGATCGACTTGCGGATCGGCACCGCCGGATCCTTGACTTCCGGCTCCGGCTCGATGCCGTCACCCGACAGTTGCGACAGGGTCGAGTGGATCGAGCCGATCAGCGCAGGAACGGCCTCGGGCGGCAGGATGTTGTTGCTGACATAGGCGGAGATGATGTCCGCCGTCATTTCAAGCAGCTCGGCTTTTTCTTCCATAGGTCGTCCAGACGTTTCCAGGGCGAGGCGAAACATCTTGCAGGAATCGCCCCTGATGCCGGGCTGATAGAACAAACTCTATCATTACGCAAATGTGACGGTAGACTTTCTGATTTGCTAGGGCAAGTATAAAGGCGGCCTGATGCAAACAGGTGGGCCTTAACGTCCGAAATCTTGCGCCAGGGCCATCATCGCGGCCCGCTCGGGCATGGAGTATTCATCCAGTTCGTCTGTGTCGCCGTCACGGATCGCCTTCAGCAGGGCCGGCGTCATGGCCGAGGTCAGCGACCAGTTCCAGTAGCGCAGCACCGTCTGGGCCCGGTCGACGGCCAGCATCTCGAACGTCACCTGCACCCGCTCCCAGGTCGGATGGACGCTACCATCGGGCAGGGTCTCCGGCCGCTTCATCGACCGCCACAGCGCCGTCAAATACTCGCGGTCCAGCCCGGTCGCCTTGCACAGAATGGCCACCGGCTCACCGCCCGGATCGCCCAGGATCTTGGCCCCCGTCAGCGGCTTGATCCCCGACAGATAGGCAATCTCGGCCACGGAGTCGCGGCCCATGCCCTGCCGCTCGATCTCGGTGATGGCGTGTTCCAGACTGTCATAGGGGCTCTTGTCGATCGCCCCGCGATTGCGCTGGCGCCGCTCGATGAACTGCAGCGCCTTTCGTGACACCGGGTCCTGCCAGCCCTCGTCGGCGGCCATGGCAAAGATGTCTTCCGACACCTCCTGCATGACTTCGCGTGACACGGCGAACCTCTGCAGAATGGTCCGGCGGTCCTGCTCGTTCGACCACCAGAACATCACATAGGCCCCCGACGGCCTAAGCTCCGGGCGTCGCAACAGGTGCTCGCACAGGCGGGGCTGGCTGCGGCTCAGTGCCACTGCCGTCTCGATCCCGGTCTGCGACAGCCGGGCCGTGGTGTTGCGCAGCAGCGTCTCCACCACATCCCCGTACCCCGCCTCGATCAGGGCTTCGGACACCACTTCGGACACCCCTCGGCGGGCGGCGATGCAGCGGTGATGATCATGACCCGTGTCCCGGACGCACGACAGCAGGTCGGCATCCGTCAGACCCGCACACCCCTCGATCAGCACGCCGGCAATGGCCGGATCATCCCGCAGCATCAGCCGCATCAGACCATTGGGCAGCTCCGCCAGGGGCGCCAGCCGGTGGGCCATCTTCAGCCGGTCCTCGGGCGTGGCCAGCCGCGCCATCTCGACCAGCAGGTCACCGACGACCGACCGCTCAAAGGCATTGATGCGACTGGTCGGCAGCGACACCACATCGGCCAGCCGCCGCAGCAACGCATGCCGCGCCTTCCACGTCGACGCCGGACCGGCCTCGGGCGCATCGTCTGGCGGACTGGAAAGAGGCTGGGACATGTCGCGGCGATCCTCGCCCCGTTCGGTTAACCGCCGGTCAAGAGCGATCTCGCCCTATGCCGCAGCCCAGGCCTGACGCAGCCAGCCCTCCAGCTCGGCATCAACCTCATCGACCGAAGACACGCGCACCCGATGCGTCACCATCGCATTCCACGATCCGGCGGCTTCCAGCCGACCGGCCGGTTCAACCCCCTTCAGCACCAGCCCGACATCCAGCCGATCCTTGGTCGAGGGCTGCAGCAGGGCAAACTGTTTCGACCGCCTCAGGCTGACATAGCCCTTCTTCGGCGCAAACTCGACGCCGTCCAGCCCCTGAACAAAGGTCGCCGCCTTGTCATAGGCCGGCTTCATCGCCGCCTTTGGCCCGGCGAACATGGTCGCCATCAGATCGTCGTCACCGCTCGACCCGGCGTCCGAGGCAAAGGTCTTGTGTGCCACCAGATTGGCATAGCCGTGCGTCAGGCCCTGCTCGGCCTTCAGCCACGCAACCAGCTGACCATGTTTGGCCTGACCACTGGCCCGTGCCAGCGCAATCCACTGGTCCAGCGACTTGCCCGTATTGGCCTCCAGATTGGCGATCATCGTCGCCGTCGCCGCATCCACATCCGCCATGGCTCGTCCTCCCCAATCAACGCTCTGAGCAATCGCTCAATTGGCCGAGACAATATCCGTCAGGGCAAAGTCGTCACCCTTGTAGAGCAAAGGCACCTCCAGGGACGCGGCCAATGCATAGGCCGCGCAATCACCAAGGTTCAACCGGGCGGGGTGTACTCCCTTACCGAAGCGGAGGCGGGCCTCGGTCGCCAGCACGGCCAGTCGATCATCGAACGGGACGATTTCAACTCTGAACGCCCCGAGAAGCTTGCGAACATCGGGCACGGCCAACGGACCTCCAAGCTTCCCGATCACGGACTCGGCCTCAAACACCGAAAAGGCCGACATTCGGCAAGGGTTAGCCGCCATTATCTCGACAAGGCGCTGGGCCTCCGGCTCGGCCTTGATCACCGCCACGACGACGGAAGTGTCAATGACTATCAAGGACGTCATGCCACAGTGCGTCCCGAATTTCCTTTGTCGAGCGCGTATCTTTCATCGGCAGAGCAGCGAACCGCTGCTGGATCCGTGCCACTTCGCTCCGGAGTTCAGCCTCCCGGGCTTCCCGGGCCTTCTCCAGCTCGCTCACATCGCGTTCGAGAGCCGCACGCACGGCCTCGGTGACGCCGGTTTCGCGCAGTTCTGCGGCCCGGCGCGCCAGCCGATCAACGTCCGGATTCTTGATATTCAGCGCCATGTCATCTTCCTCAGGTCACCTGGGAAGATAGCACATTCGAGGAAGACCTACGACACTGTCTTCCTACAGCCCCTCAAACAGGGCCGTCGACAGATAGCGTTCGGCAAAGCTGGGGATGATTGTGACGATGGTCTTGCCCGCATTCTCGTCCAGCGCCGCCTGACGGAAGGCGGCGATCAGGGCGGCGCCCGAGCTGATACCCCCGGTCAGCCCCTCCAGCCGGGCCGCTCGGCGCGCCATCTCGAACGCCTCGTCGTTTGACACCCGCTCGACCGCATCGATCACATCGCGGTCGACGATCGAGGGGATGAATCCCGCCCCGATCCCCTGGATCTTGTGCGGTCCCGGTTCGCCGCCCGACAGGACCGGCGAGTCGGTGGGCTCGACGGCCACCATTCGCACCGAGGGCTTCTTCGCCTTCAGAACCTGGCCGACGCCGGTGATGGTGCCTCCCGTGCCGACGCCGGCAATGACCATGTCGACCGCGCCATCGGTGTCCGCCCAGATTTCCTCGGCGGTCGAGACCCGGTGGATTTCGGGATTGGCCGGATTGTCGAACTGCCCCGGGGATACCGCCCCCGGTGTGCTCTCCAGCAGCTCCTGCGCCTTGGCGATCGCGCCCTTCATACCCTTGTCGGCGGGGGTCAGCACCAGCTCGGCCCCCAGCAGGGCCAGCATCTTGCGCCGCTCCATCGACATGCTCTCGGGCATGACCAGCATCAGCCGATAACCCTTGGCCGCCGCCACAAACGCCAGGGCAATGCCGGTATTGCCGCTGGTCGGCTCGATCAACACTGCGCCGGGCGTCAACTTGCCGGCCTGCTCCAGGCCCTCAATCATCGCCAGACCGATCCGGTCCTTGACCGAACTCAGCGGGTTGAAGAACTCCAGCTTGGCCAGCACCCGGGCCTTGAGCTTCAGGTCGGCCGACAGGCGCGGCAACTCCACCAGCGGCGTGTTGCCGATGGTCTCGAGGATCGAACCATAGATCTTGCCCCGGCCCGCGCGGGCATGGCGGGACAGGTCGGGCGAGGCAGGCGTGGTACCGGTCATGGGGGAGGTCTCCGGGTGGCTGTCAGCCTCTGAACATCAGGTCGATCCGCGCCCGCGCAAGGGTCAGGCCTGCAGAAAGGCGTTCGCTCGGCATTTCCGCGACTCATGGCACAGTGTTCGACGAACCATTCGCGCGTCGTTTAAGCGGCTGTTAACCACGTTAACCGATCCCTGAGAGGCAATTTCCGGGGCTTTCCTTGCATTCTCTCGTCGCCGCCGTTCAAGCCGTCGATCCCCTTGTCGTTACCGGGAAGGTCGCGGGGGTGAGTGGCCTGCTGATCGAGTCACGTGGCGGACTGTCGCGTCTGGCCGTCGGGGCCCGGGCCGAGATCGACCGCCACGGTCGCCCGCCCCTGCCCGCCGAAGTGGTCGGATTTCGAGAGGCCAAGGCCCTGCTGATGCCCTTCGGCCCGGTCGAGGGCGTGGCCCCCGGCGCCGATATCCGCATCGTCGAGTCAGCCAGTGTGGTGCGCCCCACCGCCGCCTGGTTGGGCCGCATCATCAATGCCTTCGGCGAGCCCATCGACGGCAAGGGCCCCCTGCCCCAAGGCCCTCGCCCCTATTCTCTGCGCGCTGCCCCGCCGCCGGCCCACGCGCGCGGCCGGGTGGGAGAGCGCCTCGACACCGGCGTACGGGCGCTCGACGTCTTTGCCACCACATGTCGCGGCCAGCGGATGGGCATTTTCGCCGGCTCCGGCGTCGGCAAGTCGGTGCTCCTGTCGATGCTGGCCCGCCGCGCCGAGTGCGACGCGGTCGTCGTCGGCCTGATCGGCGAACGGGGCCGCGAGGTCCGCGAGTTCATCGAGGAAACCCTGGGGCCAGAGGGGCTGGCCCGCGCCATCGTCGTGGTCGCCACCTCGGACGAGCCCGCCCTCACCCGGCGCCAGGCCGCCTATATGACCCTGGCCTGCGCCGAATACCTCCGCGATCAGGGCCAGCAGGTCCTGTGCCTGATGGACTCGGTGACCCGCTTCGCCATGGCCCAGCGCGAGATCGGCCTGGCCGCCGGCGAGCCTCCGACCACCAAGGGCTATACGCCCACCGTCTTTTCCGAACTGCCGAAGCTGCTGGAACGTGCCGGACCGGGCCCGATGCGATCCGACGGGCGTCCGACCGGGGCCATCACCGCCCTGTTCACCGTGTTGGTCGATGGCGGTGATCATGATGAGCCGATCGCCGATGCCGTACGCGGGATCCTCGACGGCCACATCGTCATGGACCGCAAGATCGCCGAGCGCGGCCGCTTCCCCGCCATCGATGTGCTGAAATCCGTCAGCCGGACCCTGCCGGGCTGCCAGACTCTGCCCGAGCGGGAGCTGAACAAGCGCGCCCGCCAGTGCCTCAGCGCCTATGCCAATATGGAAGAGCTGATCAAGATCGGCGCCTATCGCGCCGGCGCCGATCCGATCACCGACCGCGCCATCGCCCTGAACCCGGCACTGGAAGGCTTCCTGTCGCAAACCCCCGAAGACATCTGCGACATGGCGACGGCCTTTAGTCATCTGGAAAGCATTCTGAACCAAGGTCTCGCAGAGCGAGTGGAGTGACGCCATGACCACCTGGGCCCGGTCCCTGATCCGCATTTCGACCTATGAGGTCGAGACCCTGCAGAAACGTCTGGCTGAAATCGGCTCGCGCCGGGCCTCGGCCGAGATGCGACTGGCGGTGCTGGACGCCGAGGTCGAGATCGAGCGCGAACGCGCCCGGGCCGACGCCGAGGCCGGCATGCTGCTTCAGGCCTATCTAAACGGCTGGAAGCACCGCAAATCGACCGTCGAGGCCGATCTCGGCGAACTCGAGGCCGAGGAAGAGGGTGCCCGCGATGCCCTGACCGGCGCCTTCGAGGAACTCAAGAAGTTCGAACACGTGGCCGAACTGTCCCGTCTGGAACGCCTCGCCGCCGCTGAACGCCGCGAATCCGCAGCCTTTGACGCGCTTGGCCTCAGGCGGCGTGCCTGATTTCCGACTGACCCGCCGGCATCTGCTGGCCAGCCCGCTGGCGCTGGCGGCCTGCGGCCGTGCGCCTGCAACCCCACCGCTCGGCCCGGTCCGCCCGCTCAAGGATCTGACGACCGTTCCCGTCGGCGTGTGCGGCATGTCGGGCCAGTTCGACGACGCGAGCTGGCGCCGCGTGGTGCTGACCCACTTCTCCCAGTTCACCCCCGAGTGGGAGATGAAGATGGAGGCGATCCTGCGGCCCGACCGCAGCCTCGACTTCGCCCTCGCCGACCGGTGTGCGGACTTTGCCACGGACAACGGCCTGCGCCTGCACGGCCATGCCCTCGTCTGGTATTCGCAAGGCGCCGAGCCCTTTGCCGGGCTGGATCGCAAGACGTTCGCCGCAGGCTATGACCGCTATGTCCGCGAGGTCACCGCGCGCTACCGGGGCCGCGCCGTCGGCTGGGATGTGGTCAATGAGGCCGTGGCCGAGGACGGCAATGGTCTGCGCTCCCACCACTGGTCAGAGAGACTGGGCGAGATCGACCACATCCGCCGCGCCTTTGACGTCGCCCACGAGGCGGATCCCGAAGCCCTGCTGTTCCTCAACGACTACAATCTGGAAAACCTGCCCCGAAAGGGCGCGACCTTCCTGAATCTGGTCGAAAAGCTGCTGAAGGCCGGCACGCCACTGGGCGGCATCGGCAGCCAGTCGCACCTCGATATCGAAATCGCCGAGGGCCAGATCACCACCTTCATGCGCGACGCGGCCGAGTTTGGCCTGCCGATCCATGTGTCGGAGCTGGATGCCTCGCTTCGTTCCGACCGCCGCGTTGACCTTCGCAGCCCCGCCGAGCGTCAGGCCCAGCAGACCGCCCGCGTCACCGAACTGGCCGAGGCCTTCATGACCCTGCCCCCGGCCCAGCAATATGCCTTCACCGTCTGGGGCGCGCGCGACACCGACAGCTGGCTCAGGCGGGATGATCGCGACGATGGCCGGGACAGCCCGCTGCTGTTCGACGCCTCGGGCATGGCGACGCCCCTCTATGACGCCGTCGCCGGTCCGCTTGGATCAAGCTGACGCGGGCGCCAGCAGCTCGAACGTGCCTTCCAGTCCGCTCTCGGCATTCGGGCCGATCCAGACGGTGAACCGCCCCGGCTCGACCGTCCACAGATGGTCACGTCCCACAAACATCAGATCGCGCCGCGTCAGGGTGAACCGCACGCGGGCACTCTGGCCGAGCTTCAGCCGCACGCGCTGGAATCCCTTCAGCTGGCGGATCGGCCGGGTCACGCTGGCTGCGCGGTCGTGGATATACAGCTGGGCCAGTTCCTCGGCGACGCGGTCTCCCCGGTTGGTGATCGTGGCCGACACCTCCAGCTCGCCCTGCCAGGCCAGCTGGCCTTCGCCCACGTCCAGCCCTTCATAGACCGGATCGCCATAGGTCAGGCCGTGCCCGAACGGCCAGGCGGCCGTGTTCAGCGTCTCCCGATAGCGGGCCTTGAACTCCTCTCTGGGCTCCAGCGACAGCGGCGGGCGCCCCGTGACCTTGCGGTCATAGTGGAACGGCGATTGGCCCGTGTGGTGGGGAAAGCTGATCGGCAGGCGTCCGGTCGGCTCATGATCGCCGAACAGCACATCGGCCAGGGCATGGCCGGTCTCGACCCCCAGGAACCAGCCCACAACCAGACCCCGCGCCGCCTTCGCGGTCTCGTCCAGAACCAGCGCCCGGCCGCACTTCAGCACCAGCACAACCGGCTTGCCGACCGCCATCACGGCCGCGATCAGGTCCCGCTGCGGCTCCGGGATACAGACATCGACGCGCGACTGGGCCTCGCCCGACATGCGCTCGTCCTCGCCGACCACCATGACCACGACATCGGCGCCCTCAGCCGCCTCGACCGCCGCCTCGATCCCGCCCTGCAGCGGACCTTCGGCCTCGCAGCCCCGCACCACCGTCAGCCGCGCCGGATCGTCCATCGCCGCGCGGAAGCCCTCATCGACCGGGACCGCATAGGCCGGATCGCCGAACAGCACCCACGGCCCGTTCAGATGCTCGCGCCCCTCGGCGAACGGCCCGATCAGGGCGATCCGGTCCGACCGCCTGAGCGGCAGCACCCCACCCTCATTCTTCAGCAGCACGATGGACTTCCGGCCGGCCTCACGCGCCAGCTCCCGGTGGCGGGGCTGATCATTCGCCTCGACCCGCTCCGGGGCCAGCCGGCCATAAGGGTCCTCGAACAGGCCCAGCGCCGCCTTCAGCTCCAGCACCCGCCGCACCGACACATCAACATCGGCCTCGGCGATCGCGCCCGACCGCACCAGATCGGGCAGATGCAGCGCATAAAGATTGCTGCTCATGCTCATGTCGACCCCGCCCAGAAAGGCCAGCCGCGCCGCGTCCCGCTCATCCTCGGCCAGGCCGTGGGCGATCAGCTCAAAGTCCCCGGTGTAGTCCGAGACGACAAACCCCTCGAACCCCCACTCGCCGCGGAGCACATCCTTCATCAGCCAGGGATTGGCATGGGCCGGAACGCCCGCGACATCATTGAAAGCCGCCATGGTCGACAGGGCGCCCGCGTCAAACGCGGCCTGGAACGCCGGGAAGTGGATTTCGCGCAGGGTCCGCTCGGACACGTCCACGCTGTTGTAGTCCAGCCCCCCGGCCCCGGCGCCGTAGCCCGCCAGATGCTTGGGCGTGGCCAGCATGGCCCCGGCGTCGGACAGACCCGCTTCGCCCTGGAACCCTTCGACCCGGGCGACCGCCAGGGTGCACCCCAGCAGCACATCTTCGCCCGCGCCCTCGACCCCCCGGCCCCAGCGGGCATCGCGCGAGATGTCGACCATGGGCGCGAAATTCCACGCCAGACCCACGGCCGTGGCCTCTTCCGCCGCCGCGCGCGCCGTCCGCTTCGCCAGATCGGCGTCAAAGGCCGCCGCCTCGGCCAGCGGCACCGGAAAGATGGTGCGGAAGCCATGGATCACATCGGCCGCGAACAACAGCGGAATGCCCAGCCGCGACTCCTCGACCGCCACCGTCTGCATGCGCCGGTGCCAGTCGGCCGAATCCCCGTTGAACACGGCGCCCAGACGACCCTCGCGCACCGCCTGCGCCTGTTCCTCGATCGATCCGGGAACAGCCGCCGGATTGGCGGCATTGGCCGGAGCGGGCGCCAACGCCGCCGGCATGATGGTCAGCTGCCCCGCCTTTTCCTCCAGCGTCATGGCGGCGATCAGCGCCTCGATCCGCTCGGCCGCCGTCGTCGCGCGTCCCGCCCCGTCAGGCCGGATCGCCTCACCGGACAGGCGGGCTTCGGACGGTTTGGGCGCAGGGGAAGACATCAGTCGGGGGTCTCGCGTGTAATCGGTTACACCGTCATAGCCGAGACGGTCGCACACTCAAACCGTCCGGGCCAGACGCCCTGGGGAAAAGCGCACCGGACGCCCCGTCAGGACGGTCGCCTCACGCACAAAAACGCCCGCCAGTGTCCCGGCGGGCGTCTTCATGTTGCGATGTCCTAACCGATCAGGCTGCGGCGCTGACCGAGCCGGTGCCTTCCTGCGGGTCGCGCAGCACATAGCCGCGGCCCCAGACGGTTTCGATATAGTGTTTGCCGTTCGCCGCGGTCGCCAGCTTCTTGCGCAGCTTGCAGATGAAGACGTCAATGATCTTCAGCTCGGGCTCGTCCATGCCGCCGTACAGGTGGTTCAGGAACATTTCCTTGGTCAGGGTGGTCCCCTTGCGGAGCGAGAGCAGCTCCAGCATCTGGTATTCCTTGCCCGTCAGGTGCACGCGGTGACCGTCGACCTCGACCGTCTTGGCGTCCAGGTTCACGGCGATCTCGCCGGTGTGGATGATGGCCTGGGCATGCCCCTTCGAGCGACGCACCACGGCGTGCACGCGGGCGACCAGTTCATCCTTGTGGAAGGGCTTGGTCATATAGTCGTCGGCGCCGCCGCCAAACGTCTTGACCTTGGTCTCGATCTCGCTGGTTCCGGACAGGATCATTACCGGCGTATTGACCTTGCCCACGCGCAGCTGCCGCAGAACCTCGATGCCATTCATGTCGGGCAGGTTCAGGTCCAGCAGGATCAGGTCGTAATCGTAGATCTTGCCCAGATCGATGCCTTCCTCACCCAGATCGGTGGTGTAGACATTGAAGCCCTCAGACTTGAGCATAAGCTCAATGCTCTGGGCTGTAGCGTGATCGTCTTCAATCAACAGGACGCGCATGTGTGCCCCTCCGCGGCAAAGCTTGACTATGGCCCTGTCGCTGCACGCACAGGTAACCTTGTTCCCACGTTAACGGTTCAAAACCTTAAGAACAGTTAACGCCACTCCATTGAGGCGAATCGTAGG
Organism: Brevundimonas sp. UBA2503; assembly: GCF_002341485.1. Taxonomy (NCBI): domain Bacteria; kingdom Pseudomonadati; phylum Pseudomonadota; class Alphaproteobacteria; order Caulobacterales; family Caulobacteraceae; genus Brevundimonas; species Brevundimonas sp. UBA2503. Next base: position 70,490 of record NZ_DDOD01000008.1, on the reverse strand, counting down.
CTGATTTGCGAATCGCCGTCGAGAGTCTGTGAGTCAAGACGACGATATTTCTTTGCCGACGCGATCAAAACGCCTGCTGCCGGGCCCCGACAGCGGCCAGCCGGGGCCTCCAGGTCGCCAATCCCGCAACCTGCGATCCCGCTTCGCGTCGGCCCCTACGTCCCATTCTGACGTTTAACAGGTATTAATTCCTATCTCGACCGGGCGCGGCCCCATCCTTCCGGTCTGTTCCCCGAGAGAAAGGATTAGCCATGCCCCGCTCCTACCGCGTTCCCGTCACCGAAGCCGACCGCATCCGTGCGGGACTGGCACTTCATCTGGTTGCCGCCTGCACCGGCGTCAGCGCTGAACAGATGGCCGGTACCGATCGCCTGCCGCCCCCGGCGTGCCGGGCCCGTTGGCTGGCCTTCTATCTGGCCCATGTGGCCTATGGCTGGCCGCTGGAGCGTGTCGGTCATGCCTACGGCGTCAACCGCGCGACGGTCGCCGGCGCCTGCCGCTGGGCCGAGGATGCGCGCGACCGCCCGGCCCTCGACGCCCTGCTCGACAGGCTGGAAGACTTCACCCGCACCCTGCTGGGTGACGCGCCCGTGGTCCTGCCGCGATGAGCCTGCGCACCGACCGCGCCCGCCGCCTGCTGCTCGACAAGGGCGGCTGGATCGAGGCCACCACGCCGGGGGTCTATGTCCTGCGTATCCTGCCGGACCGCCGCGCCCGGGTCGTGCTGCGACTGGACGAAAGCGAGTTCACCGCCCTGGCCCGCGACCCGGGCCTCGCGGTGCGCAAGGGCGGCGGCTTTCAGGCCCGCCGGGCCGCAGGGGCCAACCGCCCGGGTCCGGCTGGCGGAGCCCCCGGCCGGATCGACGCGATCCAGACCCGCACCCTGCCCGACGGCGCCACCCTGCCGGTGCGGGTCAATCTGGGCGACAGCGCCATCGCCTGGCTGGCGCGGCGCAAGGATGCCGCCGGGCGTCCCTGGCTGACCCCGACCGAGGTCGCCGCAGGCTTGCGCCTGACCCGCGATGCCGAACTGGCCATGAAAGGTCCCTCCCTGACCCAGAGGTGGGACGCCCTGCCCCGCTCCGGCGCCGGCACCGCCGCCCGGGTCGAGCCAGGCGATGCCAGCCTCGCCGCCGGCCACCGCGTGGCCCGCGCGCTTCAGGCCGCCGGTCCCCGCCTCGCCCCCATGCTCGAGGCCGTCTGCATCCGAAGCTCCGCCCTCCAGGCCGCCGAGGGCCAGCTCGGCCTCCGCCGCCGCCAAGGCAAAACCGTCCTCAAACACGCCCTGCAAGCGCTGGCGGAACACTATGGAACCGGGTGACCGACATGGTGGCGTTTCAGACGGTTCAGACGGTTCAGACGGTTCAGACGGTTCAGACGGTATTTTTCAGGGTCTGAATTGGCCAGGCCGAAAAAACCCGGGCTCAGCCGGCCGGCACCAGCGCCGCCTCGCGGATCCGTCCGACCATCTGGTTCAGACCGTTGGCGCGCTGGCGGGTCAGGGCCTGGGGCAGGCCCAGCGAGTCCAGCGCTGCCCGGGCGTCAAAGCCCAGAATTTCGTCGCGCGTCCGGCCGGAATAGAGGCCCAGCAGCAGGGCGATATTGCCCTTGGAGATGGCGCTGTCGGAGTCCGCATGGAACCACAGGCGCTCGCCCCCGTCCTCGACCGCCAGCCACACCCGGGACGCGCAGCCCGGCACCAGATTGGCCTCGGTCCGGGCGGCATCGGGCAGCGGCGCCAGCCCCTGACCCAGCTCGATCACATAGGCCAGCCGCTCCTCCCAGTCGCCCAGCAGGTCGAACGACTCCTGCAACTCGGCCAGGGCCTCGTCGAGGGTCTCGGTGGGGGGTGTGTGCGTCTCGGCCATGCCCTTCGAATAGGTATGCGGGCCGGCAAGGGCAATGCGACACGCCCGGCGTTAATCTTTAACGGCCTGTCGTTCCCCAGTTTTCAGCCCCCGTCCCCTTGCCTGCAATCCCCTGACACGGGAGCGGCCTCGCAGGGAATCGCCTCGCCCGGTAGGTTGGAAGCGCCAGCCCGTGGCAACCGCCCCGTTCACCTTGTCGGAAACCCCTTGCCGCTTTCCTCCTCGCCCGTCCGGTCCGGTCGCCCCGTCGGCGATCTGCCCGCCCTGACCGCCTCGCACGCGGCCTGGGCGGCGATGACGGCATTGGCGGCGCTGGGTCTGCGGGTGATCGAGCCCGGGCCGGGGCTGCACGGTCCGGTCTTCTTCGGCATGCTGGCCATGGCCGTGCCCGGTCTGGCCGGTCTGACCCTGCTGTGGCGCGACGGCGCCCGGGCGCGTCTGGCCGTGCTGGGTATCTGGTCGCTGGCCGCAGCGGTCACCGCCCTTCTCTCCGGCGGCATTGGCGGCAGTCTGTCGGGCTATCTGCTGATGCCGGTGGCGGCCGGACTACTGCTGGGCAGCGGACGCCCCGGCGGGCTGAAGCTGGCCCTGCTGGGCACGGCGGCCTCCGCCATCTCCGCCCTGATCGGCATGGGCGCAGCCCTGATGGGCGATCCCTCCGTCGCCCTGCCCTTTACCGCAGCATTTTCCGCCCTGTCGGCGGCCGGGGCGACGGCGGTGGCGCTGCAACTGGCCTGGCGTCTGCGTGAGCAGGAACTGGGCGAGGCCCTGAGCTCGGTCGCCCGGGTCGAGACCGTCCTGTCGGCCCAGCCGGGCCTGACCCTTGTGCTGGACGGCACCGCCCGGGTGCTGGCGGCCTATGGCGTGCCGCCCCAGCCCCTGCCCGTGGCGCCCCTGCTGGACGAGGGGTTGATGGCCGCCGTTCACGCCCCCGACCGCCAAACCCTGATGGCTGCCCTCAAGCGCGCCGGTGAAGGCGGCGAGGCCCAGATCCGCTTCACCCCGCGCAAGGCCCTGGATCGCCGCATCGCCCTTCTGGTGCGGCGCATGGACAGCCCGGACGGCGAACTGCGCCTGATCGCCCAGGCCTTTGACGCCACCGACGCCTACGTCCGCGAAGTGGCCCTCGACACCGCCCGCGCCGAGGCCGAGGCCACCAGCCGCTCCAAGTCGCGGTTCCTCGCGACCATGAGCCACGAACTGCGGACCCCGTTGAACGCGGTGCTGGGCTTTGCCGACATCATGCGCCAGAGTTTGTTCGGCCCTCTGCCGGCCCGCTATGCCGACTATGCCCAGTCGATCCATTCGGCGGGCGAGCACCTGCTGGACCTGATCAATGATGTGCTCGACGTCTCCAAGATCGAGGCCGAGCGCTATCAGCTCAGCATGGAGCGGTTCGACGCCCGCGAAGTGCTGTCCGACGCCCTGGCCCTCGTCCGGCCGCGCGCCGACGAGACCGGCGTCCATCTGTCGACCGTGCTCCCGTCCGAGCCGGTCATGGTCGAGGCTGACCGTCGCGCCCTAAAGCAGATCGCCCTCAACCTGTTGTCCAATGCGGTCAAGTTCACGCCGGCCGACGGTTCAGTGACCGTCACGGTCGAGGGCATCGGTCCCTATCTGGAACTGGTCATCTCCGACACCGGCACCGGCATCGCGCCCGAAGACCTGAAGCGCCTCGGCAAGCCTTTCGAGCAGGCCGGCGGCGAGGCACAGCGGGCCCAGGGCACAGGCCTCGGCCTGTCATTAGCCCGCGCGCTCAGCGAACTGCACGGCGGACGGCTGTCGATCGACAGCACCCTCGGCGAAGGCACAGCCGTGACCGTGCGTCTGCCGGTCCACAAGCATCAGGTGGAGGAGGGCCAGCATCCAGGGGCCGAGATCATCGCCTTCTCTCCGGCCGCCAGCCAGTCGTCAGAACCCTAGAGCGGGCCCATCTGCAGGAAGGCCCGACCGGCCGAGATGTCTCCGACTTCAAAGGCCGCCCGCGCCACACTGCCGTCGCGGAACAGGAACTCGACCCAGAAGCCTTCGCGGGGGTCCAGCCGCTCAAGCTGCGTCCCCAGGCTGGCGGGAAAGCTCCAGACCTCCCCGGCACGGCGGTCGGCGGCCAGCAGCATCCGGGTCGCCGGCGCCTGCGACATGGCCATCACCGCCCGGCGGGAGGGTGCGGGCGGCAGGGCTCCGGCCCGGCCCAGCCACGGCCGGGCCATGACGCCGGTGTCCCGCATCACCACCCGGGCGGCATAGGGACGGGGCGCGCCGACGAAGGACACCACGACCTTCATCTCGCCCTCGACCGAGGTCTGGCCGAACCGTACCGGCGAGGCCCCGGTCTGTGAGGTCTGGCTGAGCGCCCACGTCTCTTGAGAATAGGCCCGGCGGTCGGCCAGCCAGGGCTGTTCCAGTCCGGGGAAGCTCAGCGACGGAATGCGGCGCCAGCCGTCAAAGGCCATCTCGACCCGGTCCGCGACCATGGCCAGTTCGGGATCGTTGCAGGCGACCTCGGCGGCCCTCGCCTGCGCCCGGCGGGCGGTGGCATTGACCTCGGCCGTCTCGGTCCCGGCCCGAAGTGCCGCACTGCGCGCCTGGCGGGTCGATACCGTCAGGGCCGCGCCCAGCTCATCCGAGAACAGGCCGCACCGCTCATGCGCCGCCAACACAAAGCTGCGCTCATAGAAGGGCACGGATCCCCCGGCCAACACTGGGCCTGCGGCCGTGAGAAGCGCCGCCGCCATGGCCATGGCAGACCCCGCCCGTCCAATCTGTGCTTTCCTCGACATGAGGGGCAGCCTAAGGCTCAGACCTTCCAGCCGGGTTTCAAAGCAGGGTTATCGAATTGCTTCTCGCCACCGATGTCTGGGTCGGGGCCCTGATCCGACGGGCCCAGCTGGGCGGGGCCTTCGCCACCGTCGCCCGCCATGGCGATGCCCGCGCCGGCGCCGTGCTGGTCAAGATCTATGACAGCGCCAACCGCACCGCCCGCCTCTATTCCGAGGCCACCGGCCCTGACGGCGACCGCCTGTGGATGCGCCCGCTCGACACCGAGGTCGAGACCGAGGTCGACGCCTATATAGAGCGACAAGCGCGCTTCGACAGCGACCTCTGGGTCGTCGAGATCGAGGACCGCGAGGGCCGCCACTTCCTCACCGAAAAGGTCACCTGAGGCGCCGCGTCTGGTCGTAAATGCTTAACCGCGTTCGGGAACGGAACCTCAAACGCTGCCCGCTAGGGTGATCACAACGGGGCAGACATGACCCCGGTGATGGTGGGTGTGCTTATGCTGTTTCTTCTCAACGACGTTGTCTTCGATCTGGACGAGGCCTCACCGGTCACGCCCGCCGACGCGCGCCGGTTCGAGAAGCTGGGCTTTGACTATCTGCTCGAACTGGGTTGCGAACTGTTTGCCGAAGACCCGCTCCTGCATCGCAACGACCCGGCCCGCGCCCGGCGTCTGGCCTGGCTGATCCACGACCGGGGTCCGGACATCACCGCCGCCCTGTTCGCCGCCCCCGCAGCCGGATGTGATCCGGCGCTGGTCGAGCCGCAGTTCTGCGCCCTTCCGGACGAGGTCCTGGGTCAACTTCATGACCGTGCCCGTCGCGGGAAGCCCGATGCCGTAGCCGTTGATCGCGCTGTCTGGGGTCGCCTCGCCGCCTGAGGTTGCAAACGCCCAAGCTTGCCTGCCCCCCGCTTTCCCCGCTAGCCTGACGGTTCTGTTCGGGGGAGCACCAGATCATGGGCATTATCACACGTCTGGGCCTTGCCCTCTGCGCCGCGCTGCTGCTGGCTGTTACTGCGGCTGCGACGCCGGCCCGCGCCGCCTGGCTGAAGGCCGAAACGCCGAACTTCATCATCTATTCCGAAGGGGGCGAGCGCCCCTTGCGCGAATACGCCACCAAGCTTGAGGTCTACGACCGCTTCCTGCGCATGCGGTTCGGGGTTCCGCTGGACAGGCCCGTGGGCCGCAAACTGCCCATCTACCTGGTGCGCCGCCAGCGTGACCTTGAGCAGGTGCGGCCCGGTCTGGGTAACACCGTCGCCGGCTTCTACTACCCGGGCGAAGAAGACATCTTTGCCGTAGCGGTGACCGGGGACGGCGATTTCACCCTGCTGCACGAATATGCACACCACTTCTTCTTCCAGCATTTCTCGACATATTACCCCGGCTGGCTGGTCGAAGGCCTCGCCGAATATGTGATGACGGCCCGTATCTGGCCCGACCGCATCCAGGTCGGCGCCCATAACGAGAACCGCGCGTCCTGGTTGATGAACTCGTCCTGGCTGCCGCTGGAAGAACTGCTGACCAATCGCTTCGGCGAGGTCGAACATGAGCCGCACCGGCTGACCTATTATCCCGTCGCCTGGCTGCTGACCCACTGGTTCATGAGTTCGCCCGAGCGGGTGGTCCAGCTTGAGGCCTACCTCGGGCTGATCCGTCAGGGCGTGGATCCGGTCACCGCCATGCAGCAGGCCACGGGCCTGTCGTTGGCCCAACTCCGCAATGTGCTGCGCGATCACATGTACGGCCGGATCGAGTTGAATACCTATGACATCGATCTGGACATCCAGGTCGAGATCAGCCGCCTGCCGCCCTCGGCCGACGACCTGCTGCTGCTGGGCCAGCGACTGAAGATGCCGATGTCCGAAGAGGACCGCGCGATGGCGCTTGAGGAGTCCCGCCGCATGGCCGCCCGTCACCCCGACGATCCGCTGGCCTTGCTGGTGCTGGGTCATGCCGAGCTGCACATGGGCGACCGGGCTGCAGGCGAGGCCGCCTTCACCCGCCTTCTGGAACAGCAGCCCGAAAACATCGAAGCCCTGCAGTTCATGGCCATGGCCCGCATCGAGGATGCCGCCGACCTGCCGGACGAGCGCACCGACCTCATGAACCGGGCGCGCGGTTATCTGGTCACGGCCTATGGCGTCGATCCCGGCAACTATCTGACCCTGCTGCTGATCGCACGCTCGCGCGACGGCGCGCCGGGCTATCCGAACGACAACGATCTGGCGACGTGGGAGATGGCCTTCATCGCCGCGCCGCAACTGTCGGGCATCCGTCTGGGCGCGGGTCACGCCTTCCTGGCCGCCGGGGACAAGGCGACCGCCATCGCCTTGCTGGAGCCGCTCGCCAATGCCCCGCACGGGGGCGAGGGCGCCGAATCCGCGCAAAAGCTGATCGATCAGGCCAACGGTGTCGTCCGCGAGGATAGCGCCGAGGCCGAGCCGGAGGCCGAAACCGCAGCGGCGGACTGACCCCCTTCCCGGTTCATGGCGTGACTTCACGGGCCGGACAGGCTAACCCCCCGCGCCATGTCGCAAGCCTCTCTCGCCCAGGAAGCGTCCCGTCGCCGGACCTTCGCCATCATCGCCCACCCCGATGCGGGCAAGACCACCCTGACCGAGCACATCCTGCTGGCGGGCGGCGCCATTCGCGCGGCCGGTGCCGTGCGGGCGCGCGGCGAAAACCGCCGTACGCGCTCGGACTGGATGAAGATCGAGAAGGAGCGCGGCATCTCCGTCTCGGCCTCGGTCATGACGTTCGAGCATGACGGCAAACGCTTCAACCTGCTGGACACCCCGGGCCACGAGGACTTCTCGGAAGACACCTACCGGACCCTGACCGCCGCCGACTGCGCCATCATGGTGCTGGACGCCGCCAAGGGCATCGAGCCGCAGACGCTCAAGCTGTTCGAGGTCTGCCGCCTGCGCGACATTCCGATCATTACCTTCATCAACAAGCTGGACCGCGAGGCCCAGGATCCCATGGCCTTGCTGGACGAGATCGCCAGCCGGCTGCAGCTGGACCCCGCCCCCATCTGGTGGCCGGCGGAGAGCGGCAATCGCTTGCGCGGCATGGTCGAGGTCGCGACAGGTGCCTTCCAGCCCTATGCCCGCAAGGCCCCCGGCGCGGCTGACGAGCCCGACCACCCCGAGGCCCTGCCGCTGGATCAGGCCGGGGCCTATTTCGAAGAGGGCGAACAGGCCAGCCTGCAGGACGCCCTTGATCTGGTCCGCGAGGGCTATCCGACCTTTGACGTCAACGCCTTCCTCGAAGGCCATATGACGCCGGTGCTGTGGGGCTCGGCCCTGCGCCATTTCGGTATCGAGGCCCTGCTGCAGGCGATCGGCACCTGGGCGCCGTCGCCCAAGGTCATGAAGGCCCGCAAGGAAGCCCCGCCCGAGACCCGCAATGCCCCCGCGCCCGAAGACATCACCATCCAGCCGGGCGAGGATCAGGTGACCGGCTTTGTCTTCAAGGTCCAGGCCAATATGGACCCCAACCACCGCGACCGGATCGCCATGTTCCGCATGGCTTCGGGCAGCTTCAAGCGCGGCATGAAGCTGAAGGTGCAGAACACCGGCAAGTCGTTGTCGGTCAATGCGCCGATCATGTTCTTCGCCTCCGACCGCGAACTGGCCGAGGAGGCCCACGCAGGCGACGTCATGGGTATACCGAACCACGGCGTGCTGCGGGTCGGCGACAGCCTGTCCGAGACCGGCCTGGTCCGCTTTGCCGGCCTGCCGAACTTCGCCCCCGAAATCCTGCAGCGCGTGCGGGTCAAGGATCCGCTCAAGGCCAAACACCTGAAGAAGGCGCTGGACGGCCTGGCCGAAGAAGGCGTCACCCAGCTGTTCCGGCCCGAGATCGGCGCGGACTTCATCGTCGGCGCCGTCGGTCAGTTGCAATTCGAGGTCATGGCCGACCGCCTCGGAGAGGAATACGGCCTCGACGTCATCTTCGAACCCAGCCCCTATGCCGAGGCCCGCTGGATTGCTCCCGCCGAAGGCGCGACCAGGGCCGACGTCGAGGACTTCATGGGCAAATACCGTCCCCAGATGGCCGGCGACCTCGACTCTGACCCCGTCTTCCTCGCCAAGACCAGCTGGGAAACCGGCTACGTCACCGAACGCTTCCCCAAGGTCCGGTTTCTGAAGACAAAGGAGCGGGGCTGACGGTCCACAGGGCATCGAACGCCGATCTGTGCCCTCCGAACCACACGGCGCCCGCCCGTCACATCCTGTCATCTGGCCATCGCGGCCAGCTTGCGTCTAGGATCACGGTCGCAGCAGAGGAGAGGGATCATCATGCGCTTTATCATTGCGGCCGTGCTTGCCGCCGTCAGTCTGGGGATGGCCGTTCCGGCCGAGGCGCAGAGCCGCCGGGGCACGGAAGAGGTCTTTTTCGCCCTCACCCATGCCGACCTTCAGGGCATTCTGGCTGCCGAGGGCTATGACGAGCTGAAACAGACGGAGCCCGGCATCTTCAACATCACGGTCGAGGGTGGGTTCAAGATGACCGTCGAGCAGCGGGTCTGCGATGCGGAGGGTCAGCCCGAGGGCTGCCTTGGCATGTCGATCATGGCCAGCTGGGGCTATTCTCCGGAACAGCGCCCGACCCTTGAGGCGCTGGCGAACGAGTTCAACGGGCAGTACAGCATCGCCAAGGTCATCGTGTTCGACGACGCCATCGCCATCGAGCGCTACGTCATCACCGATGGCGGCGTAACGCGCGAGCATGTCTCCCGCGAGATGAACGAATTCCTGAACATTTCCGACGTCCTGGTCGAGAAAATGATCGAGGCGCTCGGCCTCTGATGCGACCGCCGCCGTCCGGTGCGAACCGGACGGTCGGCACCGCGTTTGCTTCGACAGGGTTCACGGCGGGCGAAGCGTCCCGCGACGGGACGATCGGAGCGTGGCCCATGTTCGAGTTCGGGCGGGATCTCAGGCGGCTTTTTGACGGTCATCAGGCCGATCAGGATCTCGGCTGGCTGGAGGTGGTCGACGTCGATGTGCTGCGCGGCGAGGCCCGGCGTCAGACGGTCGACGCCGGCCGGGCCACCTGTCCGCGCCCGGTGCAGGCCTGGCTGCTGGCCTCGGCCCTGTGGCGCGAGCACACCCGCCGTTCCGGTGCCGCCGACAGCCTGCAGCACGCCCGCCTGACCGCACTGGATGGGCGCAAGGCCGCCCGCACCAACGATGAACGGGCCGAGGCCGTGATGGCGCTGGCCGAGACCATGGTGCTGAGCTTTGACCTGTACGGCGGGCCCGACTCACTCACCCGCGCGCTGAGCCTGACCGACGGGCTGAAGGACCATGCGACCCGGCCCCTGCTGAAGGTTCGACTGACCGCCCTGCATGCCCGCATCCGGGCCCGGCAGGTCCGATCGCCGGACGGGGACAGCCTGCAGGCCATGGCCTTTCTGGATCAGGCCGTTCACGAGCTGTCGCGTCGTCCCGGCCTGCTGCTGGACACGCTGAAACTGGATCGGGCCGCCCTGACCCTGACCTTCGGGATCGAGCGGCGCGACGCGCGCCTGCTGGATCAGGCCGGGCGCGAACTGCGCGAGCTGGTCGACACCTGCCCGGCAGAGCGCCGCCCCCTGACCCGGGCCCGCGCCCTGGCCCTGTGCGGCGCGGGACTGTCGGCTTTGGCCGCGCTGGCCGACAATGGCGAGGCATTGGAGCAAGGCCGCGCCCTGTTCGACGCCGCCTGCGACCAGTTCACGCCCGACCACAGCCCGATGGATTGGGCCGCTGTGACCCTTGCGCGATCCGCCGCCCTGCCCGGCGCGGCCTGTCTGAGCTCTGATGGCGGCCAATCCGACGTTTTGGGTGGACTGACCCGGAACCGGACCGTGCTGGGGCTGGCCCTCGCCGATGCGGTCGTCGAGGGCGGCGTGATGAAGGCCGAAAGTCAGGGGGACATTCTGGCCCTCGACCGGCTGGCGGCACGCCTGCGCTCCCGGCTGGCCATGGACCGCCCGCGCCCGGTCGCCTGGGCCGTCGACCAGATCGGCCTCGCCCGGGTGGCTCTCGCCAAGGCACGCCTGCTGGACAAGCCCGCCGGGCCTGTCCGTCTGGTGCTGGTCGAGGCGGCGGCTGCGGCACGGGATGAAGGCGCGGACCTGATTGCTGACCGGGCCGATCACCTCCTGCGTCAGGTTACGGACTGACCGATCAGCCGCCCATGGCCACAAACGGACCGTTCATGAAGCCGGGCTTGCCATAGGCCAGCGGCTGGCTGTCCATGTCGAGAACTCGACCGCCGGCGGCCTCCAGCACCGCCTGCCCGGCCGCCGTATCCCACTCTGAGGTCGGGCCGGTGCGCGGATAGACATCGAACCGCCCCTCCGCGATCAGGCAGAATTTCAGCGAGGAATCCATGCCGGTCCAGCTGCCGCAGCCATAGCGGGCGGCCAGCTTGTCGGCCTCGTCATCCTTGAGGCTGTGGCTCAGCAGGGCAAGGGCCTGATCCGGTCGGTCGCGGACCCGGATCGGCTGCCAGGCCTCGCCAAAGCGACGGCGGCGGGCACCCGAGGCATCGCCCACCCAGGTCAGGCCGGTCGCCGGAGCTGAAACGACGCCCGCCACAACCCGCCCCTGATCGACCAGGGCAATGTTGACGCTGAAGCTTTCGCCACCGCGCACAAACCCCTTGGTCCCGTCCAGAGGATCGATAAGCCAGAAACAGTCTGCAGCCTCCCCCGGCCGCCCGTCCGCTTCACACGCCTCTTCGGCCACGGCGGACACGCCGGGATAAAGCCTGGCCAGCTGTTTGAGGATCAGCACCTCGGCCTCGCGGTCGGCCAGGGTGACGGGGCTGTTGTCGGCCTTGGTGATGACCTCGGCACCCGCCCGCCAGTAGGGCAGAATTACCGCGGAGGCCGCCTCGGCGAGGTCGGCCAGGGTTTCGACAAGCTGTCCGCTCTCGAAATCGGACGTCAGGGAATCGTGCATCCCGGCCTGATAGACGATCCCGGCGGTTTCCCGAACCCGCAAATCAGGTCAGCCTTGGTCCACGCTGCTGCCGGAGCCCTGCCCCCTATGATGTCCCAAGCCTTCGCCCCTCAATCCGACGACGCGACCGGGGCGACCACCGATCACGACGAGACCGAGCTGGCCACCCAGATCGTCGCCAAACTGTGCCACGACTTTATCAGCCCGGCCGGGGCCATGAGCTCGGCACTGGACCTGATGACCGATCCCGACTCGGCCGACATGCATGCCGACGCGCTGGACCTGATGCAGCAGAGCGCGGCCAAGATGGTCGCCCTGGTCCGCTATGCCCGCGTGGCCTATGGCGCCGCGACCTCGAACCAGAATTTCTCGGGCGACGAACTGAAGACCACGGTCACCGACCTGCTGGCCGGTGGGCGGGCTTCCATCGACTGGCAGATCCCCGGCGGTGACTACGCCAAGCCGCACGCCCGCATCCTGGTCAATCTGGCCTATGTCGCGGTCGGCGCCCTGCCGACCGGCGGCACCGCCACCCTCAGCGCCCAGCGCGCGGACGGCCATCTGATCCTGACGACCGTCTCCGAAGGGCCCCGCGCCCGGCTGAAACCCGAGGCCGTTCAGGGCCTGTCGGGCGCGGCGCTTACGGACGGCCTACCCGGCCAGTGGATCCAGCCGCACTGGCTTTGGCGCTCGGTGCGCGGCCAAGGCGGCACGCTACAGGTTTCGACTGACGAGAACCGGGTCGAGCTAGTGGCCCGTCTGCCCCTGTCCACGAACGGTTAAGATGTCTTAACAGCCCTTACCAACGCCTCGTTAACCGGCAGTTTGCGATCATGGAGACCCCGAGGCCCCCCGGCACCCGACCTGCACCCGAACGGAATCCGACCTTGAGCTCCAGACTTTGTCTGATCGTCGATGACAGCCGCATCATCCGCAAGGTGTCGCGTCGCATCGTCGAGGCCCTGGGCTTCGATGTCGATGAGGCTGCGGACGGGGCCGAGGCACTGACCTTCTGCACCGGGGCCATGCCCGATGTCATCCTGCTGGACTGGAACATGCCGGTCATGGACGGACTGACGTTCCTGCGGCGGCTGCGGACCATGCCCGACGGGGGGCGGCCCAAGGTGCTGTTCTGCACCATCGAAACGGCGGTCGACCGTATTACCGAGGCCCTGGCTGCCGGGGCCGATGACTATGTGATGAAACCCTTCGACGGAGAAATCCTCCACGCCAAATTCGCCGAGGTCGGCGCCGTCTGACGATGCTGACCCTTGACCTCCACCAGGCCACGCCATGAGCCCCGAAGACTTTGACAGACTGCAGGCCCTGGTCGCGACGCGCACAGGAAACCGGCTTCGGCGGGATCGGCTGAATCTGGCCGAGCACCGGCTGGGCCCGGTCGCGCGCCGGGCAGGCTTTGACAGTGTCGACGTCATGCTGGCCGCCCTGTGGAGCAAGCCGGTCGCCAGTCTGGCGTGGGAGATCATCGAGTCCTTGCTGAACGGCGAGACCTGGTTCCGTCGCGACCGCGCAGCCTTTCGCACCATGACCGAGGAACTGCTGCCGGCCCTGTCGCAGGCGCGTCAGGGGCGCACGCTGAAGATCTGGTCGGCCGGGTGTTCGACCGGCCAGGAGGCATGGTCGCTGGCCATGGCGGCCCTGGACCTGAAGCTGGATGTCGAGGTGCTGGGCAGCGACCTGAACCGCATCGCCCTCGAGAAGGCGCATCAGGGGGCCTATACAGGCTTTGAGATCCAGCGGGGCCTGTCGGCGGCCACCATGGTGCGATGGTTCCAGCCGCAGGGCGAACTATGGACAGCGGCCGATCCCCTGAAACGCGTCGTGCGGTTCGAGCGCGCCAATCTTGTCGACCTGAGCGCAACCGAGCCCGACGACCGCTTTGACGTCATCTTCTGTCGCAATGTGCTGACCGGTATGGAGCCGGCCGCCCGGGCGCTGGTGCTGGAAGGTCTGGAGCGGCGGCTGGTCGACGACGGCTGTCTGTTCCTCGGGGCCGACGAAAGCCTGAACGGCGACAGCCTGGCTTTCCGGCCCGTCAGCGGGCGTCGCGGCCTGCACGTTAAATCCCCGACCTTCCTGCAACGCGCTGCCTGATCCGCCTTACGCACCGCAAACGGCTGGGTTAGGGTCGGGACATGGTCGGTAAGGGGGTGACAATGTCGGCAGCCAGTCCGAGCCCGCGTGCGCGGATCGTCAGGGGCCATCCGGCGCTGGGCATCCTGCTGCTGGTGTCCCTGTTGCTGGGGCTGGGTCTGGCCGCCCTGCTGACCCGCACGCCCGCGCCCCGTCCTGCGGACGCAGAGGCCTCGGTCTTCTCGGCCGGGCGCGCCATGGTCGACGTCGAGCGACTGGCCCGCGCGCCGCGCCCGCTGGGCACCCCCGAGCACGCCGCGGCCCGGGCCTACCTGCTGGGCCGGATGCAGGCGCTGGGGCTGGACCCGGTGGTCATGGAGGGACCGCTGTCCCCCGGCTCGATCCGGCGGATGGAGCGCTGGGAGCTGTCGCCCGAAGCCGCCGGTTACCGGGTCCGTAATCTGGTCGGCCAGTTGCCGGGGCGCGACCCGTCCGCCGCCCCCGTGGTGCTGATGGCCCACTATGACAGTGTGCCCGGCTCGCCCGGGGCGGCCGACGACGCGACCGGCGTCGCCGCCGTGCTGGAAGCCGTCCGGGCCATTCAGGCGCGGGGTCCGACCGAGCGCCCGCTGATCGTGCTGATCACCGACGCCGAGGAGTTGGGCCTTGACGGGGCCCGTGTCTTCTTCGGCGACTATCCCGACCGGGCGCGGATCGGCTTTGTCGTCAATCTGGAGGCGCGCGGCGGCGGCGGACGCGCCATGATGTTCGAGACCGGCCCGGGTAACGCCGGCGCAGTTGGCCTTCTGGCCGGGGCCGCCCCGCATATCGACGGCGGGGTGACCAGCAATTCGCTGGCGGTGGCCATCTACCGGATGATGTCGAACGACACGGACTTTTCCGTGCCGCGAGAGCGGGGCATTGCCGGGCTGAACTTTGCCTTCATCGGTCGGGCCGACCAGTACCACCGCCCGTCCTCGACCCCGGACGCGCTGGACAAGGGCAGTCTGCAGCACATCGGCTCGCAGGCGCTGGAGGTCACCGACCGGCTGCTGCGCGCCGAGACCCTGCCGGAAGCCGGACCGGACCGCGTCTATGCCGATGCGTTCGGCGGGGCGATGCTCGTCATGGCAGCGCCCTGGGGCTGGGGACTGGTGCTTCTGTCGCTTGGGCTGCTGGCCTTTGCCGTCTTCCGCAGCCGGACGGCGCTGGCCAGTCTGTTGCGAGGAGCCGTCGATGGCGTCGCCTTCCTGGCGGGGGCCTTTGTTCTGGCGCAGGCGGTGCGGCTGGCGGCGGGGCCGATGCTGCGGCGGGTCGAGTCGGCCGATGTCTATTATCAGCTGCTGGAGCGGCTGCCCTTGATGGAAGTCGCTACCGGTCTGGCCCTGTTCGGGGCGGCACTGGTGTTTCTGGCGGGCGCGAGCGGCAAGCTGCGCATGGCGTGGATGGGCACCGTCGCGGTCCTCGGTCTGCTGGTCCAGCTGATCGGCGGCTGGGACCCGGTCAGCGCGGGCATGACCGCTCTGGCCCTTGTCGCCGCCATTCCGGTGCCGCCACCGGCGGCCAGCCCCTGGCCGCGCTGGCTGGGGCTGATCGGGCTGGTGCTGGTGCTGGGCGCGGTGGCGCAGGCGCTGCTGCCGGAGGCCGCCTTCCTGCTGCTGTGGCCCGGGCTGGTCGCGGTCGCGGCTGCCGCCTTCGTCGCCGCGATCGATCCGGAGCTGAGGCGGGTCCGGATCGGTCTGATCCCGGTCGTCGCGACCGTGGTCGTTGGGGGCTGGTTGCTGGCCATGGGCCATCCGGTGTTCCTCGGCATCGGCATGGACCTGCCGGGCATACTGGCCCTGATCGCCCTGCTGTGGCTGAGCCTTGCGGCGCCGCTGGCGCTGATGACGCCGAACAGTCCGGGCGCCGGGCCGTGGTCGGGCCTGAGGATCATCGGACTGGTGCTGATCGTGGCGGCGGTCTCCGTTTCGGCCTCGGCCCTCGTCTTCATGCCCGGCTGACCCGCCTCAGCCGCCGTCGGTCCAGACGGTCTTGTAGAGATCAAAGCGGCGGTCGCGCAGATTGCGGACCGTGCCCTGCGCCTTGGCCCAGGCGAGGTCGGAGAGGTCCAGGTCGGCGACGGTGATGGTCTCGACATTCTCGGACGCCTCGGCGGCGATGCCGTCGCGCGCAAAGGGGAAGTCGCAGGGCGTCAGGATGCACGACTGGGCGTACTGGACGTCCATGTTCTCGACATTGGGCAGATTGCCGACATTGCCCGACAGGGCGATGTAGCACTGGTTCTCGATGGCCCGCGCCGCCGAGCAATAGCGCACCCGCAGGTACCCCTGACGGTTATCGGTACAGAACGGCACGAACAGCATGCGCGCCCCCTCGTCGACCAGCCGCCGGGCCAGTTCGGGGAATTCGGAGTCGTAGCAGATCAGCACGCCGATCGGGCCGCAGTCGGTGTCGATGGCATGCACCATGTCGCCGCCCTTGATGTTCCACCAGTGCCGCTCGTTCGGGGTCGGGTGGATCTTTTCCTGGGCGTGGACCGAGCCGTCGCGCAGGAAGACATAGGCGACGTTCTGGATGTCGCCGTCGTCGGTCTGGGTCGGGTGCGAGCCGCCGATGATGTTGATGTTGTACTCGACCGCCATCTTGCGCAGGGCCTCGATGAAGCGGGGCGTATAGCGGGTCAGGGCCTCGATCGATTCCGCCGGCGTCAGCTTCTTCTTTTCCAGCGACAGCAGCTGCAGGGTGAACAGTTCGGGGAAGACGACAAAGTCGGTCCGGTAGTCGGCGGTCACATCGACGAAATATTCGATGTTGGCGATGAACTCCTCAAAGCTCGCCACCTTGCGCGCCTGCAGCTGGACGGTGGCGATGCGGACGTTCTCCTTGACCGCAAAGGCCGAACCCTTGCCCCGCTCCTCGACGAAATAGGGGTTGCGCCAGACCATGTGGGCGGCGTGGCCCATCGAGGCCGTATCGGAGGCCAGATAGCCCTTGAGCACGCCGATGGGTTCGAAACCCGTGCGCAGGTGAAAGCCGATCACCGGGTCGTTGGCCTTGCGCGCCGAGACGGCATCCAGATAGGCCTCGGGCTCGGCATAGGTGGCCTTCTTGCGCGCCAGCCCGGGCATGCGTCCGCCAAAAACGATGCCCTTCAGATTCTTGGCCTCGCAGAAGTCGCGCCGCGCATCATACAGGCGCTGGCCAATGCGCAGGCGCCGCCGGTCGGGGTCGACGCAGACCTCCATGCCATAGAACCATTCGCCGATGGGATCGTGACGCGAGGCATAGCCGCCGCCGGTGATCTGCGACCAGGTGTGCTGGCTCATCGCCGTCTTTTCATCGATGCGGAAGCCGGCGGCATAGCCGACGATGTCGCCTTCGTACTCGACCACGAACTGGCCGTCGGGGAAGGCCGAGATCTGGCCGCGCAGCATGCCCGTCGTATACGGCGGCATGGATTTGTAGACCTTGGAGACGAGGGCCGCGATGGCCTCCACATCTGCGGCGCGGGCATTGCGAATGTTCAGGACGGCGGGCTTGTTTGTTTTTGTCATGCCCCATCCAACGCGAAGCTTGGCCATTGGATCAATGGGGAAGCGGATTTTTCTTGCAGTGCAACAGGCTGTTTCCGGAACGTCGCCGCCCCGGGTGGCGTTGCGGGGCGATACACATCTTCACTGAGGAGCCACCCCCATGATCAAATGGGCCATCATTCTCGCCGTCATCGCCCTGATCCTGGGTGTGCTGGGTTTCACGGGCCTTGCCGGCGTTTTCGTCGACATCGCCATCATCCTGTTCTGGATCGCCGTCATCATCGCGGTCGCCGTCTTCGTCCTGGGCCTGACCGTTTACAAAAAGGTGAAGTGAGGGGCGCGCCTTCGCGCCCACGCCGAAGCCCCTCTCGCCCTTGGGGCAGAGGTGATGGAGAGGCGGGCGGCGCATGGGCCGGGGGCCCGGAACCGTGTGCTCCCGTGCTTTCGCCGTCAGGGAGCGTGTGTGAGTTTCGGCACCTGGCCTGGCGCCGCCCCGGTCGGTTCACGCGAGCGGTCTGAAGCTCCGGTCTCTTCCGCCGGGACCGGGGGCGCCGACGAACTTGCGCGGCCCGGCTCGTTTAACCCGGTTCGACCTCTTCCAGACGACTCAGCCCGCGACGGGCGAGGCGTCCAGAAACGCCCCGGACCCCGGTGTTTACACCGGGCAATCCCGCTCGACCGGCCCCCGCCGCCGCGTCAGTGCCTGGGTCCCGAGGCGCCTCTCCTGCGGCGGAGACAGCCAGAGGGTTGCACACCGCTGGACCGGGTCGGGAAGAACGGTCCGGGAAACGGTGGGGGTGTTGAAAGGGCGCGGGAATTCGGGGGCGGCTATCATAGCTGAGGGCGCCAGCTCAGCATTCCTTCTCCCCCGATGGGGAGAAGGGAGAAGAAAGAGGTTCATCACAAAGGACACAAAGGAGGCACGAAGGGCACAGAGGGGGTGTGCCCGTCGCCAAGGTCCCGCACGATAAATTGTCCCTTCTCCCAATGGGAGAAGGTGGCGCGTGAGCGCCGGATGAGGGGCGGCGGTGTCCGTCGGCGAACGCCGTGGCAGGACCGGTGCGACGGCTCACGCCGAAGGATGCGGAGAGCCCCTCACCCCCAACCCCCTCTCCCGCCGGGAGAGGGGACTTAAGAACGGGCTTCATCACAGCGGGGGGATGCTTGGGCTCGACCTCGTTGTGTCCTTTGTGGGGTCTTTGTGGTCTTTGTGATGAACCCCGCTTCATCAGACGGCCCCCTACGTCAATCCCGGTCGCACTCGAAAAAAGAACATATTGGCAACCAGAACAAAACATGCACATATGCCGGTCACCGGGAGCGGGCCGGGGGTGGATGTCCATCCCTGTGGCGGGTCTCTCCCGAAGTCGGATGGGAATCATGGCAAGGGAGTCGAAGGCAATGGCACAGGCGGCTTTGAAACTGGTGGGCAAGGAAGACGGCGACAAGGCGCGGGCTCTGGAAGCGGCGCTGGCCCAGATTGACCGGGCGTTCGGCAAGGGCTCGGTGATGAAGCTGGGCAAGGGCGGGATGGTGGCCGAGATCGAAAGCGTCTCGACCGGCTCGCTGGGTCTGGACATGGCGCTGGGGATCGGCGGCCTGCCCTATGGCCGGGTGATCGAGATTTTCGGCCCGGAAAGCTCCGGCAAGACCACGCTGGCGCTGCACACGGTGGCCGAGATCCAGAAGGTCGGCGGCGTGGCGGCGTTTGTTGACGCGGAACATGCGCTGGACCCGGTCTATGCCCAGAAGCTGGGCGTGAACCTCGACGACCTGCTGGTCAGCCAGCCGGACAATGGCGAGCAGGCGCTGGAAATCACCGACACCCTGGTGCGGTCGGGCGCGGTGGACATTGTGGTGATCGACTCGGTCGCCGCCCTGACGCCCCGGGCCGAGATCGAGGGCGAGATGGGCGACAGCCTGCCCGGCCTTCAGGCCCGCCTGATGAGCCAGGCGCTGCGCAAGCTGACCGCCTCGATCTCGCGGACCAATTGCATCGTCATCTTCATCAACCAGATCCGCCACAAGATCGGCGTCATGTACGGCTCGCCCGAGACGACCACCGGCGGCAATGCGCTGAAATTCTATGCCTCGGTGCGCCTCGACATCCGCCGCACCGGCGCCATCAAGAACCGCGACGAGGTGGTCGGCAACACCACCCGCGTCAAGGTGGTCAAGAACAAGGTGGCCCCGCCGTTCCGCGAGGTGATCTTCGACATCATGTATGGCGAGGGCATCTCGAAACTGGGCGAGATCATCGACCTGGGCGTCAAGGCCGGGGTGATCGAAAAGGCCGGCAGCTGGTTCTCCTACGACAGCCAGCGCATCGGCCAGGGCCGCGAGAATGTGCGCGAGTTCCTCAAGGCCAATCCCGATGTGGCGGCCTCGATCGAAAAGGCCGTGCGTCAGTCGACCAGCAAGATCGACGACGAACTGCTGGGCTCGCCCGAGCCCGACGAGGGGCAGGACCTCGAGGGCTGATCGCCCTCAAGCCGCTCGGCTTTCAGACTTCCCCGGGCGGTGCCTCGCGACCCGCCACCGACCCCGTGACATCCGTTCGGGGAAAAGAAGCCGCTCGACCCCCCGGTCGGGCGGCTTCGTCCGTTGTGGACGGCTGTCAGCGAAACAGCCGCTGCAGGCGCGGGCGCACCTTGAGGAACTGCACATACAGCCGCTCCAGCAGGGCCAGCACCATCCGGTTGCGAGCCATGAGGCCGAAGGGGCGGAGGATCGGAATGGCGCGCCACATGGCGGCGAAGGCGGCGGCGCCGGACAGCAACTGCCCGTCCTCGCGCACGTGAAAGCGGGACAGCATGTCGGCCGGGTCGAGCGGACAGGCCTCGGCCGCGCCCGGCTGGGCCACATCGACGAAGGTCAGGGCACCGCCACGGTCCAGCCGCCGCATGATGCCGATCTCGCGGCGACACAGGGGACAGGCCCCGTCATACCAGACGACCACTTCGCGCATGGCTGGACCCTAGCCCTCCCCCGGCCCGCCGTCGCCCGCCGCAATGTCGCGCCCGCTGATCACGGGCAGGTGATGCAATCCGGCGCATTCCTCTGTATGACGGCTGCCTCCCCGTTTCCTCCCGACTGACCGAGCCCGCCCCGATGTCCAGCCTCAAAGAGATCCGTTCGACCTTCCTCGACTATTTCGCCGCCGATGGTCACACCAAGGTGCAGTCCGCGCCGCTGGTGCCGCAGAACGATCCGACCCTGCTGTTCGTCAATGCCGGCATGGTGCCGTTCAAGAATGTCTTCACCGGTCAGGAGAAGCGCCCCTACAACCGCGCGACCAGTGCCCAGAAATGCGTGCGCGCCGGGGGCAAGCACAACGACCTGGACAATGTGGGCTATACCGCCCGCCACCACACCTTCTTCGAGATGATGGGCAATTTCTCGTTCGGCGATTACTTCAAGGAACACGCCATCGAGGCCGCCTGGAACCTCGTGACGAAGGACTTCGGCATTCCGAAGGACCGGCTGATGGCCACCGTCTATATCGACGACGATGAGGCCTTCGACCTGTGGAAGAAGATCGCCGGCCTGCCCGAAAGCCGCATCACCCGCATCGCCGGCTCGGACAATTTCTGGTCGATGGGCGACACCGGCCCGTGCGGTCCGTGTACCGAAATCTTCTATGACCACGGCGACCACATCTGGGGCGGACCTCCGGGCACGCCGGACGAGGACGGCGACCGCTGGGTCGAGATCTGGAACCTGGTCTTCATGCAGTTCGAACAGCAGGAAGACGGCACGCGCCTGAACCTGCCCAAGCCGTCGATCGACACCGGCATGGGGCTGGAGCGCGTTGCCGCCGTGCTGCAGGGCGTGCATTCCAACTATGAGACCGATCTGTTCCGCACCCTGATCAACGCCTCGGAAGAGGCCACCGGCGTGGCCGCCCAGGGTGATCAGGCGCCCAGCCACCGGGTGATCGCCGACCACCTGCGGTCGTCGTCCTTCCTGATCGCCGATGGCGTGACGCCGTCCAACGAGGGCCGGGGCTATGTGCTGCGCCGCATCATGCGCCGGGCCATGCGCCACGCCCACCTGTTGGGCGCGGCAGACCCGCTGATGCACCGGCTGGTGCCGACGCTGGTGGCCGAGATGGGCGAGGCCTATCCCGAGCTGACCCGGGCCCAGGCCACCATCGAGGACACGCTGAAGCAGGAAGAGCTGCGCTTCCGCACCACGCTGGGCCGCGGGATGACCCTGTTCGAGGAGGCAACGCGCGATCTGGCCGAGGGCGGCACCCTGCCCGGCGCGACCGCCTTTGCCCTCTATGACACCTATGGCTTCCCGCTGGACCTGACCCAGGACGAGGCGCGCCGCCGCGGTTTTGCCGTCGACACCGATGGTTTCGAAGCGGCGATGACCGAACAGCGCGACCGCTCGCGCGAGCACTGGAAGGGGTCGGGCCAGACGGCCTCAACCGCCGAATGGCTGGCGCTGCGCGACCGGCTCGGGCCGACCGACTTCATCGGCTATGACGATGTGGACGGCACCGGCGAGGTGCTGGCGCTGGTGGTCGACGGTGCCCCGGCCGAGCAGGCGCCGGAAGGGGCCGAGGCCGAGCTGGTGCTGGACCGCACCCCCTTCTATGGCGAGGGCGGCGGACAGGCGGGCGACCGCGGCACGCTGAGCTGGACCGGCGGCCAGGCCGAGGTGCTGGATGTGCAAAAGCCCGCGCCCGACCTCAATGTCCATCGCATCAAGATTACCTCGGGCACGCTGAAGACCGGCGACCGGGTCGAGGCCTCGGTGACAGCTCTGGCCCGCCTGACCACGCGGTCGAACCACTCGGCCGCGCACCTGCTGCATGCGGCGCTCAAGAATGTGCTGGGCCCGCACGTGGCGCAGAAGGGCCAGATGGTCGACGCCGAGCGGATGCGTTTTGACTTCAGCCACAACGCCCCGGTGACCGACGACGAACTGGCCCGGATCGAGGATGAGGTGAACGCCGTCATCCGTCAGAACCTGCCCGCCGAGACCAAGCTGATGGGCCCCGATGAGGCCATTGCCGCGGGCGCCGTGGCCCTGTTCGGCGAGAAATACGGCGACGAGGTCCGGGTGCTGACGTTGGGCCACAGCCTGGTGGAGGACAAACCCTATTCGGTCGAGCTGTGCGGCGGCACGCACGTCGCGCGCACGGGCGACATCGCCCTGTTCAAGATCGTCTCGGAGAGCGGCATCGCCGCCGGCGTGCGTCGCATCGAGGCCCTGACCGGAGAGCCCGCGCGGCAGTATCTGGAAGCCCAGGCCCGCGTGGCGCGCGGTCTGGCCCGCGACTTCAAGATCCAGCCCGCCGATGTGCCGGGCCGGGTCGAGGCGCTGCAGACCTCGGTCAAGGCGCTGGAGAAACAGGTCGCCGAGCTGAAGAAGCAGCTCGCCCTGGGCGGCGGCGGGGGCAGCAATGCCGCTCCCGAAGAGATCGGTGGCACCAGGCTGATCGCGCGGGTGCTGGACGGCGTCGACGGCAAGGGCCTACGCGGCGTGGCCGAGGATTTCCGCAAACAGGTGGTTAGCGGCGTCGTCGCCCTGATCGGCACCACCGACGGCAAGGCGGCGGTGACCGTGGCCGTGACCTCGGACGTCACCGACCGGATCAACGCCGCCGACCTGGCCCGCGCCGCCGTCCTGGCCATGGGCGGGCAAGGCGCCGGCGGCAAGCCAGACTTTGCCCAGGGCGGAGCGCCCGACGCCAGCAAGGCCGAGGCCGGGCTGCAAGCCGTGCGGGATGCGCTGGGGGGCTGAACCACGAACCGGAAAGAGGACTCTTCAGGTGGCGGCTTTGGGGGGTTAGCGGACTCTGGCCTGTAGAACTCTGACGGTCCGCCATGCGCCATGCGTGGACATTCAAAGGCCGGCCGAAACCCGACCTTCGACCACCTCTCACATCGGCATCGCCGCGCGAACTCCGCCGAACTCCATCACCAGCATCCAGAGCGCCATGGCGATCATCATCAGGTTTTCGGTCAGGGACAGGAAGCCCAGCGGCACATTGCTGTCGCCGCCGACGCAGGCGCACTTGAGTTCCCGCTTGTCGAGGTAGACGGCCTTGAACACCGAGGCGGCGCCGATGCCGCCGATGACCAGGGCGACCGGTGCCGACAGCCAGGTCAGGACACCGGCGACCATCAGGGCGCCAGCCCCGAACTCGGCGAAGGGATAGACCTTGCCATAGGGCACCCACCGCTTGGCCAGCAGGTCATAGTTCAGGAACATGGACGAGAAACTCTCGACGTTCTGCAGCTTCAGCATGCCCAGCACCATCATCGACAGGGCAATGAACCATTCGGCCGCCTGCACGGTCAGAGGGGTGCCGAAAACGAAAAGGCTGAGCATGGCGGCCATGACGGCGGTCGTGAGAAACACGACCAGTACGGGCGTATAGGTCGTCGCCTTGGGATCGCGGACCTTCAGACCCAGGAAACGGCGCAGGTCGTCATGACCGCCGATCCGCTGGCCGTCGATGAACACCTGGGGCGTGGTCTTGACCCCGTGTTCGGCCTTGAAGGCGTCGGTTTCCTCGCGGGTGGTCAGCCAGCGGTCATCGACGGTGTAGCCCCGGCTCTTCAGCAGGTGACGGGCCTTCAGACCCCAGGGACAGGTGTGGTCGGGCATGACCATCCGATACAGGACGGCGGTTCGGGACGGTTTGGACATGGTGTGCTCCTTGGCTTGGCAATCCAGAGCGGGGACTCTAGGTTCCGTACTTAAGTACGGAGTCAATCATGAAGGTCAGAACGATCGCGGCCCTGGCGCAGGAAGGCGGCGTGGGGGTGGAGACAGTGCGATTCTATCAGCGACGGGGCCTCATGCCGACGCCCGATCGCTGGTCGCGCGACGGCGTGGGCGCGGGCATCCGCCGCTATGGCGAAGAGGACGTGCGCCGTCTGAAGTTCATCCGCTCGGCCCAGACGGCCGGGTTCACGCTGGAGCAGATCAAGGAGCTGCTGTCGCTGGATGCCGGCGAGGACAGGGCGCGGGCCCGCGTGCTGGCGTCCGAGCGTCTAGCCGCGCTGGACCGAACCATAGCCGATCTGGAGGACGCGAGATCGGCCCTGAGGCGGCTGGCGAGCGCCTGCGCCTCCAGGGACAGCGGCCCGTGTCCGATCATCGCGGCCTTCCAGTGGGAGACGGCCTGAGGCTCAGGCTCCGTTATGGCGCCCGAAAACGGTGGCCTGGCCCCTGCGGTCAATCAGCAGGGTGACATAGGGCTCGTTCCCGGCCGCCTCCATGCCGGGCGAGCCGGCGGGCATTCCCGGTGCGGCGAGGGCCAAGGCCTGCGGCCGGTCCCTCAGCAGACGGGCGACGTCGGAGGCCGGAACATGGCCCTCGACGGCATAGGCGCCGACCACGGCGGTATGACACCCGGCATAGCGATCCGGCACGCCGTAGCGGGTGCGAATCGGGGCGAGGTCGTCGCGCTCGACCACATCAACGGTCCAGCCGGCGGCGCGTATGTGCGCTACCCAGCCGTCGCAGCACCCACACCAGGGCGTCTTGTAGGCGGTCATCCGCCGGTCCTGGGCCATCGCGGTGCCCGCCGAGGCGAGCGCGACCGCGCCGCCAAGAAGCAAGCGACGGGTCAATCGGGGCGCCATCAGTGGACCATGAAACGGACGGCGCCCGTCATTTCATGACCGTCCGCGCCTTCGGCCGTCCAGTTCAGCACGTAGTTGCCGGGGGCCAGAGTCGGCAAATCGGCCGATAAGCGTGTCGTTGCGGCCGCGGCGGCGACGGGAACCGTGACCGCGTTGCGTCCTTCAGCGGTCACGGTCACAGTCTTCAGGGTCATCGCGTGCGGGAAGGTGGCAGTGAACCAGTCGGGGGAGCCATCGGTCATGGCGCCGTCCGCCGGGGTTGTGACGACGTCGTGCGCGGCGTGGTCGGGATCGGCGGCATGGGCGTCGTGGCCTGCCTGCGCGCCCGGGGGATCCTGCTCGCAGCAGCAGCAAGCCTCGACAGCCTGAGCGAATGTGGGGACCATGAGGGCCAGGGTCATGGCGACCGTCGGCATGATCTTGTGCATAGGTAACTCTCCTTAGAACCAGGCCTTGAGGCCGATGACGAAACGGGTGTGCTCGGGCTCGCCGCCCGCCGCGCGGGTGAAGTCGGCGGTATCTCCGAGTTCGCGACTCCACTCCACCCCGACATAGGGCGCGAACTCCCTGGCGATTTCATAGCGCAGGCGGAGGCCGGCCTCGACGTGGGTGAAACCCGAGCCCAGACCGAGCTCCGGCACGTCGGACGCCGAAGCCTCGACTTCGATGCGCGGCTGCAGGATCAGGCGCTGGGTGATGCGCTGGTCATACTCGGCTTCGACCCGCGCGGTCAGGTCGCCCCCGGTCGACAGGAAGGTGGCGGCGTCGACCTCCCACCAATAGGGGGCGAGCCCCTGGACGCCGAGCACCAGATGGGTCGGATCCTCGCCGCCCTCCCCGAAGTCCTGGCGCACGCCCGCCTGCACACCCCAGAAGGGCGTGATGGCGCGGCTGTAGAGAGCCTGGACCTCGCCTTCGATCTCGCCATCAAAGTCGCCTTCGGCCTCGGACTTCCACCAGAAGCGGTTGATGTCGCCGCCGGTCCAGCCCGCCACGTCCCAGGTCCAGGCCTCCTCGCCGTCGCCGAAGCCGACCTCCAGCCGGTCGATGATGACGGCGGTGGCGCGCACATCGCCGTTCTCGCGCCTCAGGATGTCGCGGGCGCCGGTCATCCGATCCGCCCCCCAGATCGCGTCGGCCGCATGGGCCGGGCCGGACAGGGCAGCGGGCGGCAGGGGCGGTTGGCGGGGACGTCCATCGTCATCGGCGCTGGTCGGCACGTCTGGCGGACCCATCGCCTGTTCGCTCATGTCATGTCCGGCGTGCGGATCTGCGGTCTGAGGCTGCGCACCCATGTCGTGACCGGCATGCGGGTCGACGGGTTCCGGGGCCGGGCTCATGTCATGTCCGGCATGCAGATCAGCCGTCGGCGGGACCGTCGCGGGCGTCTGGGCTGTTGGCGGGTGATGCTCGTGATCCTGGGCTGTGGCAGCGCCCGCCACGAGCAACAGCGGCACCAGACACATCAAAAGCCGGATCATGACGCCACTCCATCCAGCGGGCGGACAGTGACGACGTTGAACATCCCCGCGTGCATGTGCATCAGCATATGGCAGTGGAAGGCCCAGTCGCCCGGGGCATCGGCGGTCAGGTCGAAGGTCACCTTGGACCCCGGCGCGACGTTGACCGTGTGCTTCAGCGGCTGATGCCCGGCCGGGCCGCCCGTCACCAGCTCGAAGAAGTGGCCGTGCAGGTGGATGGGGTGGGCCATCATGGTGTCGTTGACCAGGGTCACGCGCACCCGCTCGTCCCGCTCGAAGCGGATCGGCTCGACGATCTCGGAGAACTTCCGCCCATCGAAGCCCCACATGAACCGTTCCATGTTGCCGGTGAGGTGGATTTCGAGCGCGCGGGAGGGCGACCGCTGATCCTTGTTGGGCGCCAGGGAGACGAGGTCGGTATAGACCAGCACGCGGTGCGGCGCGTCCTCCAGCCCCATGGGGCGCTCGCCAAGGCGGTTGGCAGGGTCCGGCGAAACCATGTCGACACCGACGCCGACGGCCATGCCGGCCGGCGCATTGTCCGGGTTGCGCATGTCGTGATCCCTGGATCCGTGGTCCATCGGCGCGGCGGCAGGCTCGCCGTGGCCCATCGCGGAGTGGTCCACGCCTTGGTCCATGCCCGAGTGGTCCATGCCCGCCATGCCGCCCATGCCCATGTCGCGCATGGTCAGGGTCGGAACGTCTCTCAGCGGCGGAACCTCGGCCGTCATGCCCGGACGCGGGGCCAGCGTCGCCCGCGCCATACCGGACCGGTCCACGGACTCGGCCACCAGGGTATAGGCGCGGTCCTCGGTCGGGCGGACGATGACGTCATAGGTCTCGGCCACCGAAATCTGGAACTCGTCGGTCTCGACCGGCCGGACGTTCTCGCCGTCGGCATTGACCACGGTCATGGCCAGGCCCGGGATACGCACATTGAAGATCGACATGGCCGAGGCGTTGATGACCCGGAGCCGCACCCGCTCGCCGGGACGGAACAGGCCGGTCCAGTTCTCGGTCGGGCCATGGCCGTTGACCAGATAGGTATAGGTCGTGCCGTTGACGTCGGCGATGTCGCGCGGGTCCATGCGCATCCCGCCCCACATGCGCCGCTCCTCCAGCGACATCCCGTCCTCGCCGGACACGAGGCCCGACAGGGTCGTGCGCGACTGGTTGAAGTAGCCGGGGCTCTTCTTGAGCCGATCCAGGATTTCGTGAGGGTGCAGGAAGCTCCAGTCCGACAGGACGATGACGTGCTCGCGGTCGTAGGCAACCGGATCCGCGCCCGCCGGATCGATGATCAGCGGTCCGTAGTGGCCCATCGCCTCCTGGAGGTTCGAGTGGGAGTGATACCAGAAGGTACCGGACTGGATCACCGGGAACTCATACTGGAAGGTCTCACCGGGCCGGATGCCGGGGAAGCTGACCCCCGGAACGCCGTCCATGTGGAAGGGCAGCAGCACCCCGTGCCAGTGGATAGACGTGTCTTCGTCCAGGGTGTTGGTCACCGACAGCCGCGCCGTCTGGCCCTCGCGCAGCCGGATCAGCGGCGCGGGCAAGGTCCCGTTGACGGTGATGGCGTGACCGGTGCGCCCGCCGACGGTGAACGGCGAATGGCCGACCGTCAGCCGCACGTCCGGTCCGTCGAGTGTGTGCAGGTCTGTCCTTAGGCCCGCTGACCCGCTCTGGGCCCATGCCGGCATCAACCCCTGGGCGGCGAAAAGCCCTGCGCCGCCTGCGAAGCCGCGCAGCAATGCGCGACGGTCTGTTTGAATCGATCTCATGCGTCTGTCTTGGCCCATCTGTCTGAACAAGCCTTACGTCAGAACCGCGCCCGCCCCTCGCGACGGCTGGTCGCAGGGGCTCATTCGGAGGGGCCGAGGCGATCCAGCAAGGCCTTTCGGGCGCGGGCAATCCTCAGTTCGACCGCCTTGGACGACAGTCCCAGTATCCGGCCGATCTCGGCATGAGACCGGCTTTCCAGAACCGCGAGCAGGAGCGGCGCGCGCTGACCGTCGGGCAGTTCATTCAAGGCGCGATTCAGACGCTCCACCCGCCGCCGATCATCCATCCGGTCCTCGGCCCCGGGCGTCGGGTCACCGACTGTCATGGCTTCCGGCGCGTCCAGGCCCATGACGCCCCTCACGAGACGACGCACGCGGCGGCGACGGCTCCAGTCCCGGCATTTGTTCAGGGCGATGGTGCGCAGCCAGGCTCCGAACGGCCGTTCGGGATCGTATCGACGAATCGACAGCCAGGCGGCGGCATAGGTCTCCTGGGTCAGGTCCAGCGCCTCGTCCGGGTCGCCGACGTAACGGCTGACGAACCGATGCAACTCACCCTTCGTCGCCGTCATCAGGCGCGAAAACGCCGCCCGGTCTCCCAGGGCGGCCTGGCCTTCGTCGGTATCGCCAGCCCCCACGCTCGTGTCAGTCGGCGTCGGCGCGCAGGGTCTCGACCACCGCGCGGTCGAACTCTTCCGCCTGCCGGGGCGTCAGCACGGCGCGCATCTCGAACACATGACGGATCGTCGCCATCTGAAGATCACCCATGGCGGTGTGGAAGTGATCGACGGCGGCCTGAACTTCGGGCGTCTCGCCTTGGCTGGCGGCAATCGCAGCCGACAGTTCCGCATTGGCCTGTCGTACCTCGGCTTCCAGTGGCGCTCGCCGCTCGGCGAACGCCGCTTCGATCTCGTCCAGACGCCGATCCTGTTCCGGGCTCAGGTCCAGCCTTTCGTGAACGAGGTGGTGGAAGTCGGCGGGCCTGTCCTGCCGCGCCTGTATGGTCATTGCACCCCAGGCCGCGGCCGCGCCTACGGCGGCGGCCAGCACGGCTGTGACCAGTGTGGACTTCAGCCCGCTCATCCGAGGGTGCTCCGGATACCAAGGGGTGTCGCTGCCATGCGGGGGCTGAAGATAGACAGTTCGCTGCGACCTGTTTCGACTGTCGGCGCCGTTACGCCACCGGCGACGCCGCCGATGGCCGCCGCGATTCCAAGCGCCGCGAACCGCAGCGATCGCTCACGTGTCCTGACTTGCGCCTGCTGCACGCGCTGCCAGACGCCGTCTTCCAGACCGTCGAGGGAGGCGGCTTCCAGAGGCGAACTCCGTGCAATCAAGGTATCCAGTTCGACCATGCCGATCATCTCCATGGGTTCCGCACATCTACGCAGGGTCCCTGTCCGCCCCTCGCAAGAGGGTGCTGTCCTCGCCGCACAAATAGAGCATAGTCACAGTCCTTCGCCACCGAGAGCCCTTCATGAAGCGCCTGATCTTCGCCGTCGCCCTCGCCGTATCGGCCTCCGTCATCGTGACCCCCAGCGGCGCTGTCTCATCCGCGTCAGCCCCGGCCGATGATGAAGCGGCGCGCCCCGCCATCGCCGTCGTGGACGCCTTTCATGCCGCCCTGGGGTCGGGCGACGCCGAGGCTGTCCTGGCCCTGCTCGCCGAGGACGTCGTGGTGCTGGAAGAGGGCGGTGCCGAGCGCTCGCGCGAGGAATACGCAGGCCATCACCTGCCCGCAGACATGGCCTTCGCCGCCGCCACCACCGCCGAGGTCACGCGCCGAGCGGCCCGGGTCGAGGGCGACGTCGCCTGGGTGCTGACCGAGGGCCGCACGACCGGCGCGTTCAATGGCCGGCCCGTCGACCGGCTGACCGCCGAGACCATGATCCTGCACCGGGACGGCGACGTCTGGCGTATCCGCCACATCCACTGGTCGTCGCGCGCGCCGCGCTGATTACATCGACGCCGGCGGCATCTGCACGCCCATCGCCGCGACAAGCCCCAGAAGGACGAGGCCGGCCGCCATCTCCAGGCCAATGCTGAGCTGCAGTCTCCGAACAGGCCCGTCGGTCGGGGTATCATGCGTGATGGCCCGCGCCAGGGCGGGCGTCAGGGTGAAGCGGTTATGCGCCGCCAGCCCGACCATCAGGATAAACAGGGCCAGCTTGCCCAGGAGCAGCAGGCCCCAGGTCGAGCTTGCAACCCGGACCACGCCGTCAATGCCGATCAGAAAGCCGGCGTTGATCAACCCTGTGAGCACCAGCACCGAAACGGCTGCCGAGCCGACCGTGGCGAACCCGGCAAGGGCACGCGTCGTCGTCTCGATCTCGCCTCCGAAAGGACGACACAGCCGCATGCAGAATCCTGCCAGCGCGCCCAACCAGACGGCGGCCGCCAGCGCATGAATGATGTCGGCGATCAGGTGGATGAGCCCCCCGGCTCCCTCGCTGGCCGCCCCGTGGCCGCTCCAGGCGAAGCTGGCTGTAGCCCCGGCGAACGCCGCGACAGCCATCAACTGCGCGACCTTCCTGTCCTGTCCGAACATCGAGATCGCGACCCCTGTCAGGGCCAGTATGGCGCGGGCGATGTGCGCCATGCCCAGACTGGTGGACTGGATCACGTAACCGATTGAAGCGGGGTCTGCGGCTGCTGCCCAGCCGCCTGCCATCATGGCCGTCTGAGCCACAAGGCCAGCGGCCGCCCCGACCGCCAGAAGCAGCCCGGCGGTGATGGCGACCCGACGCACCGAACGCGAAGGGACCGGTCCCGACGCATAGATCCGGAACAGTGGCAGTCCCAGCGCCACGACCGCCGCAGCGAACTGGAGCCACCTTAGGACGACGACGGTCAGGTCGATCGGCACGTCAGCGGACGGTGAAGCTGTAGTTTCCCGTCATGCGGTGACCGTCGGCCGCCGCGATGGCCCAGGTCACGCGATAGGTCCCGGCCGACAGCGGCGCTGCGAACGACCCGCCCAACGTCTTGCCGTCCTCCGACACCGTTTTGGTCAAGGCGATGGCGCGCCCCCGCCCGTCCTCGACCTCGACGTTGGAGAACGGCGCGGCGAACCGCTCGCTGAACGTCAGGCTGATCGTGCGGGGCGCCGACACAACCGCCCCGCTCGCGGGCGTAGCCGACACCAGCCGAGCATGCGCAGCGACGGGCGAGACGCTGATCACCACCGCCGCAGCAGCAACGAGCGAAAGGGTACGAACCATGGGAACCTCCAGAGACAAGCGATACTACGGCCCCCCGACGCTAATCCCTCACGGCTATGACGTCATCTCCAAGTCACTGGCCGCCGCGAAGCGGCGGCCAGACAGGTCAAAAGTCAGCTGGGAGTCGGGTCCGGTCCAATCGGCCGAGCCGGTGCGTCGCGATGAGAGCGGACGTTCGGGACCGGCACAATGAGCCAGAAGTCGCCGCTCGGATGTAGCGACGCAAATGTCCGCTATGGGTCGGGAGTTGACTGTCGCGTGAGGGTGGAATGCGGACACTTGCTCCGGGGCTACTGTGATCCCGGTTCGCAGTGAAATTCAGTCACCACGCGTCCTTCGCGGACTGATCCACCGCCGCCAAGCGACCACTGGAACCCGGAGTGCCACTGCCAACTGATTTTGCACCTATCGCCTGCATCGGGCTTGGCCTGACCGATGGCCATGAACGGGATGATGTAGAACCGCTGTTCGCCCGCAACTGTGCCAGAGAGCCCAACGGCGGTTGCTATGACCCCTGAGGCAAATGCGGGATCGGCGGAGACTTCGTTGACGGTAACGTCGTCCGTTCCGAGTTTCTCGGTCGGGGGAGTCTGGGTTGAGCCCGGCGCGTCGGCGCGGACGAACCGGTACGTGCAGCGGCTGGCTGCTGCGACCATTTGCGAGGGATCGCCGAGCCACAGGTCTTCCAGAATCAACTCATTCCCCGAGACGGATGCCGTGCCCGAAAGATCGAGGTTGGCGGGCCGCTGGTTGTCGCCCTCGACCTCGGCGCTGAAGGACTTGTCAGCAGCATCGAACCGGTAGGTGCCCCAATAGTCCCGGTAGGACTCAAACGGAATCCAGGTGACAGAAAATCGCTGCGCCGCATCAAAGACCAGTTCGTTGATTGGCGTCGGCACCACACCATCCGGGCAGGTTGCGCCGGTCTGTCGCCAGGTGCCCCTGAGCGGGGCTTGCTCCGGTGTCACGACACGGATCTGCGCTTCGAGCGGTTGATCACCAAGGCGCCCCGTAAGGGTCACCAAGGCGGAGGCCGGAGCGTCGTCAGCGACCCTGACAATGAGGTCCTCAGCGTCGAACTGCAGGATGCCCTCTGGCGAAAACGCGATGTCGGTGACGCAATGGCGGGGCGCCCGCTCAAAGGAATGGGGCCTGTCCGTCCAGTAGGCTTCCAGACTCACCGTCGCGCCCGGGGCGCGTTCAAGCGGTTGAAACCACCAGATCGCGACAGCGTTTTCCACGCGCGGCGCACACTCATCCGGCAGGGGAAGTAAAGCCAGGCTACCGGCGAAGATCAGAGCCTCAACCATCGGTCGTTCGTCCCTGCAATTTCGACGCGCTGACGCTACCAATGGCGGGGACGGCGATCAACGGTCCCTGACCCGCGCCATCGCGGCGGCGGGCGCTGTCAGGTCTCGGCGTCCGGCAGGTCGATTTCGACGAGGCGCCAGCCGAACAGGCCGTGGCGGTCCATGTTGAGGATCAGCGGCTGGTCCGGGCGGTCGGTCGTGGTCAGGCGCACCTCGACGCGGTTGGCGCCGCGATAGGTCCAGGACTTGTGGACGTCGTCCTCGGTCTCGCCGGGCGTGGGCTTCGGGCGGTTGAGCACGTCCTGGGGCTCGGGCGCCTCGGCGGTGCGGACCATGGTGGCCACGCCCTGGGGGGTGATGACGGCATCGATGGCGCCGGAGACGATGGCCGGGCCCAGCAGCATGCCGACGCCGGCCCATGCGGGGTCGATCTCGGAGCCCTCGGCCCGCATCTCGGCCATCATGCGGGCGTTCAGTTCGTCCTTGAGGCTTTGACGGACGGCGGGAAAGTCGACCAGCCGCTCCAGCGCGGCCTCGTCGCCCTGTTCGGCGGCGCGGGTCAGGGCCTGCATGGCAAAAATGGGTGACAGGGCCCAGGCCCCGAGCAGCAGTACGATCGCCAGACCGGCGACCCCGATAATCAGTTTACGCATAATCCCCTCAACTCTCCCTGACCCGGTCTGAACCGGGCACTCCCGCTACCGTAACGCTCCCCGGGGATCAGGGTTGCCGTGAGTCGCGGCCTTCGACTATCGCGATCAGCCGCCCTTGCGACCGCTTTGGCCGACGATCGGCACCCGCTCTTCCGGCAGGCTGACGTGCACCAGATGCCAGCTGAAGAAGCCGGTCCGGGCAAAGGTGAAGACGGTCTCGTCGCCGCTTTCGCCGATCACCGCCATGCGGGCCCGGTCCATGCCCCAATAGACCGGCCGGGGCAGCGGCCCGCCGGAGGGCGGTTCAGCCTCGGCACTGTCGGCCTCGGAGCGCAGGGCGGCGGACCGTCCCTCGCCCCGGGTCAGGGCGCCCAGAGCCGCAGGCGTCAAATAGGCGTCGGCCCTCGGCCCTTCGGCCACCGGTCCGCGCTGGAACTGACGCTGCACGGCGCCGATGGGATCCTCAAGGATGGAGGGTGGCGGCGTCAGGGTCTCGACCCGCCCGTTCAGCTGCGGGCCCAGCGCCTTGCGCATGGCGCCATAGTCCACCAGCCGGTCCAGCTCGGCCACGTCGCCGCTGTCGGCCGCGCTGCGCAGACCAAAGAAGGCCACGCCGGGCGCCGCAAAGAAGCTGATGACCAGCAGCACCACCACCGCCAGGATCAGATTGCCGATGATCTTCAAGACTGCCTCCGGGTCTGTAGGCCGCCAGAATGCACGAACCCGGCCCGGTCACAAACAAAAGCCCCGCCGAAGCGAGTCGGGCGGGGCTCAGATTACCTGCGTCCTTCTCCCCTTGCGGGAGAAGGTGGGCCGCGTGAGCGGCTCGGATGAGGGGGCGGG
>NZ_DDOD01000008.1:0-36294 GCF_002341485.1 Brevundimonas sp. UBA2503 | reverse complement strand
TGAGCGGCTCGGATGAGGGGTCGTGCCGGAGATGAAGTGGGGCCGGACCGTCTGCCGGCGGCATGACCCCTCATCCGCCCCCTTCTCAGGGGGCACCTTCTCCCACAAGGGGAGAAGGGTCTCCGCCTACTGCCTACGCCATCGCCTTGTTCAGGTTCTCGGCGACCTTGTCGAGGAAGCCTTCGGTGGTCAGCCAGCTCTGGTGGTCGCCGACCAGCAGGGCCAGGTCCTTGGTCATGTGGCCGCTCTCGACCGTCTCGACGACCACGCGCTCCAGCGTGTCGGCAAAGTCGATCAGGGCCTGGTTGCCGTCCAGCTTGCCCCGGTGCGCGAAGCCGCGCGTCCAGGCGTAGATGGAGGCGATGGAGTTGGTCGAGGTGGCCTCGCCCTTCTGGTGCTGGCGATAGTGGCGGGTGACGGTGCCGTGGGCGGCCTCGGATTCCAGCACCTTGCCGTCCGGCGTCATCAGCACCGAGGTCATCAGGCCCAGCGAGCCGAAGCCCTGGGCGACGATGTCGGACTGGACGTCGCCGTCATAGTTCTTGCACGCCCAGACGAAGCCGCCCGACCATTTGATGGCCGCGGCCACCATGTCGTCGATCAGGCGGTGCTCATAGGTCAGGCCCTTGGCCTTGAACTCGGTGGCGAATTCCTCGTCGAACACCTTCTGGAAGATGTCCTTGAAGCGCCCGTCATAGGCCTTGAGGATGGTGTTCTTG
This sequence comes from Brevundimonas sp. UBA2503, assembly GCF_002341485.1. Taxonomy (NCBI): domain Bacteria; kingdom Pseudomonadati; phylum Pseudomonadota; class Alphaproteobacteria; order Caulobacterales; family Caulobacteraceae; genus Brevundimonas; species Brevundimonas sp. UBA2503. The sequence continues at coordinate 35,575 of NZ_DDOD01000008.1, read as the reverse complement.
GTCGACAGATAGACCGGATAGTTGCGCTGCAGGCCGAACGAGAAGCTGGCGCGGGCGAAGTCGGTGATCGAGTCATCCAGATTGTACATGCCCATGGCCACGCCCGACGACGGGGCCTTGAACACCTCGTGCTCGATGACCTTGCCGTCGTCGCCGACGAACTTCATCGTCAGGGTGCCGGGGCCGGGCATGAGGAAGTCGGTGGCCTTGTACTGATCGCCAAAGGCGTGACGGCCGACGACGATCGGCTGGGTCCAGCCGGGCACCAGACGCGGCACGTTCGAGCAGATGATCGGCTCGCGGAAGACGACGCCGCCGAGGATGTTGCGGATGGTGCCGTTGGGCGACTTCCACATCTTCTTCAGGCCGAATTCCTCAACCCGGGCCTCGTCCGGGGTGATGGTCGCGCATTTGACGCCGACGCCGTGCTTCTGGATGGCGTGAGCGGCGTCGATCGTCACCTGGTCGTCGGTGGCGTCGCGGTTCTCCATACCCAGGTCGTAATAGTCGAGCTCGAGGTCGAGGAAGGGGAAGACCAGCTTGTCCTTGATCATCTGCCAGATGATCCGGGTCATCTCGTCGCCGTCGATGTCCACGATGGGGTTGTCGACCTTGATCTTCGCCATGTGCGCTCTCTGTTCTTGCGGGAAGGAAATTGTGGGGGCGGTATAGCCGTCACGCGGCGGGGCGCAAACCCCCGGCCTTGCGCGGGCGGGCGGGGTGGTCGAGGCTGGGGCTGAAACAGACCGGAGGATCCCCCATGCGCCGTATCCCGCTCGTGCTGCTGACCCTCGGCCTCACCTCCGGTCTGGCGGCGTGCCAGAGCGAAGCGGGTCAGACCGCCGGGGATGCGACGGCCCCGGACAGTCCCGCCGCCTCCGCTGATCCCGTGACTGCCGTGCCGGAGAGCCGCACCTTTCGCGACTGGACGGTGACGTGCGGCAACAACGGCGACTGCACGGCCTATGGCTCTGTGGCGGACGACAACGGCTGGCTGCGGCTGTTCATGCCCGCCGGGCCGGGAGCAGAGCCGGTGGTCCATGTCGGCATGTGGATGTCGGACGGCAGTGTGGTGCCGACCCTGACCATCGACGGCCAGCCGTTCGCCTCGCGGATCGAGGACGATCTGGCCCGCATTCCTGCCGACCGGACGCGTGCGGTGATCGATGCGCTGGCGGAGGGTCGCGCAGCCGAACTCGGCACGGCTGACGGATCGCTGGCGGTGTCGGTCTCGGGCATCTCGGCGGCCCTGCTGTGGATTGACGAGCGGCAGGGGCGGCTGGGCACCGTCACCGCCCTGATCCGCAAGGGGGATGCCCCGGCCTCGACCGTGCCCGCCGCGCCGACCTTGCCGGTGGTCGCGGCCGCGCCGGCGGTGGCCCAGACGGGACTGACCGCCACCCAACTGCCCGACGCGGTCGAGGACCTGGACCCGGTCCGCACCTGCCGGACCGACACCGACTTCAATCCTGATTTTCAGTATGACATCCAGCAATACCGACTGGCCGCCGATACGGTGCTGTGGGGCGTGCCCTGCTTCATGGGCGCCTATAACACCGGTTATCTCTATGTGCTGACGGACAATGCCGGGGCATCGCCGCGCATCGTCAGCCTGCCGACCACGGGCGAGGCGATGGAGACGCCGATCAACCCGGAATACGACCCGGCCACGCGGCGGCTGGAGGCCTTTGGCAAGGGGCGGGGGCTGGGCGACTGCGGCACGGTCCACCAGTGGATCTGGACCGGGCGGGCGTTCGTGCTGGAGCATGAGCGGCGGATGGAGGCCTGTATGGGCGTGACCGCCGATCTGTGGCCGGTCACCTGGAATACACGCCCGGCGACATAGCGTCGGTATCAGATTCCGTCACAGCCCTTGGGTGCGGTCGGGGACTAGTCTTCGGTCATGGGAGGCTTGATCATGACCACGACACCGACGCGTTTTGCCCGCTCAAGAGGGGTCGCAGCCCTCGCCGCCTGTAGCCTGCTGGTGTCCGCCTGCGCGACCGATGACCCGCTGTCCGATCCCCTGTTCTGGCAGGGGGTGTCGATCGGCGCCGATCTGGTGGCGCTGGCGCTGATCCTGGACTCGGACTGCTACACGCGCATCGACGCCTGGGGCTATCCGTACCAGGTCTGTTACGACGACCGGGATTACCGGGACCGTCCGCAGCGGCCCCATCGCCCGCACCGGCCCCGGCATCCCTGATCTGGCACCGCTGATTCCGATCAGGCCTGCCGGCTGGCGACCCAGTCGGTGAACACCCGGTCCAGCACCGTCAGCGGCACGCCTCCGACCGCCAGACCGGTGTCGTGGAAGCCCCGGATGTCGAAGCGGTCGCCCAGCGCAGCCTTGGCCGACGCGCGCATCCGCACCCATTCGGTGTGGCCGATCTTGTAGGACGAGGCCTGGCCCGGCCAGACGGCATAGCGTTCGACCTCGGTGGTCACGGCGCTTTCCTGATCGCCCAGGGTGTCGACCATATAGCGGATCGCCTGTTCGCGGCTCCAGCGCTTGTGGTGCAGGCCGGAGTCGACCACCAGACGGGTGGCGCGGAACATCAGCGACTGCAGATAGCCGATCTGGCCCCAGGGGTCGTCGGCATAGACGCCCATTTCGTCGGCCAGCTGTTCGGCATACAGGCCCCAACCTTCGGAATAGGCCGAGAAGCCGAGGATCTTGAGCAGGAGCGGGGCCTCGTCGTTTTCCTGCTGCAGGGCGATCTGGTGGTGATGGCCGGGCGACGCCTCGTGATAGGTCAGGGTCGGCAGGGTCCATTTGGGCCATTCCGCCGTGTCGCGCAGATTGATGTAATAGGCCCCGGGGCGTGAGCCATCCAGCGCCGGTCCCTGATAATAGCCGCCGGGTGCGCCCGCCTCGGTGAAGACCGGCACGCGGCGGACCTCGACCGGGCTCTTGGGGATGCGACCGAAATACTCGGGCAGGCGCTCCTGCATATCCTGCATCTGCAGGTTCAGGTCGGCCAGCAGCGCCGCCTTGCCCTCATCGGTGTTGGGATAGATGAAGCGCTGATCCTTGCCCATGGCGGCGATGCGTTCGCCGACCGTGCCCTGGGTCATGCCCTCGGCCCGCAGCAGGCCGTCAGCGCGCGCCGTCAGCTCGGCCACCTGTTCCAGGCCCATCTGGTGGACTTCTTCGCCGGTCATGGTGGTGGTAGTCGAATTGCGCAGGCCATAGGTGTACCAGGCCTCGCCGTCCGGCAGGCGCCAGACGCCCGCATCGTGGACCGCCTCGGCCCGGCGCGCCTTCATGGCCTCGGCCTGACGGACGAGCGCCGGATAGATTTCGCCGGAAACGATCCGCTCGGCGCGGGCGGCCCAGTCGCCGGAAATGCCCTTCTCGGTCGCGCGTCGCTGGACCGAGGTGGTCATGATCGACTGGCTCGCCGGGGTATCGTGCAGATTGGCCAACTGCAGCAGGGTCTTGTCGATGACGAAGTCGGGCGGGATGGCTCCGGCGGCAAAGTCCGCCAGCATTCGCTCGGTTTCCTGATCCAGCGCCGTCGGGAAGGCCGACAGGCGCGACAGATAGGCCTCGGCGTCCTCGGCCGTTTCGATGGAATGCTGGCTGTCGAGGAAGTCGGGGATATTGCTGTACGAGCCGCTCAGCTGGCTGATCGTATAGGGCGAGTTGCCGGTGCCGTAGTCAAATCCCTGGCTGATCTGGACCGTCTCGCCGAAGAATTTGACGGTGTCATAGTTGACCGCGTCGCGTCCGCTGAGGGCCGACCGGTCGATGGCCATCAGCTCGTCGGCAAAGCGATTGAACTTGACCTCATCGGCATCGATCCTGGCCTGCGAGCGGTCGTCCAGTTGACCCTTGGCGGCGGCCATCGGCCCCTTGTCAAAGCCCAGCGAGGTCAGGATCTCGGGCGAGGTCATGACCAGTTCCTTGAACACGCGGTCCATCCAGTCATTGAGCTGCGCGACCGGGGTGGTGGCGGGCGCTTCCTGGGCGAGGACCTGACCCGAAGCGGCAAGGCCTGCTCCGGCGGCGGCGGTCAGCAGAAGGCGGCGACGGTCGATCATGGGAACATCCTCTCGAAGGGTTGCCCGCATACGGCACCATCCCGAAGCATCCCACAAGAGGCGGCCCCTGACCTATTCGGCGTGGAGGTGCTGTTTGACGCGCTCGGCCAGGGTCTTGATGTCCAGCGGCTTGGGCAGGAAGGAGACGCCCGCCTCGTCCTGGAGCAGGTCCGAGAAGTCGCTCTCGGCATAGCCCGAGATGAACATCACCGGGATGTCGCCCAGGTACGGACGGGCCTTCTTGAGCAGATTGGGGCCGTCCAGCCCGGGCATGATGACGTCGGAGATCATCATGTCGATCTGGCCCGCGTGTTCCTCGGCCAGGATCAGGGCCTCCTCGCCGTCGGCGGCCTCGATCACCTCATAGCCGCGCTGGCGCAGCAGGCGGGCGGCGATGCCGCGCACGGCGGCCTCGTCCTCGACGAACAGGATGCGGCCCGCCCCTGACAGGTCGCGCGGCGCCTTGACCTTGACCTCGACCGGGGCGATCGCCTCGAGTTCTGCGGCCGCAGCGGCAGGCAGGAAGATGCGGAAGGCCGCGCCCGCGCCTTCGAGATTGGTGACGTTGATGTGGCCACCGGCCTGTTCGACGATGCCATAGACGGTCGCCAGACCCATGCCGGTCCCCTCATTGACGGCCTTGGTCGTGAAGAAGGGTTCGAAGATCTTGTCGAGGATTTCGGGGGGCACGCCGGGGCCGGTGTCTGACACCTCGATCATCGCCACATCGACGTCGGGCGCATCGTGCCAGCCCATGCTGCGCGCCGCATCAGACGTCAGGCGGCGGGTGGTGATGGTGACCACGCCTGCGCCGGGCTCGACCACGCCACGCATGGCGTCGCGCGCATTGACCGCCAGGTTCATGACAGCGGTTTCCAGCTGGCTCTTGTCGGCCAGAACCACCGGCAGGTCGCGGCCGTGGTCGGTTTCCAGCCGCACATCCTCGCGCAGCAGCCGCCGCAGCAGGACCGCGAACTCGCCGACCAGCTCGCCCAGGTCCAGACGCTCGCGCCGGACCGTCGATTTGCGCGAAAAAGCCAGGAGCTTGCGCACCAGATCGGCGGCGCGGATGGCGGTCTGGCGAATCTCGTTCAGCCCGTCATAGGACGGATCGCCCACCGGGTGTCGTTCCAGCAGGCCCGACAGCTGCAGCTGGATGGCCGTCAGCAGGTTGTTGAAATCGTGCGCCACCCCGCCCGCCAGCTGGCCGACGGCCTGCATTTTTTGCGCCTGCGACAGCTGCAGCTCCATCGACTTCTGGGCCGAGGCATCGAACAGCCAGACGCGCCGGGCATCGTCTTCCGGGGCGACATAGAGGTGCAGGATGCGGTCCGGGTGGGCGCGGGCGACCAGCTCGATCGGACCGGCCGACCCTGCCGCCAGACGCGTGCGAGCCTCGGCCACGCCGGCGGGATCGAACAGATGGCCAAAGGCCGCGTCGCGGGCGGACGCCGGTCCGGTCAGCAGGGCCAGCGCCGCATTGGGCTGTTCCACCCGCCCCGCAAACAGATCGTCATGACGGATGATGGCCGAGCCGAACGGCGCACCGGCGGCCATGGCATGGCCTTCGCGCAGGGTGCCGGTCGCGCGGGGACGCTGGGACTCGGCGGCGGCGGCCTCGCGGCCCGGGGCCTCGGCCAGCAGGGTCTCGGGGGCCGCCCTGACCAGAAACCGACCCGGTCCGGCATGGCCGATCAGGGCCTCGACATCCTTGTCACCCAACGGGATCAGCGCGCGTCCCTGCTCTCCCGCCCGCGCCTGGGCAAAGGCGGCATAGAGGGCCTGGGCCGCCTTGCCGCCGCGCCTCGGCAGGCTGTTGCTGGCACCGTCCGCCTCGGCCCAGGCCGCATTGAAGGCCAGCACCCGACCGTCGGACCAGACCAGGGCGGCGGGCTCGGCCAGCGCCTCCAGCATCTCGACCGCCGTGTCGCCGGTGGGCTTTCGCGACTCGCTGCGGGTGAAGATCATCAGCCCGATCAGGGCCACGCCCCCCGCCGCGACGATCAGTATCAGGCCGGGCGCGCTGAACGGATTGGTGCGAAACGCCGGATAGGCCATGGCCCCGACCAGCAGGGCGCAGCCGATCGCCATCAGCACCAGGGTCAGATCAATCGGCGCCCCTCGGGGCAGCGGCCGGGCCGGGGTGGTCATCCCGCTCTCTCCTGCGAGGCGAATCGCCTGCCCTCTTATGCCATATCTGCCGGGTACGGACGCCAAAGTCCTAGCGCCGACGTTTCTTGAAGACGAAGCCGATCACCTGGGCGGCGGCCTCGAAATGCTCGCGGGGGATGGTCTGGTCGACATCGACCGAGGCGTAAAGGGCGCGGGCCAGGGGCACATTCTCGACGATCGGAATATTGTGTTCCTTCGCCACCTCGCGGATTTTCAGGGCCAGATCGTCGACGCCCTTGGCCAGACAGACCGGCGCGCCGTCGCCCTGATCCGGCTCATAGCGCAGGGCCACGGAATAGTGGGTCGGGTTGGTGACGATGACGGTGGCCTTGGGCACATTCTGCATCATTCGCTGGCGGCCGCGCTGGGCCCGGATCTGCTTCAGCTTGGCCTTGACGTGCGGGTCGCCCTCGGCCTGCTTGTAGTCTTCCTTCAGTTCCTCGCGGCTCATGCGCATGCGTTTGGCAAAGCGCATCTTCTGCCACAGGAAGTCGGCCCCGGCCGTGAAGGCCAGAAACACCAGGGTCGAGGCCATCAGCCAGACGGCCAGCTCGCGGGTGAACGGCAGGATGCTGGCCGGCGACATGGCGGCCATGTTTTCCAGCTCGCGCAGGTGGGGCTTCAGCACAAACCAGCAGACGGCGATCACGGCCACCAGCTTGACGAAGGTCTTGACGAAATTCATCAGGCCGTCGGGCCCGAAGATGCGCTTCACTCCCTCCAGTGGATTGATCTTGCTCCACTTGGGCTTCATCTTCTCGGCGCTGAAGATCAGACCGGACTGGGCCAGATTGCCGCCGACGCCGCCCAGGATCACCGCCAGCGCCAAGGCTCCGAGGAAGGGCGCCGCCGCCCACAGGGCCCGCGCGCCGATCTCGACCCCCGCCCCGGCCTCCAGCGCGCCGACCATGGTGTGGGGTTCGGCGATGAAGGGCAGCAGGCTTTCCGCCATCATGCCGGCGAACGGGCCGCCCGCCATCAGCAGCACGGCGGCGGCCCCCAGCAGCGACAGGGCCGAGGCGACGTCGGGTGACTTGGCGACATCGCCCTTCTTTCGCGCGTCCTCAAGCTTTCGCGGGGTGGCCTCTTCTGTTTTGGACTCGGGATCCTTGTCGTCAGCCACCGGCACCTCCGGCTAAGATCTGGGCCAGGCTGCGATAGCGGTCGATGAAGATCGTCCCGACCACGCCCAGCGACAGGGTGAAGATCGACAGACCCAGCAGGATGCTGAGCGGGGCTGTGGCGAAGAACACCTGGAACTGCGGCATCACGCGACCGACCAGCCCCGAGGCCAGGTTGAAGATGATGGCAAACACGATCACCGGCGCGGCCAGCTGGATGCCCAGCATGAAGCTGTCGGCAAGCGTCCGCACCGCCAACTCGACAAAGTCCGCCGTGATCAGGGGCCGGACCGGGGCGATCAGCTCATACGACCCCGCCAGCCCCGCGAGGAACAGGTGGTGGGTGTTGGTGGCAAACAGCAGCGTCACCCCCAGCAGGGTCAGGAAGGCCGAGAGGGTCGACCCCGGCTGAGCCTGCATGGGGTTGGTGCTCTGGGCAAAGCTGAGGGTGGTCTGCAGCGACACGACCTCGCCCGCCGTCGCCAGCGCCGTCATGAAGGCCCGGAGGATCGCCCCGATCATCAAGCCGGTGGCGACTTCGCGGATCACCCAGCCCGCCATGCCGCCGACGCTTTCGGGCAGGGCCGGCAGCACGGGGGCGGCGATCGGCCAGACGACCAGGGTAATGACCAGCGCCAGCGACAGACGGATGCGCGGCGGCACATAGGTCTCGCCGAGGCCCGGTAGCAGCATGAGGATGGCGCCGAGACGTGCGAAGACGAGGGCGGCACCCCAGACCTGATCGGCGGTGGCGTAGCCCTCCACCCGCCTACATGCCCGCAATGCGGGCGGCGATGGTCTGCATGAAGCTGCCCAGCAACGCCCCCATCATGGGCAGGAACAGCAGCAGGGAAATGAAGATGGCCAGGATCTTGGGCGCATAGATCAGGGTCTGTTCCTGGATCTGGGTCAGGGCCTGGAACAGGCCGATGCCGACCCCGACCAGCAGGGCGACGATCAGGGCCGGCGCGCACAGCTGGATGGTCAGCCACAGGGCATCGCGCCCCACATCCATGACCTCGGCACCATTCATCGCTCAGAACTCTCCAGACCGGCACGCGTACCCGGCAGAAACTGCCGGGAGCGTGGTTAACACCGCCCTAACGATGCGCCGCTTTGGCTGGCCCGGCCCTTGCGGGACCGGGGATCAAAGGAGTGCGAACCATGATGGATCGCTGGATTTCGACCCGAAACGAGACAACCGCCATTGCCCGCGGCGGCTGGCTGGACGCCATTCGTTTCATTGTGGCCCTGCTGATCATCCTGCATCACTTTCAGGCAGCGGGGCCCATCGCCCTGGCCGAGGGGCTGCACCCCGCGTTCGAACACACCGGTTTCCTGCTGACCAATCTGTTCATCATCGACAGCGGCTATGTGCTGATGCGGCTGTACTCGCAAAGCCTGGCCTCGGGTCAGGTCAGCCCGGGCGAATTCCTGACGCGGCGGGTGCTGCGGGTCGTGCCGGCGCATCTGATGATGGGGCTGGCGCTGGTGGCGCTGGTGGTCGGCAGTGCCGCCATCGGTCTGGCGCCGCGCAATCCGGAATGGTTCGACTGGAGCCAGCTGCCGGCGCAGCTGGGGCTGGTGCAGGCGTTCGGCATTCCCGGCGGGCTGGGCTGGAATGCCCCGACCTGGTCGATCTCGGCCCTGATCGGCTGCTATCTGGCCTTTCCCTGGATCGTGCGCAGCTGTGCACGTCTCGGCCCGTGGACCTGGCTGGTGCTGGGGATCGGCCTGTACCTGATCGCCAATGAGCTGGCGCGAGCCCTGCTGGGCTATCCCGTCTACCAGATGCCGATGAAGTTCGGCTTCTTCCGGGCCCTGCCGCTGTTCTTCCTCGGCATGGCGCTGGCGGCGTTTGCGCACCGCGTCTGGATCCACCCGGGACTGGCCCGCTGGGTCGGCGTACTGGCCACCATCGGCCTGATCGCGCTGCAGTTCTACGGCAAGAATGCCCTGCCCAGTCTGGTGATGATCTCGCTGATCATTCTGGCGGCCGGCGCCATTCCGGTCGCCCGCCCCTCACGCCTGATCGAGCGGGCGGCGCTGGTGTCCTTCTCGATGTTCATCAGCAATGAAGTGGTGCGGATCGCCTGGTTCGGCGTGGCCAATGTCGCCATCGCCCGGCTGAACCTGTCGGAGCCGGTCCAGTGGGCGCTATGGGCCATGGGCGTCGGCATGGCGGTCGCGTTCGCCTTTGCCTTTCACCACATGGTCGACGGCCCGCTGCAGGACTGGCTCAAGGCCCGCACCCGCCACCGCGCTCCGGCGACCAAGGCCGTCAGATCGGCATACGCATGATTTCCTGATAGGCCTGGATCATCTGATCGCGCACGGCCATGGCGGTTTCCAGCGAGGCCTCGGCCGAGCTGATGGCGGTGACCACATCGATCAGACTGCCCTGCCCCTGAACCACCTGGGTCATCTGGGCCTCGGCGGCGCGGGTCTGGGTGGTGGCGCTGGCGAGGACGTTCTGCACCAGTTCGGAAAAGCCGGGCGCGTCGGTCGGGCTGACCGCCCCGGCAGATCCTGCGCCCTGAATGGCCTGATAGGCGCGGGCTGCGGCAACGGGATTCATCACGACCTATCCTCTATTTCTTCAGGATCTCGAGCAGGCGGCTTTCCATGGCGCGCGCCGTCTCGATGATGTTGAGGTTGGCCTCATAGGCGCGCTGGGCCTCGCGCATGTCCATGGCCTCGACCAGGGTGTTGACGTTGGGCCGCATGACATAGCCATCGGCATTGGCGGCCGGGTGGGACGGGTCATAGTCCATGCGGAAGTCGCCCTGGTCGGGCCGCACCTCGGCCAGCACCACGCCGGTGACGCCATCGACCGTGCGCGACTGGAAGACCGGCACCTGACGGCGATAGGGTTCGCCCCCCGCGACCGGTGAGGTCGAATCGGCATTGGCAATGTTTTCGGCGATCACCCGCATGCGTGACTGCTGGGCCTTCATGGCGCCAGCGGCCACGGCCATGGCGGGATTTCTGGGCGGGACGGGATCGGGCATGGGTCAGGCTTCCTTCAGCCGGGGCTCAGCGGCCCGGCGGGCGCGCGGCCATCCGCAGCAGGGTCATGGATTTCTGGTAGAATCCGATGGCCGCCTCATAGGCCATGCGGCTCTCGGTCATCTTCAGCATCTGCTCCTCGACCACCACGGAATTGCCGTCCAGCGTGGTCTCGGAGTCCGGGGCCTCGACGGCGGAATAGCGGGCGGCGAGTGACGGCGGGGCGATATGGCCGGCCTGGGTGCGGGCGAGGGTCACCGGCCGCGCCGTCATGGCCGAGGCGAAATCCTTGGGCAGGGCGAGGTCATGGGCGACATAGCCGGGGGTGTCGGAGTTGGCGACGTTCTGGGCGATGACGCGCTGGCGTTCATCCAGCCAGGTCAGGCGACCCTTGATCTGGGTCAGAAGGGGCAGGTCGGCCACACCCATGTCAGCCTCCTTGAAGCGCAGGGGCCCGCCAGTCTGCGGGCTGGGCATAAACTGCCGCCTCTATGGTTAATCATGGGTTATCTAAACGTGACGTTAACCCTCACGGTTAACCTTTGGCCCCGAACCCGCCCGTGCGGGCGCTTCGATTCGAGCCGCCATGTCGAGCCTTCATGTCCTTTCTTGATCTTGCCCGCGCGATCTTCGGCCTGGCCTTCACGCTTGGCCTGATCGGTCTGGCCGCCTGGGCCGGACGCCGCTATGCGCCGCAGCTACTGGCCCGGTTCGGGGCCGACCGGGGCGAGCGACGCCTGACCGTGGTCGAGACCCTGGTGCTGGACCCCGCCCGCCGTCTGGTGCTGGTCCGGGTCGATCAGGAAGAACGGCTGATCCTGCTTGGCGAAGGCCGCGAACTGATCGAGCCGCGCCAGTCGCTGGCCCCCCTGCCCCCGGGGCCGCAATCATGAGCCGGACCCGCAAGCGCCCGGCGATCCTTGCCCTGCCCAACCGGGAAGAACTGAAGCGCACGGCCCTGCTGTCGTTGCTGGTCACCCTGGTCTCGCTGGTCTGGCCAATCGCGGCCCTGGCCCAGGAAGTCGCCTCGGGCAGCGCCATCAATATCGACCTCGGCACCGGGGCCGGCCTGACCGAGCGGGTCGTGCAGCTGGTCGGGCTGATGACCGTGCTGTCGCTGGCGCCATCGATCGTCATCATGACGACCAGCTTCGTGCGGATCGTCGTCGTGCTGTCCCTGCTACGGACCGCGCTGGGCATGCAGCAGTCGCCGCCGAATGCCGTTCTGGTGTCGCTGGCCCTGTTTCTGAGCGCCATCGTCATGGCTCCAACCTGGCAGGCCGCCTATGATTCGGGCATCCGGCCCTTGCTGGATCAGGAGATGGAGCTGCCCCAGGCCTTCGATGCAGCCTCGGAACCGGTAAAAATTTTCATGCTCTCGCAGGTCGATCAGGACGACCTGGCCCTGTTCACCCGCCTGTCCAATATCGAGGCCCCTGAAACCGCCGCCGACCTGCCGATCCGGGTAGTCACCCCGGCCTTTATGATCAGCGAGTTGAAACGGGCCTTCGAAATCGGATTTCTCCTTTTCGTTCCGTTCCTTGTGATCGATTTGGTGGTCGCCAGCGTGCTCATGTCGATGGGCATGATGATGCTGCCTCCGGTGGTAATTTCCCTGCCGTTCAAGCTGATCTTTTTCGTGCTGGTGGATGGCTGGCGACTGGTCGCGGGCAGCCTGGTCGAGAGCTTCCAGAGGGCGGCCGGAAGCGGGTGAAACCCTTTCATCCACAGGCGATGGCCCCCGGTATGGCTTGCAATGTCGCTGGAAACGCGCGTTCATCCGGTCGTCATCGCCCGCAGCGGGCGAAAAAATGGAAACGACCCAAATGACCACTCAAGCTGAACTGATTGCCGCCGTCGCCAAGGATGCCGGTGTTTCCCAGGCCGATGCCGGTCGCGTTCTGACGGCCATCGTCGAGAACATTCACAAGAGCCTGAAGAGCGGCGGCGACGTCCGTATCTCGAACCTGGGCGTCTTCGACACCGCCGCGCGCGCTGCCCGTGAAGGCCGCAACCCCGCCACCGGCGCCACCATCAAGATCCCGGCCTCCAAGGCGGTGCGTTTCCGCGTGTCCAAGCCGCTCAAGGATGCGGTCAACAGCTAAGTCTGACGTTCAGACCTGTTAGCCGGCGGCGGCGGGGGCAACCTCGCCGCCGTCTTCGTTTCTGAACCGCCCCTTCACGCTTTCGACCCAGCCGGTGAAGGTGTCGGCGCGGGCTGCCATGGCGGCGAACTCGCGGACGCTGGTGGCATCCTCCAGCCCGTTCAGCCCGGCGAGAGCGATGCGCAGGGCATTGGGCGCCCGCGCCTTTTCGATGAAGGGCGTCCAGTTGCGCGACAGCCGAAGCAGCGCCGTATCGTCCTCGGCCAGGGAATAACCGACAGCGGCGCGCAGCAGGCGGTTCTCCTCATCGCGCGTCAGCGGGGTCGCGGTGTCCTCGTGGCGGTCGCCCAGACCCTGTTCGTAGAGGGCGGCGGCCTCACCCCATTTTTCCTGCTTCCAGAAGACCTCGGCCCGGGCGGCGCGCGCTTCGGGGCTGGTGTCGCCGCCCAGCACCTCGAGCGCATGGTCAAAGCGGCCAAGGCCCAGCAGGGCCCGGGCCTCAAGCACACGGCGCTCTGACGCCAGCGCTGTGGGCAGCAGAGTGGTCCGCGTCGCCCACAGAGCCTGAAGCGCAGCCTCGGGCTGACGGTCCATGAGGTAGACCACGGCCAGGTCGGCGGCCACCTGGGCCTGGGCCACGCCCTCCAGCCGGTTCTCGACCTGGTGCTTCAGCAGTTCGGCGGCCTGATCCAGCAGGTCGACATCGATCAGGCGACGCGCCAGACGCCGCACCATCTCGTCGCCGTCGGCGCCGATGGGGGTCAGCTCACGGAAATCATAGAACAGGCCCAGCGCCTGTATGGGCGGCATGCCGTCGGCGCCACCCTCGAGGAACAGCGCCCGGAAGACGCGGGCCAGATCGGCCTGCAGCGCCTCGGCGCCGGGCAGACGTGACAGGCGGGTGCCCGCACTGCGCAGCGCCGTCAGCGCCTCGCGGTACATGCCCTGGGACATGTAGAGCTCGCCGAGGGTGCGGATCACCTCCAGCTCGGTGATGTCGCCGCGCCAGCGCCAGCGCAGTCCTTCCAGCACCCGCGCCGCCTCGATCGGGGTGACCGCGCCGCGCGCCAGATCGATCTTCACCGCTGCGAGGCGGGCGGGTACGGCGACCTGATCCAGCGGAGCCCGACCCACGGCCTGATAGACCGCCCGCGCCCGGTCGGTCTGGCCTTCCAGCTCGAACAGCCGGGCCTGCACCAGACGCACGGCCAGTTGCTCACCCGCGCTGATGTCCTGGCTGAGACAGTAGGAGATCAGGGCCTTGGCCGCCTCGGTGTCGCCGGTCTTCAGCGCCGCTTCGGCATGGGCCGCGCCGAACCGCGCGCGCCAGACGGGCGGAAAGTCGTCGATGACCATGGAGGCACGGGCAAAGGACTCCCGCGCCGCCGTCCAGTCACCCCGTTGGGTAGCCAGATAGCCCTGCCAGGCCTGGGCCGAGGGATCGCCTGACAGCGCCGCACCCGCCAGATCGACTGCCGCCTCGTCATAGCGCCCAATGGCCACGCGAGCGGCCGCGCGCAGGCCGCGCACTTCAGCCTCGCCCAGCATGCCGGGGGCGGCGGCCACGATGGAGTTCAGAACGCCGATGGCCTCATAGTGCAGGCCCGATCCCACCAGGAACCGCGCCAGCGCCAGACGCGCCTCGACCGGGGCGCGCGGATTGTCTCCGGCCACCTGGGCCTCGTCCGTGGCGGCTTCCTGCAGGCGTCGGTGGGTGGCGACAAAGCCCTTGTCGCCGGTCGCCGCCCATTCGCTGAGGATCAGGGCGGGATGGGTGGCCTTCTGCGGCGTGTCCTCGGCGAGGTCGGCAGCGTCCAGCGCGGCCGAGGGCGGCGACAGGGTCAGCCCGCCGGGTCGGCTGACCAGCACGCGGTCGCCCGCCGGCTGGATGGTCAGGTCATCGGTTGCGGTCTCGATGCCCAGCCCCTGCGCCGACGGCAGCAGGGTCAGGTCCACGGTCTGGCGACGTCCGGCAAAGCCCTTGCCCGGGGCCAGCGCCGTCACGGCGGCAAAGCGGTCGCCGACCAGCGGATCGGTCAGCCAGACGGCCTTGGTCGCCCCGGCCATGGTGACGACCAGCGAGGCGCGGCCCTCTTCGTCGCGGCCGACGCGGACGCCGCCGGGGGGCACGGCCCGACCACCGAGGGTCACGGTCCAGACATTGCCCTGTCCAGAAGCGGCCACCTGGAGATTGCGCGGGGCGTCGATGCGCAGCGAGGTGTAATCAGGCCCGCGCGCCCAGCGCGCCTCGCCCGCCGGGCCCAGATCGTCGGCACCCTGCATGTCCAGCGTCGCCGCCTGGTCAAAGACGATCCAGACGGCCTCGCCCCGGCGGAAGACGGCGGCGCCGACCGGACGGTCCCAGTTGAAGGTCAGGGTCACCGAATCCGCAGACGGCGCGGCGCGCACGGCCACAGTCGCCGCCGAGGCCGCAGCCGCGGACGGCGGCGGGGCCTCGCCCGGGCGATAGAGATTGATCCAGACGGCACCGTCGGCCTGGCCCCGGGTGACCGAGGCGCCCTCAGCCAGGGTCAGAACCAGTTCGGTGCCATTGCGCACCGCCCGGGTTTCGATCGCCTCAAGTCCAGGTGGGGGATCAACCTTGAGCCGCGAGACATCGGGGGCCGCGGTTGTGCCCACCCGCACCACGACGGTGCGGCCGTCGACCGAGACGCGCGAGCGTGCCCCGACGACGCCAGCGAACTCGATTCGGGTATAGGTGTCCGTGGTCCCGATGCGGATGGCCAGCGGCTCGGTCACGGCCGAGGCCGGGGCTTCCTGCGCCAGGGTCAGCAGGGGCGCGAACGCGACCGACCCGGCCGCGGCAAGCGCCACGGTCGACCTCAGGACGCCCTTCGTGGCCTTGGTTCGGGACATGATGCCGGACCATCGCAACAAGGCGTTGCTTCACGGTTAACGCTTCCTGACCCGTCCTTCGTGCGACACTGCGCCGGACTTGTTCGCGCGGGCACCGTGGCCCAGATGCAGTCCAGTCGATGAAGGGACATCTGATGACACCGCCGGAACCCGGCCCCGATCCCGTCGAGGCGCCGAAACCCAATCTGCTGATGGTCTCGCTGAAATGCCGCTGCCCGCGCTGCGGTGAGGGGCCGCTGCTGGAGGGCTATCTGACGGTGCGCGACGCCTGCCCGGCCTGCGGCCTCGACTACAGCTTCGCCGATCCGGCCGATGGCCCCGCCTTTTTCGTCATGTCGATCGTCGGCGTGATCGGCATGGCCGCCATGATGGCGCTGGAGCTGGGCCTGCACCCGCCGATCTGGGTGCATCTGGTGGTCACCCTGCCGCTGATCCTGATCCTGTGTCTGGGCAGTCTTCGGCCGTTCAAGGCCTGGCTGGTCGCCGAGCAATATGCCCGCAGCGCCGCCCCGCCCGAGTTTTCCAGCATCGGCAAGCATGGCGAGGGCTCGCGCTGGCGAGAACGCCGCCGCTGAGGAGGTCTGGCGGTCGGGGAACCGCGATGGAGGCCTGACCCGGAATCGAACCGGGGTGCACGGATTTGCAGTCCGCTGCGTAACCACTCCGCCATCAGGCCATTGATCGCGAGCCGCGTTCGCTATCAGATCGGATTGTCCCCCGCAACGCACACACCTATAAGCGGGCCAGCTTTTTCACTCTCCTCTCCCCAGGGAACGATCGACGCATGGACTTCCAGACGGCACGCAAGGTGATGGTGGACAGCCAGGTCCGCGTGAATGATGTCACGGATCGCGCCCTGCAGGCGGCCCTGCTGGCGGTGCCGCGCGAAACCCTGTGCGCCACGGACCGCGCCTTTTCCGCCTATGCCGAGGTCGAGGTGCCGGTCACGGCCCGGCGCAGCCTGATGCTGCCGCGCGACCTGTCGAAACTGTTGATGGCGGCCGCCCCCAAGCCGGGTGAGCGGGCGCTGGTCATGTCGGGCGCCTATGCCGCCGCCGTGCTGGCGCAGATGGGTCTGGAGGTCACCTTGCAGGAGTCGGACGCCGAGGCGCTGGCCATCTCCGCCCCGACCCTGAGCGCCGCGGGCGTCACCGTGGTTGAGGCGCCGCTGGACCGGCCGCAGTCGGGTGGCTGGGACCTGATCGTGTCCGAGGTCGCCGTGCCCGTCCGCCCGGATGCCTGGCTGGACGCCCTGAAGGTCGGCGGTCGCGCCGTGCTGGTCGAGCGCAACGGCCCGGTCGGCAAGGCCAGCCTGCACATGCGCACCCCCGAGGGCTGGTCGCGCCGGCAGCTGTTCGATGCAACGCCTCCGGTTCTGGACGAACTGCGCCCCGAGCCCGCCTTCAGCCTCTAGAGTCCAGCGCGGCGACGGAATGAACCGGGTGCCGCGTGAAAAAAACTTAACTGGCGTCGGGCACAACGATCTCGCACTACGCTCGTCACCGAGAATGACACGACGCGGGCCGGCCGCGTCAGGCAGGATATGAAGATGTTCAATCGCACCCGTGCGCTGATTTCGCTTGCGGCCCTCGCCCTGGGGTCCGGACTGGCCATGCCGGCGCTGGCCCAGGACACCCTGCCCGACGCCATCCGCATGGCCTACCGGACCAATCCGACCCTGCTGGGCCAACGCGCCAATCAGCGGGCACTGGACGAATCGATCGTTCAGGCGCGCTCGGGCCTGCGCCCGTCGATCGATGTCAGCGCCAGCGCCAACTACACGCAGGTCGAAACGCCGGCGGGTACGACTGAAACAGAAAGCGGCGGCGCGAGCATCGGCCTGTCGCAAACCCTGTATTCCGGCGGTCGCATATCGCTGGGCATCACCGCCACCGAGGCCAACATCCTGGCGGGACGCGAGGACCTGCGCTCGGTCGAGCAACAGGTGCTGGCCACCGTCATCCAGGTCTATGCCGATGTGCTGCGCGACGAGGAGATCGTCCGCATCCGTCAGGAGAACCTGACCGTCCTGCAGCGCCAGTTGGATGAGGCCTCGGCCCGCTTCGAGGTCGGCGAGATCACCCGCACCGATGTGGCCCAGGCCGAGGCCCGCCTGGCCCAGTCCGAGGCCGATCTGGCCAATTCCCAGGCCCAGCTGTCGGTCAGCCGCGCCTCCTATGCCGCCATCGTCGGCCAGACTCCGGGCCGTCTGGCCCCGCTGCCGCCCCTGCCTGGCGTACCGGACGACTTTGACGTCGCCCTCGACATCGGCCTGGTCGAGAACCCCAACATCCGGGCCGCCGAATATGCCCTGGCCGCGGCCGAGGCCAATGTCGCCCTGGCGCGCGCCGAATATCTGCCGTCCGTGCGGGTCAGCGCCTCCTACGGCGGCTCGACCAATGAACTGTCCAGCTTTGACCTGGCCGATCGCACCACCTTCCAGGCCGGCGCCACCCTGTCGGTGCCGCTGTTCACCGGCGGCCTGAACCAGTCGCGCGTGTCCCAGGCCCTGGAGCGCGCCAATGCCGCCCAGATCAGTATCGAGGGCCAGCGCCGCAGTGTGCTGCAGTCGATCAGTTCGTCCTATGCCCAGCTGATCTCGGCCCGCTCGAGCCTGCGGGCCGGCGAGGAAGCTGTCCGCGCCGCGACGGTCGCCGCCGAGGGCGTCCGTCAGGAAGCCCAGGTCGGCCTGCGCACCACCCTCGATGTTCTGAACGGCGAGCTGGAACTGCGCTCGGCCCAGGTTGCGCTCGTGACCGCCCGCCGCAATGAATATGTCGCCATGGCCCAGCTGCTGCTGGCCATGGGCCGTCTGGACGTCACCGTGCTGGTCCCCGCCGAGGACGTCTATGACCCGGCGGTCAACTATGAGCGCGTGCGCAACCGGGGCGGCCTGCCGTGGGACGGCGTGATCGAGGCCATCGACCGCATCGCCGCCCCGCAGATCGTGCCTGCGAATGATGCCGAGGACGCGCCGATCGACACCCAGCTCAAGGGCGACACCATCCAGACCGCGCCGCGCAACTGATCCTCGATTAACCAACGAGGCGAAAAAGGTCCGTTGATTCCGGGCCCCGTTGATGCGACGACAGGACACACGGGGGCCGCATCGGTCCGTTCCGATGCCGTCTGCGCGTAAGCGTAGCGACCATGCCAGGGGTTATGAGACATGACTGATCCGACCGCCCAGGAACCGACGATGGAGGAGATCCTGGCGTCGATCCGCCGGATCATCTCGGAAGACGATGCCCCGGCCGAGACGGCCCCGGCCGCCGCCGCCCCGGAACCTGAACCGGAACCCCAGCCCGAGCCGGAACCGGCGCGCGAGCCTGAACCGGCCGAGGATGTGCTGGAACTGACCGAACGCTATGAGGCCCCCGCCGAGGAACCGGCCGAGGAACAGCCCGCCCCCGCCCAGGAGACCCTCGGCGACCTCGATATCGGCTCGGCCGACCCCTTCCCCGTCGACGAGGCCGCCCCGGAGCCCGAACCGGAGCCGGAGCCCGCCCCTCGCGCCGCGCCGTCGTCCGAGGAGTCGCTGGTCAGCGACGCGACCGCTGCCTCGGCCGCCGGCGCCTTTGCCGGCCTCGCCGCCGCCCTGCGCCCGGCACCCGCCGCCTCGTCCAGCGCCCCTGCCGGCAACAGCGCCACCATCGATGAACTGGTCCGCAGCATGCTCAGTCCCATGCTGCGCGAAATGCTGAAGGAGTGGCTCGACGCCAACCTTCAGGGCATCGTCGAGGCCGAGGTACGCAAGGAAGTCGACCGCGTATCGCGGCTGAACGGTGCGCCCCGCTAGCCTCTGACCCTGACTTCGTCCTAAAGACTGAGGGGGCGGCTCCAGCGGGGCCGCCCCCTTTTCGTTATCGCCAAATATTGAGAACCTTTCGCCCTCAAACAGCGAGGCTCCGCGAGCCGAGCGATAGGGCAAAAAAGAAACGCCCGATCATGCTTGAGAAGAATTTCGAACCGCAAAGCGCCGAGCCCCGCCTGTACCAGGCGTGGGAGGACAGCGGCCTGTTTGCCCCCCGCGACGCCGCCGCGACCGACGGCGCCGCCGGGGCCTATTCGATCGTCATTCCGCCGCCGAACGTGACGGGCTCGCTCCACATCGGCCACGCGCTGAACAATACGCTGCAGGACATCCTGGCCCGCTATCACCGGATGACCGGCAAGGCCGTGCTGTGGCTGCCGGGCACGGACCATGCGGGGATCGCCACCCAGATGGTGGTCGAGCGCCAGCTGGCGGCCGCCGGCAATGTCGGGCGGCGCGACATGGGCCGCGAGGCCTTCATCGACAAGGTCTGGGAGTGGAAGGCCGAGTCGGGTGGCACCATTGTGCGCCAGCTGCGCCGGTTGGGCGCCTCCTGCGACTGGTCGCGCGAGCGGTTTACGCTGGACGAAGGGCTGAACGCTGCCGTCCGCAAGGTGTTCGTGCAGTTGCACAAGGACGGCCTGATCTATCGCGACAAGCGGCTGGTGAACTGGGACCCGCATTTCCAGACGGCGATCTCGGACCTCGAGGTCGAGCAGAAGGAAGTCGACGGCGCCTACTGGCATTTCGCCTATCCGCTGGCCGACGGCGTCACCTATGAGCACCCGGTCACCTTCGACGAGGACGGCAAGGCGACGGAGTGGGAGACGCGCGATTACATCGTCGTCGCCACCACCCGGCCCGAGACCATGCTGGGCGATACCGGCGTGGCCGTGCACCCGGACGATGCACGCTATGCCGGTCTGGTGGGCAAGGCCGTGATCCTGCCGATCACCGGCCGCCGCGTGCCGATCGTCGCCGATGACTATGCCGATCCGACCAAGGGCTCGGGCGCCGTCAAGATCACCCCGGCGCACGACTTCAACGACTTCCAGGTCGGCAAGCGGGCGGGCCTCGCCACGCTCAACGTCATGGACTCTCTGGCCCGGATCACCGCCGCCGACTGCCCCGATGTGCCCGCCGAGTACGAAGGCATGGACCGCTTTGCGGCGCGCAAGGCCATCGTCGTCCGCGCCGAGGAAGAGGGCTGGCTGAAGGCCATCGAGAAGACGAAGCATATGGTGCCGCACGGCGACCGCTCGGGCGTCGTCATCGAACCGTGGCTGACGGACCAATGGTACGTTGACGCCAAGACCCTGGCCCAGCCGGCGATCAAGGCGGTCGAAGACGGGCGGACGACCTTCGAGCCCGCCAGCTATTCCAAGATCTATTTCGAGTGGCTGAGGAACATTGAGCCCTGGTGTATCTCGCGTCAGCTGTGGTGGGGGCACCGCATCCCGGCCTGGTATGACGCCGACGGCAAGATCTATGTCGCCGAGACCGAGGATGAGGCTCTGGCCCAGGCGGGTGGCAAGCTCCTGACCCAGGACGAGGACGTCCTCGACACCTGGTTCTCCTCCGCCCTGTGGCCCTTCTCGACCATGGGCTGGCCGGAGAAGACGGAAGACCTTGCGCGCTTCTATCCGACCTCGGACCTCGTCACCGCCGCCGACATCATCTTCTTCTGGGTCGCCCGGATGATGATGATGGGCCTGCACTTCATGGACGAGGTGCCCTTCCACCGCGTCATCATCAATGGCCTCGTCCGCGACGAGAAGGGCCAGAAGATGAGCAAGTCCAAGGGCAATGTCATCGACCCGCTGGAGATCATCGACGATCTGGGCGCCGATCCGCTGCGCTTCACCATGGCCATCCTGTCGGGCACGCGCGACATCAAGCTGAGCCGCCAGCGGATCGAGGGCTATCGCAACTTCGGCACCAAGCTGTGGAATGCCGCGCGCTTTTCTCAGATGAACGGCTGCGCCCGGGTGGAGGGTTTTGACCCGGCGGCCGCCGAGGCCACCATCAACCGCTGGATCCGCGGCGAACTGGTCAAGGCTGAACGTGAGGTGTCGGACGCCATCGAGGGCGGCCGGTTCGACGATGCGGCGGGCAGCCTCTATCGCTTTGTCTGGAACATCTTCTGCGACTGGTATCTGGAACTGGCCAAGCCGGTGTTCCAGGGCTCGGACGCGGCGGCCGGGGCCGAGACCCGCGCCATGACTGCCTGGGTGCTGGACCAGACCATCAAGCTGATGCACCCGGTCATGCCCTTCATCACCGAGGAGCTCTGGGCCCAGACCGCCGACAATGGCGCGGCGCGCACCGAGCCCCTGCTCATCGGCGCCGCCTGGCCCGAACTGGCCGACAGCCTGATCGATACGGAGGCGGCAGCCGAGGTCAGCTGGCTGATCGAGACGGTCGAGGCCGTGCGTTCGCTGAAGGGCGAGATGAGTGTGGCCACGGCCCGCCCGCCGCTGAGCTTCGTCGGCCCGGACGCGGCGACCACCGCCCGCATAGACCGCTATCGCGAGATCCTGATGACGCTGGCCCGGGTGTCCGAGGTGTCGGTCGCCGAGGCCGCGCCCGAGGGGGCGGTGACCTTCGTCGCGGGCGGTGCCACGGCGGCCCTGACGCTGGCCGGTCTGGTCGATATCGCCGCCGAGCGCGCCCGCCTGAACAAGGAGATCGCGGCCTTTGACAGCGACATCGGCCACTTCGGCAAGAAGCTGAACAACCCGAACTTCGTCTCCCGAGCCGCGCCCGAGGTGGTGCAGGAGCAACGCGACAAGCTGGCCGAGGCCGAAGCCGGCAAGGCGCGGCTGCAGGAGGCTCTGGAGCGACTGAGCCGGCTGGGGTGAGCGTTCGCCTCGACCAGCTGCTGATCTCACGCGGCCTGTTCGACAGCCGGGCGCAGGCGCGCGCGGCGATTGAGGCGGGCGGCGTGACGGTGGCCGGGCAGGTGGTCCGGAAGCCTGCGGCCAAGGTCCCCGAGGATGCCTCGATTGAAGCCGAGGCCGCCCATCCGTTTGTGGGGCGGGGGGCGCTGAAGCTGGATCACGCCCTGACGCTGTGGCCCATCGTGGTCGAGGGGCGGAGCGTGCTGGACGTCGGCGCCTCGACCGGCGGCTTTACCGAGGTCTGCCTGATCCGGGGGGCAGCCCGGGTTCATGCCGTCGATGTCGGCCACGGCCAGCTGCACGACCGGATCGCGGCCGACCCCCGCGTCGTGGTGCTGGAGCGCACGGATGCGCGGGACCTGACGGCGGAACAGATCGATCCGGCGCCGGGGCTGATCGTCTGTGACGCCAGCTTCATCAGCCTGTTGAAGGTGCTGCCCGTGCCGCTGTCGCTGGCGGCGCCGGGTGCGGACCTCGTGGCGCTGGTCAAACCCCAGTTCGAGGCGGACGGGCCCAGGGACGTCGGGCGGGGCGGGGTGGTGCGCGACCCCGAGGCGCGTCAGGCGGCGCTGGCGCGGGTGTCCGCCGGGCTGGAGGCGCTGGGCTGGACCGTTCAGGCCTCAGCCGAAAGCCCCGTCACCGGCGGCGACGGCAATGTCGAATATCTGCTGTGGGCCAGAGGCCCCCAAAATTGAGGAGACGCCGCCGGTGGATTGCTCCTCCGGCGGCGTCCCTCCACGTCGTCGACAGACAGGGGGGCTGAAATTAGTCGACGACGCGATACTGACCCCGGGCGTCGCGGCAGGCGCGGACGTAGCGCTGCTCCAGACGGCCATCGGGAAGACGGATGGTGCTTTCACTCAGGCGGCAGTCCTGACCCCGGGCGCGATCGTCATAGCGACGGTCGTCGTAACCCCGGTCGTCGTATCCGCGATCGTCGTAGCGGCGATCATCGTAGCGGCGATCAGGGTAGCCCTGATTGTAGCCGTAGGGCTGGCGGCGCTGGGGCTGCTGGTACCCATAGCTGCGGTTGTCGTAGCCGCGATCGTCATAGCCATAGCCCTGATTGGCATAGCCGCGCTGGTCATAGCCGGACTGGCACTGGCCGGAGCCTCCGCCCACTCCGGCACCGATCACGGCCCCCAGTACGCCACCGATGACGCTGCCTTCGGTGCGCCTGCCCCGGGCGCTGACCTGGGATCCGGCCACGGCGCCCAGGACGGCACCAAAGGTGGCACCGGCGGCCTGACGCTGTTGCCGGTCCGACTGGCACCAGGACTGCTGCGGATAGGACTGGCCGTATCCCTGGCCATAACCGTATGGCTGGCCATAGCTCTGGGCGGCGGTCGGGCTGGCGGCCATCAGGCCCGCGGCAGCGATCGCCGAGGCCATGATACCGGCACGGGTCAGGGTCTTGCGCATCGCGAGCTCCTCAATTCCTTGGGGGCGTCGTGCCCCCTGTGATGACCGGTATAGGGGGCTGCGACTGAACGGCATTTGAGCGGGCCGTTCATCTTCGTTCAGGTTTCGGGCGGGGACGCCGGTTTGCTCTGGGCCGCGAAAGCTGCTTGGAGGCGCCATGCGTGAACGGCTGACGATTTCCCATGTGGGCGCCCAGGGCGACGGGGTGGCCCCCGGTCCGGTGTTCGCCCCCCTGACCCTGGCGGGCGAGGTGATCGAGGCCGAGGTCCGCGACGGCCGCGCCGAGGGGCTGACGCTGGTCGCGCCCTCGCCCGAGCGGCAGGTGCCGCCCTGCCCCCATTTCGGCACCTGCGGCGGCTGTGCCCTGCAGCACTGGCAGACCGAACCCTATCTGGCCTGGAAGGGCGAGCAGGTGCGGCTGGCGCTGGGCCGGCAATCGCTGGAGACCGACATCCGGCCGACCGTCGGCATTCCGCCCGCGACCCGGCGGCGGCTGGCCCTGCATGCCCGGCGCGCCGCCGACGGCACCGTCTCCCTCGGCTTCAAGGGGCGGCGCTCGTGGGCGCTGGTGCCCATCCAGACCTGCGTGATCGCCGACCCGCGACTGGTCGAGGCCCTCCCCCGACTGATCCCGGTGGCCGCCGCCTTCCTCGACCACCCCAGGTCCGCCCCGACCCTGCACGTGACCCTGACCGAGACCGGTCTGGACGTCGATGTCACCGGGGTCGAGCGGCGCTCGGGCGGCCTGCCCGCCGACCGCCGCCAGCAGGCCATCCGCGCCGCCGAGGCCGCCGATCTGGCGCGGCTGAGCCTGGCGGGCGAGGTGCTGGCCATGCGTCGCGCGCCGCGGGTCCGCTTCGGCCCCGCCGAGGTCACCCTGCCCCCCCGCGGCTTCCTGCAGGCCGTGCCTGAGGCCGAGGCCGCCATGGTCGCCCGGGTGCTGGAGGGCGTGAAGGGCGCCCGTCGGATCGCCGACCTGTTCTGTGGCGCGGGCACCTTTACCTTCCCTCTGGCCTCGGTCGCCCCGGTGCTGGCCGCCGACGCCGCCGAGGGCGGGATCGCCGCGCTGAAGGCCGGGCGCGCGGGGCTGAAGGGCCTGTCGCCGATCGAGGCGGTGGCCCGCGACCTGTTCCGCCGCCCGCTGACGCCCCACGATCTGAAGGGCATCGACACGGTGGTGTTCGACCCGCCGCGCGCCGGGGCCCAGGCCCAGGTCGAGCAGATCGCGGTCTCGGGCGCCTCGACCGTGGTCGGGGTGTCGTGCAACCCCGTGACCTTTGCCCGCGACGCCCGGCTGCTGGTCGAGGCCGGATTTGTGCTGGAAGCCGTCACCCCCATCGATCAGTTCCTGTGGTCCGCCCACGTCGAACTGGTCGGGACCTTCCGGCGGTAAGCCTCACGTCCCGTCGAACAGGTCCATCTGGGGGCGGAACTCAGGCGGGACCTTGAAACGGGTGATGTCCAGCAGGGGCTGGGGCGCATCGAGGCCATAGCGTTTTGCGGCGGCGCGATAGCGGGTGGCGATCAGTTGGGCGACGGGGCCGGTGCCCTTCATCCGCTGGGACCAGTCGGCGTCATAATCCTTGCCCCCGCGCGTCTGGCGGATCAGCGACATGACGCGGCGGGCGCGGTCGGGGCGGGCGTCCTCGAGCCATTCGCGGAACAGGTCCTTGATCTCGAGCGGCAGGCGCAGGGTGACATACATGGCGCGGGTCGCCCCCGCCTGGGCCGCCGCCTTCAACACATCCTCAAGCTCGTGGTCGTTGAGGCCCGGGATGACCGGGGCGAAGCCGACGCCCACGGGCACGCCGGCGTCGGCCAGGCGCTTGATCGCCTCCAGCCGTCGTTCGGGGGTCGAGGCGCGCGGCTCCATCGTGCGGGCCAGCGACCGGTCGAGCGTGGTGATCGAGACGAACACCTGGGCCAGGTTCTCCCGCCCCATGGGCCCGAGGATGTCGAGGTCGCGGGTCACGCGGAACGACTTGGTGATAAGGCTGAACGGCTGGTTGAAGCGCTGCATGACCTGCAGAAGGCTGCGGGTCGTCTGCCGCTCGTCCTCGACCGGCTGGTAAGGGTCGGTGTTGCCGCCGACATGGATGCGTTTGCAGACGTATTTCGGGTGGGACAGCTCCCGTTCCAGCAGACGGGCGGCGTCGGGCTTGACGAAGATCCGGCTCTCGAAATCCAGCCCCGGGGACAGGCCCATCCAGGCATGGGACGGCCGGGCGTAGCAGTAGATACAGCCGTGCTCGCAGCCCTTGTAGGGGTTGATCGAGCGGTCAAAGCCCACATCCGGGCTGGTGTTCTTCGAGATGATGGTTTTGGGCCGCTCGATCAGCTGTTCGGTGCGCAGGGGGGCGACCTCGGCATCGTCAGAAGTCCAGCCGTCGTCCATGGCCTCGGCCACGTGTGGCTCATAGCGACCGGTGGCATTGGAGCGCGCGCCCCTGCCCTTGGGCGCCTTGCGGACTGTTGTCTCGGCCATGGCCGGGAGTATGGGGCGCGTATGGGAACAAATCAAGAACTGGCGACCCCGGCAGGACTCCAACCTGCGACCTCGGCTTTAGGAAAGCCTTGCTCTATGCAGCTGAGCTACGGGGCCGTCGGGCGAGGACCTAGCGGGTCGCGGGAAACAGGGGAAGCGTCCGGGTGGTATCTGCCTCGAAAAACCTGCGGATCGGCCCGCCGGCCCGGTCGACGGTTGTGGTTAATCGGCATTAAGATACAATATGTTGCGGTGAACAAACCCCGAATCGACGGGTGTCAGTGATTCGGTCCTGATTCGTTTCGCGCTTGTTCCACGGACGCGCGCTGGCCTGTTAATCCGGCCGGCACGGCGGGCGGGACGATTTAGCCGGTTGAGTCCGGCCGCGACCCGCCCCACCTTGAGCCTGTCATGAATGATCGCCCCACAGGTCAGTCGGCAGCGCAGGTTGTGGCGGTGCTGGGGCCCACCAATACCGGCAAGACCCATCTGGCGGTCGAGCGGATGCTGGGCCATGCCTCGGGGATGATCGGCCTGCCGCTGCGGCTTCTGGCGCGGGAGGTCTATGAGCGGGTGGTGCGCCAGCGAGGCGCGGCTTCGGTCGCCCTGATCACCGGCGAAGAGAAGATCGTCCCCGAGCGGCCGCGCTATTTCGTCTGTACGGTCGAGGCCATGCCGATGGACCGGGCGGTCGACTTTGTGGCGGTCGATGAGATCCAGCTGGTTGCCGATCCCGAGCGGGGGCATCTGTTCACCCACCGGCTGCTGCATGCCCGGGGCCGGTTCGAGACCATGTTCCTGGGCGCCGGGACCATGGCGCCGCTGATCCGGCGGCTGGTGCCCGAGGCCGAGATCCGGCACCGGGAGCGGCTGTCGCAGCTGAGCTATGCCGGGCCGGCCAAGCTGACCCGCCTGCCCCGGCGGTCGGCGGTCGTCGCGTTTTCGGCCGAGCAGGTTTACGCCATCGCCGAACTGTTGCGGCGTCAGAGGGGCGGGGCCGCGGTGGTCATGGGCGCGCTGAGCCCCCGCACCCGCAATGCCCAGGTGGCTTTGTTCCAGACGGGGGAGGTGGATTTCCTCGTGGCGACCGATGCCATCGGCATGGGACTGAACATGGATGTCGACCATGTGGCCTTTGCCGGGCTGAAGAAGTTCGACGGGCGGCGGACGCGGCACCTGCATGCGCATGAGATCGGCCAGATCGCAGGGCGGGCGGGACGGCACCTGCGCGACGGCACCTTTGGCGTGACGGCCCAGGCGACCGACCTTGATCCCGACCTGGTCGAACAGGTGGTCGAGCACCGGTTCGATCCGGTGCGGGCGGCGGAATGGCGGAATGGCCGGCTGGATTTTGACAGCCTGCCGGCCCTGATCCGCTCGCTGGAGACCCGGCCGGACTGGCCCGGGCTGGTGCTGTCGGCGCCGGCGCTGGATGAGGTGCTGCTGAGGCGGGCCGCGCGCGAGGACGATGTGCAGCGCATCGCCCGGTCGCGCGGCAGTCTGATGCGGCTGTGGGACTGCTGCCAGATGCCGGACTTTCCCAAGACCACGCCGGAGGAGCATTTCCAACTGGTCATGCATCTGTTCGAGGCGCTGACCGGGCCGGGCGGTCGGGTGACCGAGGACTGGTTCGCGGGCCGTTTTGCCGGACTGGACAATGATGAGGGGCAGATCGACCGCATCTCGGCGCGGCTGGCGGGGGTGCGGACGCTCAGCTACATCGCCAACCGGCCCGGCTGGCTGGAGGCGGCGGGCCACTGGCGCGAGCGGACGCGGGCGCTGGAAGACCGGCTGTCGGATGTGTTGCACGAGCGGCTGACGGCGCGTTTTGTCGACCGGCGCACGACAGTGCTGATGCAGGCGCTGAAGGACTATGGCGAGGCCGACACGCAAGTCTCTGACGACGGCGAGGTCTCGGTCGAGGGGCAGGCCGTCGGGCGGCTGACCGGTATCAGCTTCAAGGCCGAGGCGGGGGCCAGCGCGCTGGAGACGCGGGCGCTGGGCCGGGCCGCGCGACAGGCCGTGGCGCCGGAGATCGAACGACGGCTGGGGCGACTGGCGGCCGAACCGGATGAGGCCTTTGGCGTGACGCCCGAAGGCGCGGTGCTGTGGCGCGGCGTTTGGGCAGGGCAGATAGACCCCGGTGGGGACTGGTTCGCGCCGCGAGTCCGGCTGCTGGGGGAGTTGGGTTCAGCAGCGGCACGTGAAAGGGCGCAGCGTCGGCTTGAGGCCTGGCTGGCGGGCGAGACAGGCCGGGCGCTGAAACCCCTGAAGCGACTGAAGACGGCGATCGAGAGCGGCGCCCTGAAGGGACTGCCGCGCGGGCTGGCCTTCCGTCTGCTTGAGGCGGGGGGCGTCATCGACAGGGCCGACGTAGAGCGCGATCTGGCCGCGCTCAGCCAGGCTGAACGCCGCACACTGCGGACATTCGGCGTGCGCATGGGGGCCCATTCCGTCTGGCTGCCGGCCCTGTTGAAGCCCCGCCCCCGCGAGGTCGCGCAGGCGTTCACCGGCGGATGGGCGTTCCGGGGGCGGAGCGAGGGCGTGACGTTATTGCCGTCTCCCGCCCCGCCGCCGCGGAGGTTGTCGGCCTTCGGTCTGCGCGCGGTGGGTCGATACGTCGCCCCGGTCGAACTGCTGGAGGCGATGGCCGAACGGCGGGCGGCCGGAAAGGGCACGCTGTCCGCAGACGATCTGCGGGACCTTGGCATGACCATCGGCGAGGCCACGGCCTTGATTGCCGCCCTGAAGACGACCCGCGCGCGGCAACCCGATCGACCGGGACAGACTCCGAAGCCGGTGAAGGACTCCCCGTTCGCGGTCCTGCGGGCTTTGGCTGCGCCGCTGGATCCGGCTGCCCGGACCAAGCGCCGCCGCCCGCGCCGCGCCCGCTCGCCAACGGGAGGCACATGAGCGACAGCGCCGAGATCTGCCGCCTAGATGTGTGGCTGTGGCGGGCGCGGCTGTCGCCGACCCGGACCGAGGCCGCGCGCATTATCGAAAAGGGCCGGGTGCGGCTGACCCGGGCGGGGCAGCAGGCGCGCATGTCCAAGGCGGGCTATCGCGTGCGGCCGGGCGATGTGGTGACCCTGATGCGGGGCGAGCGGCTGGTCGAGGCGCGGATCGTCGCGTTCGGGACGCGGCGCGGGCCCCCGACCGAGGCGGCGGGCCTGTATGTAGACCTGACCCGACCGTCCCCTGAGGGCGCGGATGGTTGACACCGGCGCGATCGGGGGCCATCTGCCCCGTCCGGCCCCCGGCTGATCCTCCGACCCCCGGTTTCGTTCATGACCTACATCGTCACCGACGCCTGCGTCCGCTGCAAATTCATGGATTGCGTCGAGGTGTGCCCGGTCGACTGCTTCTATGAGGGCGAGAATTTTCTGGTGATCGCGCCGGACGAATGCATCGACTGCGGCGTCTGCGAACCCGAGTGCCCGGTCGATGCCATCAAGCCCGATACCGAGGACGAGCCGGACGGCAAATGGCTGAAGGTCAACGCCGACTTTGCCAAGATCTGGCCGAACATCACCGTCAAGGGCGCACCGCCTGCCGACGCTGAAGAGTTCGAGCGAGAGACCGGAAAGTTCGAAAAATACTTCTCGGAAAAGCCGGGCAAGGGCTCCTGACGGCGGTTTTGCGCAACGGATAGGCAGCCGACGGCCCCATTCCGGTCACAATATGCCCCTCCCCCATGGTCATGCTTGGGGATATTTTGAATTTTCCGCTTTTTGTGATAGATTGATCTCATTCGGTCGGATGGCCCGCGACGCGCTCGCACCATCCGGAGTGACGATAGAACCCCGACATAAACCGGGGCGGCCAGAGGTTTGGTGATCCGTTTCCGCATCTGAGATCGACAGTCTGCCGGCGCCGCTTTGCCGGACGGGACAGGTCGTCTTCGATGCCGAGGTGAATTGCGATCGTCTGCGTCCGTGAAAGGAAATGACATGACGAGCAAGAGTGGTCTTGAATTCAAGGTTGGCGACGCGGTCGTCTATCCGGCTCACGGTGTCGGCAAGGTCGCCGCTGTCGAGACCCAGGAAGTCGCGGGCATGACCCTGGAAGTCTATGTCGTAACCTTTGACCACGAGAAAATGACCCTGCGCGTCCCGACCAACAAGGCCAAGACCGCCGGTCTGCGCTCGCTGGCCGCCGAGGATGTCGTCAGCCGCGCCCTGGTGACGCTGAAGGGCCGCGCCCGCATCAAGCGCACCATGTGGTCGCGTCGCGCCCAGGAATATGAGGCCAAGATCAACTCGGGCGACCTGATCTCGATCGCCGAAGTGGTACGCGACCTGCACCGCGCCGACACCCAGCCGGAACAGTCCTATTCGGAGCGCCAGCTGTACGAATCGGCCCTGGATCGCATGGCTCGCGAAGTCGCCGCCGCCAACCGCATCGACAAGGACGCGGCCGTCGAACTGCTGGCCAAGTCGCTGAGCGCCAAGAAGGCCCCGCCGGCCCCGGCCGCCGCCGAAGCGGCCTGAGTTCAGGCAACAGGCTGAGAAGAATGAAGGCCCCGGAGCGATCCGGGGCCTTTTTTCGTGCGCCCTCTCAGCCGGCCTCGAGCGATTCGAGATACGCGATCAGGTCGCGGATCTCGTCAGGCTGGAGCTCGACCTGGGGCATGGCGGGGTGGGCGGTGGTCAGGCCCTCGGCCAGGGCTTCCTGCAGGAAGCGGACGGGATAGGTGTCGTGCAGGTCACGGAACGGCGGGGCCTCGGCCATGGGGCTGGCGCCGGTGGAGCCTGTGGCATGACAGGCGGCGCAACGGGTCTGGGCAAGGACCTGGCCCCGCATGACGGACTCTGCAGACGCCTCTGCGCGGGCCTCCGGGGCCTCGGATGAAGACGGGGCGTCGGGGAAGGCCGCACAGGCCGCCAGAGCCGCCACCGCAGCAGCAACAAGGGGGAAAAGGATCGGTGCGCGCATGACTGAACTCCCGGTCGGGCCGCTCAAGCCCAGCATGGACCCGATGCGGTGACCTTGATGTGGATCAAGGCCGGTGTCCCGGACGTTGGTCACTATGAGCCCTATTCATCACGACGTCGCCTCCGGTGTGGAAGTGACCAGACGCGGGAGCCCGCCATGACCTCGACCCTGACCCACATCCGTCTTGAACTGGCGCGCGAGCCCGGCTCGCCGGCCGGCAACCCGCAGGACGGCTGGGACATCGTCGCGGTGCTGGATGCAGACGGCCGGCTGGATGCTGCGGGATGCCGGGACCAGTCAGACCGCCTTCACGTCCGCCGGTTCGAGGACAATCAGACCATCGCCACCGGGACCCTGCGTCAGGGCCCCGGCGGCAAATGGCTGCTGGACCTGGCCCCCGAGGACGCGCCCGACGCCACCGGCTTTCGCTTTGGCGAAGAGCGGTTCGTGGCCGGGGAATACGTCAGCCTGATCAATGCCGACGGCGAAACGCATGCCTATGTCGTGGCCAAGGCCGCGCCGCTTTGATCAGAAATATTCGGCGCCGGCCGGGCAGGTGGCGCTGATCCGGCGGGCGGTAATGCTTGCCGGGATATAGGGCGTGCCACGTGCCAACTGGGCGCCGCCGTTGAAGCGGAAGCTTTCGGGCGCGTACGGACCGTTCAGGCGGACGCGCACTGTGCGGTCCTTGTGGTCGCGGCAGATGCCCTCGAAGCGCGCCTGTCCGTTGCCGACCTCACGCACCGGATAGGTGCAGGACCAGCGCCGGGTCGACAGGCCGCTGAAGAAGCGGGTGATCTCGCTGGGACGGACGCATTTGGTCTCGGTATCGCGGATGCCGAGCGCGCTGGTCGTATATTCCCAATAGCCGGGCAGCGGCGTGCCTGCGGCCTGGGGCGAGGTCGCCGACGACGGCACGGTCATCAGCATGCCCAGTGCCAGTGCTCCGCCCGCAATCGGGAGCGCGCGGGCGAGGAAGCGGGTGCGGCCTTGTGTGTTCGTCATGTCAGCCCTCTCTGAAAGCTCGGAGATCGATATATGGCCTGAGTATGTGTCCGCAATTGAACGGCGGCTGAACGATCCGTAATTGTGCCGTTGGGGCAAGCACATTCCCCCGCCGGAATCCCCCGCGCGCGGCCTTGACGCCCGGCCCCCTCCTCCTCTATACGACCGCCTCTCGCGCGGGACAGGGTTTCGCGTGCACCCAATGTTTCGTGCCCGGTGTCTTTTGCACCATGGCGCCAATGAGGATCAGTCCATGTCGCGTCGTTGCGAACTCACCGGGATCGGCCCGATGGTCGGCCATTCGGTCAGCCACTCGAACATCAAGACCAAGCGCCGGTTCCTGCCGTCGCTGAAGACCGTCAAGGTCGCGTCGGAGTCGCTGGGCCAGACCTTCAGCCTGCGTATCTCGAACGCCGCCCTGCGCACCCTGGACTACAAGGGTGGCCTGGACGCCTTCATCGTCAAGGCGCGCGACGAAAAGCTGTCGACCGCCGCCCAGCGCATCAAGCGCCAGGTGAAGGCCAAGCTGGCCGAGCAGCAAGCCTCCTGATCCCTGCGGATCAGCCAGAATTCGGAAAGGCCGGTGGAAACACCGGCCTTTTTTCTTGGCTGGACGCCAACCGAGTTCGTCGCCCCTACCAAGCTGACGCGAGGCCCGATGGTCGCCCGAGAGGACAGTCGACGGAGCTCATATTCCTATTTGGACCCGGCAAACGGCCCGTCCTTCAATTGGCAGGCAATTTGGCTTATATCTACATATTGCGGAACGAATAGAGAACTTAGGGAGGTACGCATATGGCTGACCATGTTAGCACTTTCGCCGCCGCCCGCCGGATATGCGAGCGGAGCGACTGGACTGTCACCAACCTAGAACTCCAGAAGATGCTCTATCTGGCTCAGATGGTGTTCATGGGTAAGCACCGTGAACGCCTCCTCAACGGCACTTTTGAAGCTTGGGATTACGGCCCGGTGCTTCCCACCCTCTACAGTCAGGTCAAGTCCTTCGGAAGCGGCCCGATCAAAGACGTGTTCTTTGGTGTGGGCGAGGTGAAAGACGCAGATCGAGCGCAGATGCTGGACGATGCTTACGACCAGCTGTCCAAGAAAACAGCGGGTCAGCTAGTTTCCATCACGCACTGGAAAAATGGGGCGTGGGCGAAACACTATGTGCCGGGCTCGATGGGGGTGAAGATTCCCGATCCCGACATTTTGAAAGAATATCAGGATCGTATGAATGTCTGAAGAGTCCTTCACCGACCTCCAAGGCGATGATGACAGTGGGAAGGACGAGGCGTTCGCTCATATCCAAGAGGAAGTCGTTCGCCTGAAGGATGCACGACTCGAAGAACGCTTCATCTGGATTGTGGTCTGCACTGTTCTGATCGACGTGCTCTGGTTCAGATCAGTCAGCAATCCCGCCTTGCCCATCGTGGTGATGATCTTGGAGTTGATCATCCTCATGATCTTGGCCAAGCGGATGCAGATCGAGGACGTGCAGGCCCTCATGGAGCGGATCGTTTACGGGATGGGCAATCAAGGCGGGAGCAAAGAATGACCAGCAGGCGCGGCTCACCCATTCAAGATGCGATTTTCTTGATCGCTCTGGTTGCACTTATCGCGTTGGCAATCTCGTCAGCACTCTTTCTGAAGGCGCCGGCCAAGGAAGAGAAGGCAGCGTCAGCTTCGCCTCCTCCTACCGTTGTGGTAGTCGTTGTGAGCGCTGATGGCACCGTTAAAACCACGACGCCCGTAACCGCACCTGCGCCTGTCCCGGCCCCAGCGCCGCCGGCTCCTTCCATTGGGCAGAACTGACCCTTGATCGGCAGCAAACACCCGACCTGACTATAGCCTTTTTCTTTTCCGGTCCGCTGGCTAAGGTCCGGCCTTGCCCCTTGCCGCGCTGCCGGAGACGCCCGTGACCGTATCGTTCCGCCCCCTTCTGGTCTCGATGGCCGCGCTTGGCCTGAGCTTCGGCGCGAGCGCCCCGGTGCTGGCGCAGGAGGCGACCGAACAGCGGACCTCGACCGAATTCACCATGGACACGGGCGGGCCGCGCACGCCGGAACAGCTGGCCATGCGGTTCGATGTGGCGGATCTGGCGATCAAGGTCATGCCGGACGACAAGGCCATCGAGGGCGTCGCCACCCTGACCTTCACGGCGACGGCGCCGCTGGACCGGCTGGTGGTCGAGCTGGACACCCGGTTCGACGTCTCGGAAGTGGCCATCGACGGGCGCGTCCTGTCGCCGAACGACTGGGGCAACCCCGAAGGCCGGATGACCATCAGCCTGCCGCGCCGCCTGCGCGCCGGGCAGTCGGTCGATCTGCGCATCGCCTATGCCGGCAAGCCGCATGTGGCGCGCAATGCGCCCTGGGACGGGGGCTTTGTCTGGTCGACCGCGCCGGGCGGAGAGCCGTGGATCGCCACCGCGATCCAGGGCGACGGCTGTGACCTGTTCTGGCCCTGCATCGACCATCCGATGGCCGAGCCGGGCCGGGTCGACCTGCACATCACCATTCCGTCCGACCTGTCGGCGCCCGCCAATGGCCGCTTCCTCGGTAAGGAGGACCACGGCGACGGCTGGACCACCTGGAACTGGACCGCAGACCAGCCCAACAACTATGCCATCTCGCTGACGGTCGGGCCGTACGTCGAGCTGTCGGGCACCTATGAGAGCCGGTTCGGCAATACGATTCCGATGTATTTCTGGCACCTGAACAGCACCGATCCGGACAAGGCCGCGGCACTGTTTGCCGAATTCCCCGAGCAGCTGGATTTCTTTGAGGCGACGGTCGGCCCGTTCCCGTTCGGCGACGAGAAGATGGGCGTGGTCGAGACCCCGCACCTGGGCATGGAGCACCAGACCATCAACGCCTATGGCAACAACTATCGCAAGGATCACAACGGCTATGACTGGCTGTTGCAGCACGAGCTTGCGCATGAGTGGTTCGGCAACCAGCTGACCAACGTCAACTGGGACGACATGTGGCTGCACGAGGGGCTGGGGACCTATATGCAGCCGCTCTACACGCGCTGGCTGAACGGCGAGCAGTATTATCAGGCAGCCCTTCTGGAACAGCGGCTGGGCCTGGCCAACCGCTTCCCCATCGTCTCGGGCCAGCCGATGACCGAGGAAGAGGTCTATGAGGACGACCGCGGCCCCGGCGGCGACATCTATCGCAAGGGCTCGCTGATCATGCACTCGCTGCGCATGCTGATCGGCGACGAGGCCTTCTTCGAATCGGTCACCCGGCTGGTCTATGGCCGCCCCGACCCCCGCCCGGGCAATTTCGAGCCGCGCTATGCCTCGACGCCGGACTTTCTGGCCATCGTCAATGAGGTCACCGGTCAGGATCTGGGCTGGTTCTTCAACGGCTATCTGTATCAGGCCGCACTGCCCGATCTGGTGTCGTGGCAACAGGGCGACCGGCTGATGCTGGAATGGGTGGTCGGCGACGGCAGCGCCTTCCCCATGCCGGTCGAGGTCTCGGTCGACGGCCAGGTTCAGACCGTGGCCATGACCGGCGGGCGCGGCGAGGTCCGGGGCGTGGGCCCGCACAGCCATGTGCTGATCGACCCGCAGAACAAGGTCCTGCGCCGGCTGGACAATATCGATGAGTTCACGGCCTGGAGGGCGACCCAGCGGCGGCGCTAGGTCGCGCTAGGTTCTGAACTCATAAAGC
>NZ_DDOD01000004.1:0-5523 GCF_002341485.1 Brevundimonas sp. UBA2503 | reverse complement strand
GAAGCATACCGGCGGGTTATCACC
The DNA here is from genome assembly GCF_002341485.1 of Brevundimonas sp. UBA2503. Taxonomy (NCBI): domain Bacteria; kingdom Pseudomonadati; phylum Pseudomonadota; class Alphaproteobacteria; order Caulobacterales; family Caulobacteraceae; genus Brevundimonas; species Brevundimonas sp. UBA2503. Next base: position 5,499 of record NZ_DDOD01000004.1, on the reverse strand, counting down.
GCCCTTTCCCGCCGCGTGAAACCGAAGGCCCTTGAGGTCGTGCTGGACATATTGTCAGCCGAGGCCGAGCTGGCCCGCTCCAGTAACGTCGTGCCCCTTCGCGGCCCCTTCCGGCGGGATGACACCCGGCAGGCCTATGGGGAGGCGCTGGAGCGCGTCCTGGCCCTCATTGAAGGGGTCCGGTCATGAGCGCCCGGTCGGAACTGACCGACGCCCAGCGCGCCGACCACCACGTCCGCCGCGAGGAAATCCTTAAGCGGAAGGGGATGGTCAGCAAGGGGAGAGGCGGGGACCAAAGCGAAAAGTCTTCGCTTCGCTCCTATGCAACACAGGCCAGCGAAACCCTCGGGGTGACGAAGCTCACGGTCGAGAAAGACCTCGCTCGCGGCAAGAACATCGCCCCTGACGTTCTGGCCGAGGTTGCAGGGACCTCCCGCTATCGCCTGCGGATCGAAGCCGCCATCGAATCGCTGATCGCCCTTCTCGACGAGCTCGACGGCGATCCTGACCTAGAGGACGGCGACGAGGACAAGGCGGTTGACGACGACCGCTGCGACCTTGCCGACAGTGGCGACTATGAGCCCGAGCAAGAGGGCTTCGACCCGTATGAGCCCGCCTTCGTCATGGACCAGACGCGCGCGGGGATGGCGTGGGCGTCGTGACGAGCGTGAAGGCGGGCGGCGGCGTTTATCCACAGGTTAGCGTTATGCATCTAACCGAGACGTTGACGCGCGCGCCATTCCGTTACATATCTAACGGCATGAACCAGAACCCGACATTCTCCCCCGCTGAAACCGCCCGACTCTCTGGCGTCTCTACCGAGCTGCAAAGAAACTGGAGACACCGGGGCCTGTTGCCGCCGGTTGACGGTCCGCGCGCTCGGTTCACCCTAGCCGAGGTCGCCACGTTCTACCTGATGAACGCCGCAAGCGTCCTCGGGCCGATTGGCGAGGTCCGCGACGGGTGCGAAAACCTTTCGGCGGCGCTGGCCCCCTTCGCGCTCAAAATTGCCCGTGGTGAGCATCCGCCAGTGCCCCAGATGGCAGGGGCCGTCATGCCCTCCGGTGAGCTTGAGGCGTTCGACTCCTTTCAGGACGCCATCGACGCGCTCGAACGCGTCGGGGCTGAGACCATTCGCATCCTGCCCCTCGCTTCCCTAGCGGTGCCCTTCGCTCGCCGGGTGGAAGCCCTGATGCAGGAACGCTCCGAATGATCCCGGCGGGCTTCCCGACAGTGATGACGCTTGAGGAAGCCAGCGCGGCCCTCCGCCTGTCTGACGCCACCGTGCGCGGGCTCTTGAAGGCGGGGGCACTACCGGGCCGCAAAATCGGGCGGCAATGGCGCATCCGGTCTGACGACTTGGATGATTATTTGAAGGGGTCTGCATGTCCCTCTACCGACGCGGCGAAACTTGGCACTATGACTTTTGGCAGGCGGGCGAACGGCACCGGGGCACGACCCGGCTCCGCAAGAAAGCCGACGCGACCCGCTACCTCGAAAACCTGCGGCGATCCCTCGCCCTGGGGTCATCTGATAAGCAAGTCCCGACCCTGAAACAGGTTGCGCACCAATGGTTCGTTGCCAAGGTCGCGGGGCACAAGTCGGAAAAGACGGTCGCCTTCCGGCTGGAGATCATGCTGCGCCATCTGTCCGGCGACATGCCGGTCAACGAGATCGGCGCGGCTGACGTTCAAGAGGCCATCGGCGCGAGGCGGTTGGAGACGACCAGACAGGGCCGCGTCCCGACCCCGGCGACCGTGAACCGAGACCTTATCGACACCACGCTTCGCCCGATCCTGCGTTTCGCCCGTCGCAATCTGGAGGTTCCCGTTCGGGATATCCCGTGGAGCGACCTGCGGCTGAAAGAGCCGAAGGGCCGGACCCGGACCTTCACCCCGAAAGAGATTGAAGCATGGCGCGCGGCCCTGCCTGAATGGCACAGGCCCGTGTTCGACTTCATCTCGAAATATGGCGTTCGCCTGAAAGAAGCATTCTTTCCGCTGGAGGCTTTGAACCTTGAAGCCGGGCGCGTGACGCTCCGCGACCGAAAGAATGGCGGCGCTCATATCCTGCCCCTCTTGCCCGAGGATGCCGCTGCGATGCGCGCCAGAGCGACAAGGGCCGCGCAAGCCGGTTTGGACACTGTGTGGTTCAAAGAGGGACGGGGAGGGCGTCTGACGCCGATACACTGGCGAGGCTATCAGAGCGCCTCCCGGAGCGCCCTCAACCGCGCCCGGATAGCTGACGCCCGACCGGTTCACGATAGCCGCCACCATGCCGCTACAGCCGCGCTCAAGAACATCGGCAATCTGGCCGTGGTCAAGCAACTGTTAGGGCATGAAAGCATCGCCTCGACAGCTCGCTATGCCCACGTGTCCGACGCGGACGTGCTTGCGGCTCTACAGCGCAAAACTCCCCACATTGAAACGACCGGCGAAGAAAAGCCGCGCGATAACAAGGCGAAAGGTGAAGAATGAGCAGAAACCTAAATCCAGTGCGTCTACCAGTTCCGCCACATCCGCAAGGTTCGAGGCAGGCCTTAGACCATTTCGGGCCGGGCGGGGAAGGGCCTGCCGTGCTCAGCGCAGATCGGTCTGTCGCTGCAGGCCATACAGGGCCTCATCCATATCCTCGGCGCGGGCCGCGATCACGGCGCGGGCGTCGGTGATGGCGCGGTTGTAGAGGATGGGCCCGAGGTCAAGGATGACCCGATCGAGGATCAGATCGGCCTGCAGGGCGCCGACCTCGACGTCCAGTTCCTCGGCCAGAACCTGACGCAGGCCGGCCGAGGCCGCCTGCCGGGCCTCGCGCGAGAGTTCGATGGGTCGGCTCATGCCACCTCCGCCAGGGCTTCCTCGGCCTGCATCCATGCCGCCTCGGCCGCGTCGAGGTCGGACTGCGTCTTCGCCCGGGCGCGGGTCAGTCCTTCCAGCGCCTTGGGGTTGTTGACCGAGGCATTGGCCATGTCGTCGTCGATGCGGGCGATCTCGGCGGTCAGCTGGGCCATCCGCTCCTCGGCCTTCTTCACCGCGTGACGCAGGGTCGAGGGCGAAGGGCCGGATTTCTTTTTGTTTCCCCTATCGCTCGCACCGCGGGTGCTCGCTGCTTGAGGGGCGGCCTCTTCCTTGATCTGGCTGGGCTTGACCGCGGCAGCCTTGGCCCGGTCGAGGACGAATTTGGCATAGTCGTCCATGTCGCCGTCCCACGGCTTCACCGTGCCGTCGGCGGCCAGCCACAGGCGGTCGGCGACCATTTCCATCAGCGAGCGGTCGTGGGTGATCAGGATGACGGCGCCGTTGTAGTCGTTGAGCGCGTCCAGCAGGGCTCGCCGGCTGTCGATGTCGAGGTGGTTGGTCGGTTCGTCGAGGATCAGGACGTGCGGGGCGTCCATGGCCACCTGATTGAGCAGCAGGCGCGCGCGCTCGCCGCCGGACAGGCTGGCGACGGTGGTTTCCTGTTTCTCATAGCCGAGGCCCCACTGGGCCAGCTTAGACCGGCGGCTGCTTTCCGAGGCGTCCGGCATGGCCCGGCGGACGATTTCCAGCGGGGTGTCGGTCGGGTCCATCGCCTCGATCTGGTGCTGGTGGAACCAGCCGACGCGCATCTTCCTGTCGCGGTGCAGTTCGCCTTCAAAGATGTCGAGCGCGCCGGCGATCATCTTGGCGAAGGTCGACTTGCCGGCGCCGTTGACGCCCAGCAGGCCGATGCGGTCGTCGAGGTCCATGCGCAGGTTGAGATTGCGCAGGATCGGCTTGCCCGGCTCATAGCCGACATTGGCCCGCTCCAGCCGGATCAGCGGCGGGGCCAGCGGCCGGGGCGGCGAGGGCAGGATGAAGGGGGCGACGCGCTCCTCAATGGTGGTGGCGACGGGCTGCATCTTGGCCAGACGCTTCATGCGGGACTGGGCCTGGGCGGCCTTGGAGGCCTTGGCCTTGAACCGGTCGACGAAGGCTTGCAGGTGGGCGCGCTCGGCGTCCTGCTTGGCCTTGGCCGACAGCTGCAGCCGGGCCTTTTCGGCGCGGGCCTGTTCGAACTGGTCGTAGTTGCCGGTGTAGAGCGTCAGGGTGTGGTTCGCGAGGTGCAGGATGTGGGTGCAGACCTCGTTCAGCATCTCGCGGTCGTGCGAGATGATCAGCGCCGTCGCCGGATATTTCTTGAGCCGGGCCTCCAGCCACAGGGCGCCTTCGAGGTCGAGATAGTTGGTCGGTTCGTCGAGCAGCAGCATGTCCGGCTCGGCGAACAGGGCCGCGGCCAGCGCCACGCGCATCCGCCAGCCACCCGAGAAATGCGACATGGGCCGTTGCTGGTCCTCCTGGTCGAAGCCGAGGCCGACGAGGATTTCGGCGGCGCGGGCCGGGGCGGCGTCGGCGTCGATCTCGATCAGCCGGGTCCAGATCTCGCCCATCTCCTCGGGCTCGGCGGTTTCCAGCCGGGTCAGCAGGTCGTGGCGCTCCTCATCGGCCTCGAGAATCGTTTCGAGGACGCTGACAGGCGTAGCCGGGTGTTCCTGATCGACCGAGCCGATGCGGGCGGTCTTGGGCAGGCTGATCTCGTCGCCGCCGGCGGCCAGCTCGCCGAGGATCAGCTTGAACAGGGTCGATTTGCCGATGCCGTTGCGGCCCACAAGGCCGACCTTGGCACCGGGCGGCAGGGAGACAGAGGCGTCGTCCAGGAACCGGCGGCCCCAGGCGTTGAAGGTCAGATTGGTGATTTGAAGCATGGGGAGGAGGAATATCGCATGTGACAGGGCGACACCGGAAACACGAGGGGCGTGTCCGGTATCACGGAGAAGGTTGGAAAGGCGCGGGCGCACCGCTATAAGCCCGCGACCCGAAACCCCCAAACGAAGACTGACCCCAATGACCGAACGTACCTTCTCGATCATCAAGCCCGACGCGACGCGCCGCAACCTGACCGGTGCGATCAACGCCGTGATCGAGGGCGCCGGCCTGCGCATCGTGGCTCAGCGCCGCGTGAAGCTGAGCGAAGCGCAAGCCAGGAAATTCTACGAAGTCCACGCCGAACGCCCCTTTTACGGCGAACTGGTCGGCCAGATGACCGCCGAGCCCGTCGTCGTCCAGGTGCTGGAAGCCGAAAACGCCGTGGCCAAATACCGCGAAGTCATGGGCGCCACCAACCCCAAGGACGCCGCTGACGGCACCATCCGCAAGCAGTTCGCCCTGTCGATCGGTGAAAACTCGGTCCACGGCTCGGACTCGATCGAGAACGCCGGCATCGAAATCGCCCAGTTCTTCACCGACGACCAGATCGTCGGCTGATCCCGAGCGGATCACGGATTGAGGCCCCGGGGGAAACTCCGGGGCCTTTTTCGTGGGCGAAATACCGTCTGAACCGTCTGAACCGTCTGAAATCCCTCCTGCGCGGCTGGTCCGGCGAACCGGGCAGTATAGGCGCAGCGGGAGGCAGGGCGGGCTGAAAGGCGTCGGGCGCGCGCAGGACGTTGATCCGACGCGGGATTAGGTTCTGAACTCATAAAGC
>NZ_DDOD01000019.1:0-176476 GCF_002341485.1 Brevundimonas sp. UBA2503 | reverse complement strand
ATCCGGCGGGGGTTTTTGTTTGCACGGACAGCGAGGTGTGGCCCGCAGGTGCTTGTCATCGCGAAAGGTGCAGGTTTAGCTGGCCTGGGACTTTGCGGGGGGCGTGAGGGTGGCAGACGGAACAGGCGGGCTGGAGGCCCGGGGCGTATCGTTCGGGCCGCCGCCGCCCGACTTTCCGATGCCTCCCCTTGATGTTGGCCATCGGGACGCGTCCAAGGCCGGGCGAGCGGGCCTGTGCACCTGGGTCCAGCAGGCCCAGTACGACCTGACGGGGCCGGATCATGTGGTGACCCGGCGTACGGTGATCGAGGTCACGGGCAGTGACGGCCTCCAGAGCGCGGCTCCGGTTTCGATCACCTTTGACCCGGAGTATGAGCGGGTCGTCGTCCATGCCATTCGCGTCCATCGCGCGGGCGACGTCCGCGAACTGTCGGACACGTCAGCCTTTGAGCTGATCCAGCGTGAACTGAATATGGAGCGGGCGGTCTATGACGGCAGTCGCACCGCCCACATGGTCATACCGGATGTGCGCATCGGAGACCGGATCGAGACCTGTATCTCTCTCATCGGGCAGAATCCGGCGCTAAGGGACCGGTTCAGCGCGCGCTTCATCCTGCAATGGGATGTGCCCGTGATGGAGACCCTGTGCGTGGTGCGCCTGCCGCAGGGGCGGGAGGTGGCCATCGAGAAATCCGGTGCGGCGCCCGACCCTGAGGAGAGTCAGGACGGGGCGGCCCGGGTCCTGACCTGGCGCGTGGTGGACATGCCGCCCTATCAGGTTCAGCCGAATGCGCCCCTTTCCTGCGTCAACTATGCAGCAGTCCGGGTCGCCGACAGACTGTCATGGGCCGAGGTCGCCGACATCTTTCGCCCGATGTACGAACCGGGTCCGCTGCCGGCGGATCTGGCCGGTCAGGTGGAGGATATCCGGCAGAAGACCTCCGACCCGGGGGCACGACTGGTCGAGGCGCTGCGTCTTGTCCAGGGCGTCCTGCGCTATCATTCGGTCAGTCTGGGGGAGGGGGGCTATCGGCCCCGCAGCCTGGATCAGATCTGGGCGACCCGGTACGGCGACTGCAAGGACGGCTCGGTGCTGCTGACGGCGGTGCTCAGGGCGCTGGAGATCGAGGCCGTCTGCGCGCTCGTGAACACCTTTGTCGGGGACGCGCTGAAGGATGGCCTTCCGACCGTGGGCGCCTTCAACCACTGCATTGTCCGGGCGCGTCTGGGCGGGCGCAGCTACTGGCTGGATTCGACATGGGGTTTTCAGGGCGGAGACCTGGGCCACCTTGCCCAGCCTGACTTCCACTGGGCGCTGCCGCTGATCGACGGAGCGGATCTTGAGTCCATGCCTCCGCAGCCACAGCTGGTCGACTGCGAGACGACGGAAGTCTGGACCCTGCCTGGTCGACCCGGGCTGTCCGCCGATGTCGAGATCACGACCGTGCAGCGGGGGGCCCGGGCGGATGGATATCGGCGCTGGCTGGCCAACGAAGGTCCGGACCGGATTTCCGAACGCCTCAGGGCTGACCTCGAGCCGGTCCTGCAGTCGCAACTGGAGACCATCGACAAGCCGGTCTTCACGGACGATCCGGTCAGGAATGAAATCCGGATGCAGGAACGCTATTATGTCCTGCAGCCCTTCGCGACCAAGGATGAGTCAGCCCGGACCGAGTACCCGCATGAGGTGTTTGTCTCGCGCGACGACCTGACGGGTCCCATGCTGCCCTCGATCGGGCCGGAGACCCGCCGCGAGCCGCTGGCTCTCGGGCAGCCTCGGCGATTCAGGAGCACCCGCATTACCCGGTTCCCGGTCAATATGGACATGGCGAGAGGCTGGGATGAGGTTCAGGAAAGCCCCGGGGGTGTTCGCCTTCACTCGACCTTCGCTTGGTCCGGCCCGCGCGAGGGCGTGCATACTCTCGACCTGACGATCACGGAGCGGTCCCTTCCCGCGAAACAGGCTGTCGCCTATCGGGAGTTCCTCAGACGGGCGCGGGAGACGAATGCCGTGGTCTTTCGCATGCCGGTAAAAGGGAACGCCTTCATTTCCACCAAGCCGGGCGGAAAGGGCAAGGGCGGTATAAATTGGTGGTGGGTGGCCCTGATCTTTGCGATCCTGGCCATCGGTCGGATCGTGTCGGCGGTGCAGGACACGCCGACCTACTGACGAAGCGCCTTGCCGAGGCCTGCGACGGTATTGGCGGCCCAGCAGGCATAGCCGCTGTCGTTGAGATGCAGATCGTCGGGGCCGACCCCGCCGCCTTCCAGACCGGCCCAACCGGACATGGGGCCGAAGCGAGGATTGACGGCATAGCCTTCTCGCGTGCCGAGGTAGGCGATCGTACCGGCCACTCCGGCGAGCAGGGTGTTGCGGCCCCGGAAGCCGTCGTTGTCGGTGTCTTCGGGAAGACCCTGGGGATCGATCAGCACCACATCGACGCCGGCGGCATCCAGGATGTCGCGCCCTCGGTCAAAATCGCTGACCACCCGGGCGAGGGTCAGGTCGCGCAGCATATCATTGGTGCCCAGCTGCCAGATGACCAGATGGGGGCGGGCGGCGTCGATCTCGGCCTGCAGCCGGGTGACCGTGTCAGCGGTCGTCTCGCCGCCGATGCCGCGATTGATGACGGTGATGCGGGCGTCGGGGAAGGCGTCGCGCAGACCCGCCTGGACCAGCGGGACATAGCCGCGTTCAGGCTGGCTGGCGCCCACTCCCTCAATGCTCGAGGAGCCGACGGCCAGGACTGTCAGTGCTCCCGCCCGAAGTGCGGCACGGCTGAGCATAAGGCCGTCATTCGCCCGAAAGCCACTGGTCAAGACCGGGCAAGCCGCCGGCACTTCGAACGCCCGGATGGTCGAGGGCCCGGGGACGGGGGCGCAGGCCCCCATCGCAAGGACGGCCAACAGGGAGGTGAGGGTGCCGGCGGGTCGCATCAGTTCTCTTCGCCGGTGGCGGGGTCGGTTTCGGTCTCGCCCGAATTGCTGGAGCCTTCCGAGCCGCGGGGTTCGGTGGCCGGACGCGGGGGCTCGCCTTCCTTTGAGGGGCGCTGGTCCTCGTTTTCAACAGAGCGGTTATCGGGTCGGGGGTCGGTCATGGGAGGACTCCTTCGACGAGCACAGTGCTCGGCGCAGGCTCAACGCTCAAGGCGCCCGGGAGGCTCCCGCTCGCCCGGTATGACTAATGCCGCGTTCACCATGGCTCTCAACTCCGATTCAAGGCTGAGCCGATAGGGTCGGGATGAAGGGGTGCGTGACAGGCGGGCCCGACCGAGGCGGACGGAACAGATATGAACACGGCTCTGAAGGTCGAGATGCTGGGTGTTGACGCTCTGTCGGCGGACCACTGGACGTTGTGGGAGCAAATGCGCCTCGCCAATCCGGCGCTGTCCAGTCCCTATTTCCGGCCCGAGTTCACCCGCATCGCCGCCGGGGTCACGCCGGGCGCGCGGGTGGCCGTTCTGCACCGGGGCGAGGATGTCGTGGGCTTCTTCCCGCACCAGACGCGCGGCGGGGCGATCCAGGCGCTGGCGGCGCCCATGAACGATTACCACGGCATCATCAGCCATCCCGAGACGGCGCCCACCCTGAGCCATGTCGCGGATCTGCTGGACGGCAACCGGCTGAACGTCAGCGGCTGGGTTGGCCCCGGCGGCGCAGGCAAGGTGCGCGAGGCGGTGATGGCCGTCCTGCCCGACGAGGGCTTCGAGCCCTGGTACGCCGAGCGGCGCGCCAACCAGGGCAAGTATTTCAAGGACAAGGAGCGCGCCCGCCGCAGTCTGGAAAGCGAACTGGGCCCTGTGCGCGTCGAGCTGGGCCTGCGCGATCCCGAGCTGCTGACGCAGGTCATCGATCTGAAGCGCGACCAGTATCGTCGCAGTGGTCTGCATGATGTGTTCGCCTGTGGCTGGACCGTGCGGCTGCTGGAGGCCCTGATGCAGGCCGAGGGCGACTTTGGCGCGTCCATCGCGGCGCTGTGGGCGGGGGACCAGCTGTGCGCACTGGAATATTCGCTGCACGCCGACAACCACTATCACTTCTGGTTCCCGGCCTATGTGCCGGGTCTGGCGCGCTGTTCGCCCGGGGTGTTGCTGAGCCTGGAGACCATGCGGCAGGGGGCGGAGCAGGGGTATCGCGTGTTCGATTTCGGCTTCGGCGGCGAGCACTACAAGAAGTATTTCTGCAATGCCGCCCAGAGCCTGCGCGAGGCCGTCATCCAGAAGCCGGGCCTGAAGGCCAGCCTGGGCGGGGCGGCAGCGGCGACGCTGGAGACCCTGGTCGGCCCGGTGCGGAGCGAGGCCCTGCGCACCAGTCTGCGCCGTCGCTGGTCGGCCATTGAGGCCTGCGAGGTCGATGGTCTGGCGCGCATGCGGGGTGTGGCGGTCGCGGCCCGCTCGGCTCTGAGGAAGACGCCCGACATCCTGACGGCCTCGGCCTGATCGACCGGAGAGACCCGATGCTGCAAAAGACCGCCCGTTCGCGCTATACCGGTCCGATCGAAAAGGGGGATGTGCACCCCCATACGCTGGTCGATCGCGGCTTTGCCTCGGACGAGGCGCTCGCCGACCTGCTGGATCGCTATCCGGCAGAGCTCTTCGACATCAACCTCTATGACTACGATGAAGAGGGTCAGTCGCGCCTGCGCACCGGCGCGCGGGGCCGACTGTCGGGGGCTGAACTGCTGGGGGCGATCAAACAGGGTCGGCTGTGGGTCAATCTGCGCTCGGTCGAACAGGGATGGCCCGAGCTGTGGCAGGCGGCCATGGGCGAGTTCGCCGCCATTCAGGCGCGCTATCCGGGGCTGAAGGCGGTACGCAATGCGGGCCAGCTGATCCTGTCGTCGCCCAAGGCGCGGGTGCCCTATCATTTCGACGCGGCGGGCGTGGTGCTGTTTCACCTGCGCGGCCGCAAGCGGGTGTTCGTCTATCCGGGCGATGAGTTGCACCTGCCCGAGATTGCCATGGAACAGGTGGTCGCCCGCCAGACGACCGAAGAAGTGCCGTACAGCCGCAGCTTCGAGGCCGATGCCCAGGTGGTTGATCTGGAGCCGGGGCAGGCGCTGACCTGGCCCTTCTATGCGCCGCACCGGGTCGAGAATCTGGACCGGTTCTGCGTGTCGCTGTCGATGGACTTCCAGACCTGGCCGACCCGGTTCCGCAACGGGGCCCTCTATGCCAATGCCGTTGCCCGGGCGCGGAGACATCAGCCCCGCTCGACCGACACGCTCGGCACGGTGGGGCTTGCCGCCCGCTGGGCCGCATCGCTGGCGTTCAGGAAGCTGAAGCTGATGCCGGATCAGATCGCCCGGTTCGAACGCGACTTTGAACCCGAGGTCGGGGCCTTGGACGGGGCGGGCTCCATTAATTCGAGGTCATGACCTCGAGTTAAAATGACAGGCGGGCCTCGGGCGCGCATCCTTTCCTCATGTTGGGAAAGGGAGGAACACCCATGAAATCCGCACTCATCCTGTCCGCCGCTCTGCTGTCGACGACCGCGCTGGCCGGCACGGCACAGGCCCAGGACGTCCAGATCGAAAATGCCGTTGCCCGGGTCATCGTGCTGGTCGAGGACCGCGCGGATGTTGCCGTCGAGATCGAGCGGGGCCGCGCCGATCTGCCGGTGCCGACGGTCCGCCAGAGGGGCGACCGCATCGAGGTGGACGGCAATCTGCCGCGTCGCGCCATCCGCAACTGCCGCTCGGGCCCCGCCAGCGCGCGCCAGCCGGGGGAGGGCGCGTCGGTCGATCTGCGCGATGTCGGACGGGTCCGTCTGGACGAGGCCCCGTTGATCGTCGTCAGAACCCCCCGCAAGGTGGAGGTGAGCGCCTCGGGCGCGGTCTTCGGCACGATCGGACGCGGCGCCAGCGACGTCGAGTTCGGCAATGCTGGATGCGGCGACTGGACCATCGCCAATGTTACCGGGACGCTTGACCTGTCCCTCGCGGGATCGGGGGATGCCCTGGTGGGCACCTCCGAGAGGCTGAAGATCGGCATTGGCGGCTCGGGCAATGTCCGCGCCGGGGCGACTCGCGATCTGGACATCGGTATCGGGGGTTCAGGCGATGTGGAGGTCGCCGGCGTCAACGGTCCGGTCGAGCTGGGCGTAGCCGGCTCGGGCGACCTTCTGGTGCGTGGCGGCACGGCCCCGCGCATGGATATTTCAGTGGCAGGCTCCGGAGACGTCGAATTCCGGGGTACGGTCGGCGATCTGAGCGTGTCGATTGCCGGTTCGGGCGATGTCCGGGTCCATGAAGTGACCGGTCGCGTCAGCCGCGCCATCCTGGGGTCGGGCGACATAAGCATCGGTCGCTGACATCCGTGGGATTCCGCCCTTGACGCAGGCGGAATCGAACGGCATAAGCCCCCACTCTTGTTGGACCGGCTGTGCACTTCGCGTGAGTATGAAGTGCAGACGCGGTCCGCAGGAACGACCTGAGACCCTGTTCTTTGCAGCGATCCAGGACTTAAACGGCCTTCGCGGGTAACTGCGTGGGCCGCTCGTTTTTGCGGACGTGCGTACTCTGAAGGCTTCGGCCTGAAGACTCCGGTCTTTGAAATGGTTCACAGGGACGCAGGTTCGCCTGCTTGGGAAATACGACCGATATGGATCAAAGCATCCGCATCAGGCTCAAGGCCTTCGATCACCGCGTCCTCGACTTTTCGACGCGCGAAATCGTCAACACTGCCAAACGCACGGGTGCGACTGTTCGCGGTCCCATCCCGCTGCCGACCCTGATCGAAAAGTTCACCGTGAACCGTTCGCCGCACGTCGACAAGAAGTCGCGCGAGCAGTTTGAAATCCGCACGCACAAGCGTGTCCTCGATATCGTCGACCCCACCCCGCAGACTGTGGACGCGCTCATGAAGCTCGACCTGTCCGCCGGTGTGGACGTCGAGATCAAGATTTAAGAAGAAGAGGCGGGATCCGATGCGCAAAGACGCGCAAAGAACGGGCGTGATCGCCAAGAAGCTGGGAATGACGCGTATCTTCGCTGAAGATGGCGCGCATGTCCCTGTGACCGTGCTGCAGCTCGATGGCTGCCAGGTCGTGGGTCAACGCACGCAGGAGCGGGACGGCTATGTCGCCCTGCAGCTGGGTGCCGGTGCCCGCAAGGCCAAGCGCACCAACAAGGCGCAACGCACGGTGTTCGCCAACGCTGAGGTCGAGCCCAAGCGTATCGTCGCCGAGTTCCGCGTGTCGGAAGACGCGCTGATGGATGTCGGTGCCGAGCTGTCGGCTGACCACTTCATCGCCGGCCAGACCGTGGACATTCAGGGCCAGACCATCGGTAAGGGTTTTGCCGGTGCCATGAAGCGCTGGAACTTCGGCGGTCTGCGGGCCACCCACGGTGTGTCGGTCTCGCACCGCTCGCACGGTTCGACGGGTAACCGTCAGGACCCGGGCAAGACCTTCGCCGGCAAGAAGATGGCGGGTCACCTGGGTCAGGAAACCGTCACCCTGCAGAACCTGACTGTGTTCCGCGTCGACGTCGACCGCGGCCTGATCCTGATCAAGGGCGCTGTCCCGGGTCACGACGGCAGCTACGTCAAGGTTCGCGACTCCATCAAGAAGGCCCGTCCGGCCGACGCTCCGTTCCCCGGTGCCGTGAAGTCTTCGGGCAAGGCTGCTGCTGAGGCGCCCGCCGAGACCCCGGCCGAGGACGCCCCCGTCGCCGAAACCACAGAAGGCGGTGAAGCGTAATGAAGCTCTCGGTCATCAAACTCGACGGCAAGGCCTCGGGCGATGTGGAGCTGTCGGATGCCGTATTCGGCATCACCGACATCCGCGGCGACCTGCTGGCCCGCTATGTGAACTGGCAACTGGCCAAGCGCCGCGCTGGTACCCACAAGGTCCAGACGCGCAACGAAAACTCGCGCACCGGCAAGAAGATGTACAAGCAGAAGGGAACCGGCGGCGCCCGTCACGGTTCGCGTCGCGCCCCGCAGTTCGTCGGTGGTTCGCGCGCCTTCGGCCCGGTCGTTCGCGACCACGGCTTCTCGCTGCCCAAGAAGGTCCGTGCCCTGGCCCTGCGTCACGCCCTGTCGTCCAAGGTCGTCTCGGGCGACCTGATCGTGGTCGACAGCGTCTCGGTCAAGGAACCCAAGACCGCCAAGCTGCGTGAGCAGTTCGGCAAGCTGGGCTGGACCAAGTGCCTGATCATCGCCGGTCCGGAAGTCGATGTCGGCTTCGGTCTGGCGGCTCGCAACATCCCGAACATCGACGTGCTGCCGAATGCCGGCCTGAACGTCTATGACATCCTTCGGGCCGACAAGCTGGTGCTGACCAAGGCCGCCGTCGAGGCGATCGAGGCGCGCTTCTCTGAGAAGGAGGCCGCATAATGGCCGGCGCTCAACCCACAGCCAAACACTACGACACGATCCTCTCGCCGATCATCACCGAGAAGGCGACGATCCTGTCCGAGCAGAACAAGGTCGTCTTCCGTGTGGCCGGTACGGCCACCAAGGACGAGATCGCTGCGGCGGTCGAAAGCCTGTTCAAGGTCAGCGTCGTCAAGGTCAACACCCTGGTTCAAAAGGGCAAGACCAAGCGTTTCCGCGGCATTATGGGCCGTCGGGTGGACATCAAGAAAGCGATCGTGACGCTGGCCGACGGCCAGTCCATCGACGTTACCACGGGGCTCTGAACCGATGGCTCTGAAGACATATAATCCGACGTCGCCGGGCCGCCGCGCCCTGGTGCTGATCGACCGTTCGGAGCTCCACAAGGGGCGTCCGGAGAAGTCGCTGACCGAAGGCCTTACCAAGTCCGGCGGTCGCGGTGCCGGTGGTCGTATCGCCGTCCGCTTCCGCGGCGGTGGTGCCAAGACCCTGTACCGCAAGATCGACTTCAAGCGTCGCAAGTTCCAGACGGCGACCGTCGAGCGCCTGGAATACGATCCGAACCGCACCGCCTTCATCGCCCTCATCACCTATGAGGACGGCGAAAAGGCCTACATCATCGCGCCGCAACGCCTGAAGGCGGGCGACACGGTGGTCGCGGGCGAAAAGACCGACGTGAAGCCGGGCAATGCCATGCCGCTCCGTTCGATGCCGGTGGGTACGATCATCCACAACATCGAGATGAAGCCAGGCAAGGGCGCCCAGCTGGCCCGTTCGGCCGGTGCCTACGCCCAGCTGGTCGGTCGTGACGCCGGTTACGCCCAGATCCGTCTGGGTTCGGGCGAGCTGCGCATGGTTCTGGACGGTTGCATGGCCACGGTGGGCGCGGTGTCGAACCCCGACCACATGAACCAGAACCTCGGCAAAGCCGGTCGCAAGCGCCACATGGGCTTCCGTCCGCACGTCCGCGGTGTTGCCATGAACCCGATCGACCACCCGCACGGTGGTGGTGAAGGTCGGACCTCGGGTGGCCGGACGCCGGTCACGCCCTGGGGCAAGGACACCAAGGGCACCCGTACCCGCAAGAACAAGGCCACGGACAAGTACATCATCCGTAGCCGCCACGTTAAGAAGGCTCGCTAAAGATGGCCCGCTCCTCCTGGAAAGGCCCGTTTGTCGACGGGTATCTGCTGAAGAAAGCCGAGACCGCGCAAGCGTCGGGCCGCAAGGATGTGATCAAGACCTGGTCGCGCCGGTCCACCATCCTGCCGCAGTTCGTTGGCCTGACCTTTGGTGTCCACAACGGCATGAAGCACGTGCCGGTGTCGGTCTCCGAAGAAATGGTCGGCATGAAGTTTGGCGAGTTCTCCCCGACCCGGTCGTTCCCGGGCCACGCGGCGGACAAGAAGGCCAAAAGGAAGTAACGGATGGCCCAGACCAAAAACCCCCGTCGCGTGTCGACGACCGAGGCCCGCGCCAAGCTGGTCAACGTCCGCATCAGCCCGCAAAAGCTGAACCTGGTGGCCCAGTCGATCCGTGGCCTGCCGGTCCAGAAGGCGCTGAACGAGCTGGAATTCAGCCGCAAGCGCATCGCGACCGACGTCCGCAAGGTCCTGTACTCGGCCGTTTCCAACGCCGAGAACAACCACAACCTGGACATCGACAACCTGATTGTTGCCGAGGCCTTCGTGGGCAAGAACCTGGTGATGAAGCGTTTCGCGAGCCGCGCTCGTGGTCGTTCGTCGCGTATCCTGAAACCGTTCAGCGAGATCACCATCGTGGTCCGTGAAGCCGGCGAGGCCGCCTGATGGGTCAGAAAATCAATCCGATCGGGCTCCGGCTCGGTGTCAACCGCACCTGGGACAGCCGCTGGTTCGCCGGCGGTCAGGAATACGCCAAGCTGCTCCACCAGGACCTGAAGCTGCGCGAGTGGCTGCGTGAGCGCCTGTCGGGTGCCGGCGTGTCGCGGATCATCATCGAGCGTCCGCACAAGAAGTGCCGCGTGACGATCTATGCCGCCCGTCCGGGTGTCGTGATCGGCAAGAAGGGCGCCGACATCGAGAAGCTGCGCAAGGACATCGCCGCCATGACGGACGGCGAGGTTCACCTGAACATCGTCGAGGTCCGCAAGCCGGAAGTCGATGCCCAGCTGATCGCCGAGAACATCGCCCAGCAACTGGAACGCCGCGTGGCCTTCCGTCGTGCCATGAAGCGCGCCATGCAGTCGGCGATGCGTCTGGGTGCCAAGGGTGTCCGGATCAACGTCTCGGGTCGTCTCGGCGGCGCCGAAATCGCCCGGATGGAATGGTACCGCGAAGGCCGTGTGCCGCTGCACACCCTGCGCGCCGACATCGATTACGGCGTGTACGAAGCCAAGACCACCTACGGCATCATCGGTGTCAAGGTATGGGTCTTCAAGGGTGAGGTGCTGGAGCACGACCCGATGGCCCAGGACAAGCGTTGGGCCCAGGAAGCTGCCGGTCCGTCGTCGAATGAAGGCCGCGAGCGTGGCCCCCGCGGTGATCGCGGTCCGCGCCGTGACCGGGGACGTGAGAGCTAAGTCATGCTGCAACCGAAGAAGACCAAATACCGCAAGGCCTTCAAGGGCCGCATCCATGGCTCGGCCAAGGGTGGTTTCTCGCTGAACTTCGGCTCCTACGGCCTGAAGACGCTGGAGCCGGAACGCATCACTGCGCGTCAGATCGAGGCGGCCCGCCGCGCGATCACCCGCCAGATGAAGCGTCAGGGCCGCGTCTGGATCCGCGTCTTCCCGGACGTGCCGGTTTCCGGCAAGCCGGCCGAAGTCCGCATGGGTAAAGGCAAGGGCGCCGTGGACCACTGGGCGGCGCGCTGCCACCCGGGCCGGATCCTGTTCGAAATCGACGGCGTGCCGGACGACATCGCCCGCGAGGCGCTGCGCCTCGGTGCCGCCAAGCTGCCGGTCCGCACCAAGGTGGTTACCCGCCTGGATGCCGGCATCGGCCAAACGGAGCAAGCGGCATGACCAAGATCGCCGACCTGCGGGCCCTGACGCCCGACCAAATGTCTGAAGAGCTGCTCAAGCTCAAGAAGGAACAGTTCAACCTGCGCTTCCAGGCGGCCACCGGCCAGCTGGAAAAGACCCACCGTGTGGGTGAAGTGCGCAAGGACATCGCCCGCATCTCGACGCTTCTGCGCCAGAAGCAGGCAGCGGCTTAAAGGAACGAAGATGCCGAAACGAATTCTCGAAGGCGTGGTCGTCTCCGACAAGGGCGACAAGACTGTCGTCGTCAAGGTCGAGCGCACGCTGCTGCACCCGGTCCTGAAAAAGACCGTGCGCCTGTCCAAGAAGTATCACGCCCACGACGAAGCGAATGCCCTCAAGGTCGGTGACCTGGCCCGCATCGTCGAGTGTGCCCCGAAGTCCAAGCTGAAGCGTTGGGAAGTCGTCGCCGACTCCCAGGCCTCGGCTTCGTAATAGAGAAGGATCGGATCCCATGATCCAGATGCAAACTAACCTGGAGGTGGCCGACAATTCGGGCGCTCGCCGGGTCATGTGCATCAAGGTGCTGGGCGGCGCAAAGCGTCGCTACGCCTCGGTTGGTGACACCATCGTCGCCTCGGTCAAGGAAGCGATTCCGCGCGGCCGGGTGAAGAAGGGTGACGTCGTGCGCGCCATCGTCGTCCGGACGGCCAAGGACATCCAACGCAAGGATGGCTCGGTTATCCGCTTCGACAAGTCGGCTGCCGTGATCGTCAACAAGCAGAACGAGCCGGTCGGCACCCGCATCTTCGGCCCGGTTCCGCGCGAGCTGCGCGCCAAGAACCACATGAAGATCATCTCGCTGGCTCCGGAGGTCCTGTAACCATGGCCGCCAAGATCAAATCGGGCGACACCGTCGTCGTCCTGACCGGCAAGGACAAGGGACGCACCGGCAAGGTGCTGAAGGTTCTGCCGACCGAAAATCGCGTCGTCGTGCAAGGCATCAACATGGTTCAGCGCCACACGCGCCCGACCCAGGCTGATCCGCAGGGCGGCATCAAGAATAAGGAAGCCTCGCTTCACCTGTCGAACGTCGCGATCGCTGACGCCAACGGCAAGGCGACCCGCGTGGGCTTCAAGGTGGAGAACGACCAGAAGGTCCGCTTCGCCAAGACGACGGGAGACGTCATCTGATGGCCGAATCCAAATACACACCGCGCCTGAAGGGCGAGTATAACGAGCGCATCAAGGGCGTGCTGACCGAGAAGTTCGGCTACACCAACCCGATGCAGATGCCCCGCCTGGACAAGATCGTCCTGAACATGGGCATCGGTGAAGCCGTGGCTGACTCCAAGAAGGCGAACGCCGCCCTCAAGGACCTGACCGCGATCGCCGGCCAGAAGGCCGTGCCGACCAAGGCCCGTAACTCCATCGCCGGCTTCAAGCTGCGCGAAGGCATGGTCATCGGCGGCAAGGTCACGCTGCGCGGCGACCAGATGTACGAGTTCCTGGACCGGCTGATCACGATCGCGCTGCCGCGCGTGAAGGACTTCCGGGGCCTGAAGGGCACCTCGTTCGACGGTCGTGGCAACTATGCGATGGGCCTCAAGGAGCACATCGTGTTCCCGGAGATCAACTACGACCAGATCGACCAGATGTGGGGCATGGACATTATCGTCTGCACCACGGCCAAAACGGATGAAGAGGCCAAGGCTCTCCTCACCGAATTCAAATTCCCGTTCGTGAACTGAGCGGGAAAGGAAAAGCACAATGGCTAAGAAAAGCGCCGTAAACCGGAACGAGCACGTCAAGCAGCTTGTTGCGAAGTATGCCGCGAAGCGGGCCGCCCTCAAGGCGACCGCCAACGATGAATCGCTGCCCCTGGAGGAACGCTTCGAAGCACGCCTCAAGCTGGCCGCGCTGCCGCGCAACTCCGCGCCCAGCCGCATCCGCAACCGCTGCGAGGTGACAGGCCGTCCGCGCGCCTATTACCGCAAGCTCAAGATGAGCCGTATCGCGCTGCGTGAACTGGGCAACAAGGGTCAGATCCCCGGCCTGACCAAGTCGAGCTGGTAAGGGGAAAAACGCCATGATGATCAACGATCCCCTGAGCGACATGATCGCTCGCATCAAGAACGCGGCGACCCGCAAGCGTTCCAAGGTGCTCACCCCGGCCTCGCGTCTGCGTCAGCGCGTCCTCGACGTGCTGAAGGACGAGGGCTACATCCGCGGCTATTCGCTGGTTCAGAACCCCGGCGAATTCCCGCAGTTCGAGATCGAGCTGAAGTACTTCGACGGCCAGCCGGTCATCGCCGAGATCAGCCGCGTGTCCAAGCCGGGCCGCCGCGTCTACTCCGCGATCACCGACCTGAAGCCGATCAAGAACGGCCTCGGCATCTCGATCCTTTCGACTTCCAAGGGCGTCATGTCTGACACGGCTGCCCGCGACGCCAACGTTGGCGGCGAAGTCCTCTGCAGGGTCTACTAAGATGTCCCGTATCGGTAAGAAAACCATCGCCATCCCGAAGGGTGTGACCGTCAACATCGACGGCCAGACCATCGTGGTGAAGGGCCCCAAGGGCGAGCGCTCCTGGACCGTGGCCGAAGAGATCGAGGTCACCCAGGGTGACGACGGTCTGAACCTGGCCCCGCGTGCGGACACCCAGCGTGCCCGCGCCATGTGGGGTCTGTCGCGGACCCTCGTCGACAATATGGTCACGGGCGTCACCGAAGGCTTCGAGCGTACCCTGGAACTGGTCGGCGTCGGCTATCGCGCCGCGCTCAAGGGCCAGTCGCTGTCGCTGCAACTCGGCTTTTCGCACGAGATCGACATCGCTCCGCCGGCCGGCATCACCTTTGCCGTGCCCAAGCAGACCGAAGTGAAGATCTCGGGCAATGACAAGCAGGCCGTCGGTCAGATCGCCGCCGTCATCCGCAAGCTGCGTCCGCCGGAGCCCTACAAGGGCAAGGGTGTGCGCTACGCGGGCGAGACCGTCCGGCGCAAGGAAGGCAAGAAGAAGTAAGTCATGGCCACTACGCTCAAACAGAATGCCAAGCGTCGCGCCGAGCGCACCCGTCGTCGCCTCAAGGCGGTCGCCAACGGTCGCATGCGCCTGTCGGTCCATCGGTCGGACAAGAACATCTCGGCCCAGATCATCGACGACGCCAACGGCGTCACCCTGGTTGCTGCCTCTTCGCTGGAAGGCGAAAAGGGCAAGAAGCAGAAGGGCTCCGACACCGCCGCTGCGGCGCGTATCGGCAAGCTGATCGCCGACCGCGCCAAGGAAAAGGGCGTCACCGACGTCGTTTTCGACCGGGGCGGCTACATCTATCACGGTCGGGTGAAGGCGCTGGCGGATGCCGCGCGTGAAGCCGGCCTGAACTTCTAAGGAACCGCAGCATGGCGCATCAACCCCAACGCGGCGGCGGCGGCAACGATCGCAGTCGTCGTGACAACCGCAACGCTCCCCAGGCCGAGGGTCCGGACTCGGACATCATCGAAAAGCTGGTTCACATCAACCGCGTCGCGGCCACTGTGAAGGGCGGCCGCCGGTTCTCGTTCGCGGCCTTGATGGTCGTCGGCGACGGCAAGGGCCGTGTCGGCTTCGGTCACGGCAAGGCGCGCGAAGTGCCGGAAGCCATCCGCAAGGCGACCGAAGAAGCCAAGAAGACGATGATCCGTGTTCCGCTTCGCGAGAACCGCACCCTGCACCACGACGGCAACGGCCGTTGGGGCGCCGGCAAGATCATGGTCCGCTCGGCGCCTCCCGGCACCGGCGTGATCGCTGGCGGTCCGATGCGGGCCGTTCTGGAAACCCTGGGCGTGCAGGACGTGGTCGGCAAGTCGACCGGTTCGTCCAACCCGTACAACATGATCCGTGCCACCTTTGAAGCGCTGAAGGTTCAGTCCTCGCCGCGCCAGATCGCGTCCAAGCGCGGCAAGAAGGTTGCGGATCTGATGGGACGTCGCAATGACGGTGCTTCGGCGCCGGAAGCCGTCGAGAGCTGATCATGGCCAAGAAAGACACCTCCACCGTCACCGTCCGCCAGACCGGCAGCCCGATCCGTCGCAAGTCGGACCAGCGCGCCACCCTGATGGGTCTGGGCCTGAACCGCATGGGCCGTGAATCGACCCTTGAGGACACTCCGGCCGTCCGTGGCATGATCGCCAAGGTCGCCCACATGGTCGAAGTGGTCGAAAAGTAAGCGAATTCGCTACGCGAAGTGGCGAGTGGTGAGTGGCGTGTGACGAGTAGGCAGGGGGTCGGTTCATCCGATTTTGCTTGACTCGGCACTCATCACTCGCCACTCGCCACTTTCTTTTTTCAACGCCGAGTCTGGCCTCGCCAGGCGCTAGCACCCGAAAGGATCAGGCACATGAAACTGAACGAAATCCGTGACAACGAAGGCGCTCACAAAAAGCGCATGCGCGTCGGCCGGGGCCCCGGTTCCGGCAAGGGCAAGACCTCGGGCCGCGGCGTCAAGGGTCAGAAGTCGCGGACGGGCGTCAGCCTGCTGGGCTTCGAGGGCGGCCAGATGCCGCTGTACATGCGCATGCCCAAGCGCGGCTTCAACAACCCCGGCGCGCTGAAGCTGGCCGAGGTCAACTTGTGGCGTCTGCAGGACGCGGTGGACGCCAAGAAGCTGGACATCAAGAACGAAATCAACGGCGACGCCTTGGTGGCCGCCGGTGTGCTGCGCCGCACCAAGGACGGCGTGCGCGTGCTGGGCACCGGTGAGCTGAAGGCCAAGCTGAACCTGGTCGTGTGGTCGGCCTCGGCCGGCGCGGTCAAGGCCATCGAGGCCGCCGGCGGAACCGTCGTTCAGGAGCGGATCGCCGCTGAAGCCAAGGCCGCCGCGCGGATCGAAAAGCGCAATGCCGCCAAGGGCAAGGCTCCCCCCGCCAAGGCGCCGCGTGGCGACGCCAACAAGGTCTCGGCCCGCTCCCGCCGCCAGGCTGCGGACAAGGCTGAAAAATAAACCCGCCGGGGCGGTCTCGCTAAGAGGCCGCCCTTCGCCTATCTGGGAATGGGCACCCGGTCGCTTGCGGCCGGTCTTGGACTGAAACGTCGGGGTAAACCGCTATGGCTTCGGCCGCCGAACAACTTGCTGCCAATATGAACATCGGCTCGTTCGCGAAAGCGACCGAGCTGCACAAGCGCCTGCTCTTCACGCTGGGTGCGCTGCTGGTCTACCGGATCGGGACGTTCGTGCCGATCCCCGGAATCAATTCCGAGGCCTTCCTGCAGTTCTTCCAGAACCCGGACGGCCAGCGCGGCATCCTGGACATGTTCAACATGTTCTCCGGCGGCGCGGTCGAGCGCATGGCCGTGTTCGCCCTGAACGTCATGCCCTACATCTCGGCGTCGATCATCGTGCAGCTGATGGGCGCGGTTTATCCGCCCTGGGAGAAGCTGAAGAAGGAAGGTGGCGAAGCCGGTCGCAAGCAGCTGAACCAGTACACCCGCTATCTGACCGTGCTGCTGGCGCTGATGCAGTCGCTGGGCATCGCCGTGGGCCTGAACGGCCAGCCGAATCTGGTCGATGCACCGGGTATCTTCTTTATCGTCTCGACCGTCGTGACCCTGACGGGCGGCACCATGTTCCTGATGTGGCTGGGTGAGCAGGTGACGGCGCGCGGCGTCGGTAACGGCATCTCGCTGATCATCTTTGCCGGTATTGTCGCGGTCCTGCCGTCCAGTGTCGCGCGGCTGCTGGGTCTGGCCCAGCAGGGCCAGATGTCGGCCTTCCTGCTGCTGTTCCTCGGCGCGCTTGCGATCGCCACCGTGGTCTTCATCGTCTTCATGGAGCGGGCCCAGCGTCGGCTGCTGATCCAGTATCCCAAGCGTCAGGAAGGCAACCGCATGGCCGGGGGGGAGCGCAGCTTCCTGCCGCTGAAGGTCAATGCCGCGGGCGTCATTCCGCCGATCTTCGCCTCGTCCCTGCTGCTGCTACCGGCGACCGTGGCCCAGATGACGGCCAATGCGGACCTACCGTCGTGGATGGGGTGGCTGCCGTTCGTGACCGCCCAGATGTCGCACGGACAGCCCCTGTTCATGGCGCTGTATGCGTTCCTGATCATCTTCTTCTGCTTCTTCTACACCTCGATCACCTTCAATCCCGAGGACACGGCCGAGAACCTGCGCAAGTACGGCGGCTTCCTGCCGGGCATCCGTCCGGGCAAGCGCACGGCCGAGTACCTGGACTATGTGCTGACCCGCCTGACGGTGATCGGCGCGGCCTACATCACCGCCGTCTGCCTGCTGCCGGAATTCATGGCCAGCTCGATGGGTGGCCTGCTTTTCGGCGGCACCTCGATCCTGATCGTGGTCTCCGTGACCATGGATACGGTGGCGCAGATCCAGTCGCACCTGCTGGCGCACCAGTATGAGGGGCTGATCAAGAAGGCCAAGCTGCGCGGACGTGGCGGCGGCGGCCGGGGTGGCATGCCGGCACCTGCACGCCGCTAGGCCAGAGGGGGAACGCCATGAACCTGATCCTGTTCGGGCCGCCTGCGGCCGGCAAGGGCACCCAGGCCAAGCGGCTGGTCGAGACGCGAGGCATGGTCCAGCTGTCGACCGGAGACATGCTGCGCGCCGCCATCGCCTCTGGCTCCGACCTCGGCCAGACGGTCAAGGGCATCATGGAACGTGGCGAACTGGTCACCGACGAGATCGTCGTGGCCCTGATCGAGGCGCGGCTGGATGAGGCCGAGGCTGCCGGGGGCGCCATCTTCGACGGCTTTCCCCGCACGGTGGCCCAGGCCCAGGCCCTGGATGCCATGCTGGCCCGCCGCGGCTCGACCATCGACCGGGTGGTCCGCCTGAAGGTGGATGACGAGGCGCTCAAGGCCCGCATCGCCCAGCGCTATGCCGAACAGGGGCGCCCGGACGACAACCCCGAAAGCTTCCGCGTCCGGCTGGAAGCCTACAACCGGCAAACCGCGCCGCTGCTTCCCTACTATGAGGGCCAGGGCAAGCTGGTCGAGATCGACGGCATGGCTTCGATCGACGCCGTCGCCGGGGCCATCGACACCGTTCTGGCCGACGCCTGAGCGCGACAGGCGACCGAACCCGGTTTCGGGCGTTAAGCTGGGCCGATGGGCCTGTCTTTTTCCTCTCTGTCTCCCCGACAACGCCGGGCGTCCCGCTGGAGCGGTGGCATGGTCGTGGCTCTGGCCGTTCACGGCCTGGTGCTGCTGGCCGTCAGCCGCTCGACTCCTGCTCTGCCCGAGGCGCCGCTGAGGACGATCGACGTCTTCCTCTATTCCCCCGAGCCGCCCCCGCCGCCACCGCCGCCACCGGCTGCGCCGGCCGTCGAGACCGGGGGAGGGGCGCCGGCCAGTCCCTCGGTCGTAAACCTGCCGCCCGAGCCCCCGCCCGAGGTCGAACGCGAGCTGGTCGCACCGCCTGAGCCTGCGCCTGAGCCGACACCCCGGGTTGGTATTGCGCCGCTGCCGACGCCCACGCCGGGTCAGGGGCTGGGCGGGCAGGGGACCGGCACGGGGACCGGTAGGGGCGAAGGCGCTGGCCCGGACGCAGGCACGCGGACCGGCCCGCGAAACCTGCGCGAGCCGCGTCCCGACGCCCTGCGGCCCTATCATCCGCGCGAGGCCTTGCGCCGGGGCGTGTCGGGGACCGCCGTCGTCAGCTGCCGGATCCGGCAGGATACGGTGCTGGATCAGTGCCGGGTCCTGAGCGAGACGCCGCCCGGCCAAGGCTTTGGCGCCGCCGGTATCGCAGCGGCGGTTGCCGAATACAGGTTCCGCCCGGGCATGGTCGATGGCCGCCCTGACTTTGACCTGCGGGCTGTGATAACCATTCGCTTCGGACGCAATGCGCCGTGAAGCGCCCCACAACCGTTGACGGCGCGTGAATCCCCTGTATAAGGCGCGCTTCCGCGAAGGACGCGACACGCTCCTGGTCTGTTGACCGGAGCGGTTTCTGCGTCTGGAAACGCGTTATTGGAGATATTCGTGGCCCGTATCGCTGGCGTCAACATTCCGACCAACAAGCGCGTTGTCATCGCGCTTCAGTACATCCATGGCATCGGCCCCGCCGCCGCCCGTGAAATCACCGAGAAGGTGGGCATTGAGGCCGCGCGCCGGGTCAATGACCTGACCGACGCCGAAGTCCTGCAGATCCGCGAGACGATCGACGCCGACCACACGGTCGAGGGCGACCTCCGCCGCGAAACCTCGATGAACATCAAGCGTCTGATGGACCTGGCCTGCTATCGCGGCCTGCGTCACCGCAAGGGCCTGCCGGTCCGCGGCCAGCGCACCCACACCAATGCCCGCACCCGCAAGGGTCCGGCCAAGCCGATCGCCGGCAAGAAGAAGTAAGAGAAAGAGCTGATCGATGGCCAAGGACACGGGTCGCGTCAAACGCCGCGAGCGCAAGAACATCACTTCGGGCGTGGCGCATGTGAACGCCAGCTTCAACAACACCATGATCACCATCACCGACGCCCAGGGAAATGCGATTTCCTGGTCTTCGGCCGGTCACATGGGGTTCAAGGGCTCGCGCAAGTCGACCCCTTATGCGGCGCAGATGGCCGCCGAGGACGCGGCCAAGAAGGCCAGCGAGCACGGCGTCAAGACGCTGGAAGTGAACGTCTCGGGCCCCGGTTCCGGTCGTGAGTCGGCCCTGCGCGCCCTGCAGGCCGCCGGCATGACCATCACCACCATCCGTGACGTCACGCCGATGCCGCACAACGGTTGCCGTCCGCCCAAGCGCCGCCGCGTCTAAGGCCCGCTGAAGCATTCTTTTCCCGTTGGTCGGGCTGTTCGCAATCGCGGACTTTCCAGATCGACGAAACCCGTTCGAGGGACCCTATGATCGAAAGAAACTGGCAAGAGCTGATCCGTCCCGAGAAACCGCAGATCGAGACCGGTACCGACCCGCTGCGCAAGGCGCGCCTGGTGGCCGAACCTCTCGAGCGCGGTTTCGGTGTGACGCTCGGCAATGCCCTGCGCCGCGTGTTGCTGTCGTCGCTGCAAGGCGCCGCGGTGACCGCGATCCAGATTGATGGTGTGGTTCACGAATTCTCGTCGCTGGAAGGCGTGCGCGAGGACGTGGTCGACATCGTGCTGAACATCAAACAACTGGCCCTGCGCATGCACTCGGAAGGCCCGAAGCGCATGATGCTGAAGGCGACCGGCCCCGGCCCGGTGACCGCCGGCCAGATCGAGCTACCGCACGACATCGAAGTGTTGAACCCCGACCACGTGCTGTGCACGCTGGACGACGGCGCCTCGGTGCGCATGGAACTGACCGTCCAGAACGGCAAGGGCTATGTCGCCTCGGAAGCCAACCGTCCGGAAGACGCGCCGATCGGCCTGATCGCCGTCGACGCCCTGTATTCGCCGGTCAAGCGCGTCGCCTATCGCGTTGAGCCGACCCGTCAGGGCCAGTCGCTGGACTATGACAAGCTTGTTCTGGAAGTGGAGACCAATGGTGCGGTCTCGCCGGTGGACGCCGTGGCTTTCGCCTCGCGCATCCTTCAGGATCAGCTGCAGATCTTCATCACCTTCGACGAGCCCAAGGCCGTGGTCGAGCAGTCGGACGGCAAGCCCGAGCTGCCGTTCAACCCGGCCCTGCTGAAGAAGGTCGACGAACTGGAACTGTCGGTCCGCTCGGCCAACTGCCTGAAGAACGACAACATCGTCTACATCGGTGACCTGATCCAGAAGACCGAGGGCGAAATGCTTCGCACCCCGAACTTCGGCCGCAAGTCGCTGAACGAGATCAAGGAAGTGCTGGCGACCATGGGCCTCAGCCTGGGCATGGATGTGCCCAACTGGCCGCCGGAAAACATCGAAGACCTGGCCAAGAAGTTCGACGACCAGATCTGAGTTCAACCCCTCCGCCCCAGGCCAGATGGCTGACGGAGCGGTTAGAAGGAAAAGGCCCAGGCCCGCCAAGAGCATGCGGGAACCGGGACTGAGTAGGAGAGACCCCGATGCGCCACGGCGCCGCCTATCGCAAGCTTGGTCGCACGACCAGTCACCGCCAGGCCATGTTTGCCAACATGGCGGCCTCGCTGATCAAGCACGAGCAGATCACCACGACCCTGCCCAAGGCCAAGGAGCTTCGCCCCTTCGTCGAGAAGCTGGTGACCCTGGCCAAGAAGGGCGACCTGCACGCCCGTCGTCAGGCCATCAGCCAGGTGCGTGACGTGCCGCAGGTCGGCAAGCTGTTCGAGACCATCGGACCGCGCTACGCCGACCGTAACGGTGGCTATATCCGCATCATGAAGGCCGGCTTCCGTCACGGCGACAACGCCGCCATGGCCGTCATCGAGTTCGTTGATCGCGACACCGCCGCCAAGGGTCTCGACTCCGGCCCGGTGTTCAGCAACGACGACGACGCCGAAGACTAATCCCGGCTCACGTCGGACAGATTTGAAGGGCGGTGGAGCGATCCACCGCCCTTTTCTGTTCGGGGGCGACGACCTACTCCGATGGCGCGTCCGCGAGGGCTTCAGCCTCCGCCTCGGCACGCCTCCGTTCGCGGAACATCAGGGTGGCGACAGCCCCCGACTGGGCGTTCGCGCTACGCTGGTTCAGCTCGGCGTCGTAAAGCGAACCCAGGTAAGCCTCATCCCAGTCGGTCAGGCCAAAGGGGATGGTCGGGTTGTCGAACACATTGAGAATGGTCGGAAAGCCCGACAGATCGGCATCCGGGTCGACCTGGGCAAAGGCGACCATGGCGACGTAATCAGCCAGTTGCTGGAAGGTGACGCCTTCCGCCTGGTCGATATCGATGATCACATAGGCGCGCCTGAGGTCGTTCTGGATGACTGTGGTCAGTCGGCTGGCCATTGTGCCGGTTTGCGGCGGGGCATAGCCGGGAATGCGTACGGCTATGCCGCCGGTCTCACTGTTGACTGGCAGGCTGACATGCCACCAGCGCACCGGTGCGTCGGACTCAATGAAGCGCCGCAGTTGAAGGCGCGAACGGGACGAGCCGGAATAGGGAGGCCGAAAGGCGTTGGGGCTGCGCTCGACCAAGGCGGCGGTCAGGGCCGACGCATCGTCCGTGGCGATGATCAGCACATTGGGACTACAGCCCGGCTCACCGATGGGAAGGCCAAGGTCGAGCGCCACCTCGGACACCCGGTCGACCATGGCCTGGGCCGCCTCGCGCTGCAGATTGACCACACCCACGCAGATACCCGAGCGCGCGCTCCACCGGGCCGGGCCGCGCCCGTGCGGCGGCGCGACCACGGTATCGGCAAAGGTCTCGACCTGTTCCCGCAAGGGCGTGCCGAGGACAACAATGTCCTCGACCGTGGTCTCCTCGGGGGGCCGGGTTTCCTGAGCTGCGACAGTGGCCGGCATCAGCCCGACCAGAACCGCAAGCGCAATTCCGAGGGTAAAGGTTTTCATGTCCGACGTCGCCTCTTGGCTGATCACTCGGCGTCAGCATCTTCCAGTTCGACCTCATCGTCACCCGCGACACGCTGACGGTCCCGGAACATCAGGGCTGCGACCGCCCCGGACTGGGCGTTCGGGTTGCGCTGGTTCATTTCGGCGCCGTAAAGGGAACCGAGATAGGCTTCATCCCAATCCGTCATTCCGAACGCGATGGTCGGGTTGTCGAAGACATTGAGAATAGTCGGAAAGCCCGAGACATCGGCGTCGGGGTCGATCTGGGCAAAAGCCACCATGGCCACATAATCAGCTAGCTGACTAAAACTCAGCCCTTCGGCCTGATCGATGTCGATGATCACATAGGCCCGCAGCAACTTGCTGGTGATGGGCGAAGTCAAGCGGCTCCCCCAACTTGGTATCCACGGTGCGTCCCCACCAGGGAGTCTGACGGCTGGCTGGCCTGTCTCTCTTATAATCGGCATACTGACGTGCCACCATCGTACGGGGCTGTCGCTGGACTGGAATGCCCTCAGTGCCGATGGCCGTCGTGCGGCCCCGGAATAGCGAGGACGGAAAGCGTTGGGGCTCTGCTGAACAAGGGCCGTCGCTAGCGCGGGCGCGTCGTCGGTGGCGATTACAAGAATATTGGGGCTGCAGCCCGGCTCACCCACGGTCAGGCCCAGGTCGAGCGCGACTTCCGAGACGCGGTCTGCCATGGCCTGAGCGGCGTCAGGGCGAAGATTCACCACACCGACACAGATTCCGGATCTCTCATCCCAGCGGGCCGGCCCCCACCCCGTTGCGGGCGCTGTGACATCGTCAACGAAGGTTTCTACCTGCTCGCGGAGGGGCATGCCCAGCACCACGATGTCCTCGACCGTGGTCTCGGGTATAGTTGCCGACGAGTCTTGAGCCCATGCGACAGTTGGTGCCAAGGCGGAAACGAGAAGACATGCCCCTCCTAATACGCCGAACTTCATTGTGAGCAGTGTCATTTATGGGATCGGGTAGCCGGCATTATTCTTTGCATTCTGAAATTTCAGCCGGTTCTTCACCGCAGACCCTACTTCTGACATGTGACTATCTGACAGTAGAACGAGCATTCCGAATACGTCCCGCCTGTTGAAATACAGCCAGCGACGCATTCGATGAAGCATTCATCGTCAGCAGAATTGCAGACTTGCGCCATGGCCACCGGCGTCGGAGCGGCCAAGGCCAAGGCGATCGGGAACGCAAAAGCAACAAGACGTTTCATAGTGGTTCCCCCCATCGGTGAACTCTTTCACCGATGATCACGCTAAGATTGCGTCAACTGCTCGTCAAATAACAGAGTTGTGTGGTGCCTATTCCTTCGACAGATCCTGGCGGTTGAACCAGGCGATGGCACCCGCGGCGGGCAGCAGGGTCCACAGGGCGACGCTGATCCATGCCTTGGGAAGGACACCGTCCGGCACGCCAGCGGCGGCATCACCTCCCCGCACCAGATCCTTGATCGAGTCGAGGGCCCCACCGGGATCGACCAGGACCGACAGCCAGCTGTCGGGCATGAAGCCCATGGGTGGCAGCACCTGCATAGGCAGGAAGAACTGGGCGATGGCCAGCACCAGCGGCACGAACAGGGCGACCAGCAGCGAGCGGGTCATGACGGCGGCCAGCAGGCCGATCATCGTGAACTGCAGGATTCGCAGCAAAGACAGTCCCGCCAGCAGGAAGAACTGGCCCACATCCCCGGCATCCATGGTGAAGGTCAGACCCCGGTCGAACACGGCGGCCTGGATCAGGTCGCTGAGGGTGCCCGAGATCAGCATGACCAGCATGGCGACCAGCGACAGGCCGGTCACCACGGCCAGCTTGCCCAGCAGCAGGTTGGGCCGGGTGTTGCGCGCGCTGATCAGGCGCCAGGTCTCCCAGCGATAGTCACCGGCATAGACGGTGGCTGCCCCGATCAGAATGAACAGCAGCACCAGTGCATTCGACAGATTGCCGGCGTTGGCGATCATGGCCTGACCCATGTCCAGCGGCTGCATCGACAGCATCTGGGTCAGCTCGGGCGGGGCATCGGGGTCGGCAGCCAGCTTGGTGGCATTGGCGTCAATCACCAGACTGCTGATGGCGCCCACGATGAGCAGCAGGATGGGCGCGAAGAACACGCTCCAGAACCAGGTCGTACGGCTTTTGGAGAGGCGGAAGGCTTCCGCGCGGATGGCGTCAGCCCACATGGTCATGCTCCGGCGTCTGGATGGAACCCGTCTCGGTAAAGAAGACGCTCTCGAGGTCGGTGCCGACCCAGCGCGCCTCGTCGATGTCGATGCCCTGTTCGACGAGGGCGCGGATCAGGGCCGGGCCCTCGGCGCGGGGCACATTGGCGAGGATGGCGGTGCCGTCCACCGTGCCGCGTTCGCCCAAGATCGTGCTCGCCTTGTCCAGCGGCGTCAGCGACAGGCGCAGGCGCTCGCCCGTGGTGGTCAGTTCCGACACCGTGCCCTCGCGGACCAGCTTGCCCTTGTTGAGGATGGCCACGCGGTCGCAGACGCGCTGGACCTCCAGCAACTGGTGGCTGGCCAGCACGACGGTCAGGCCGTCGTCATGCGCGAGGCTGCGGATCAGGGCCCGCATCTCCTGAATGCCGGGCGGATCCATGCCGCTGGTCGGCTCATCCAGAATGATCAGCTCGGGCTCGGTGATCAGGGCGGCGGCGACGCCGAGGCGCTGCAGCATGCCGACGGAGAAGCCCCGGACCCGGCGGTCTGCAGCCTCGGTCAGGCCGACCCGCTCCAGCCAGCGATCGGTGCGCGTGGTGTCGGACGTCAGCCCGTGGGCCAGCGACAGCCAGGTCAGCACCTGACGGGCGCTCATATAGGGGGGGTAGCGCGGGGTCTCGATCATAGAGCCCATACGCCGCATGGCCTTCGGGTCGCGGATGGCCCCGCCCATGACAGACGCGTCGCCCTCGGTGGGCGCGATCAGGCCCAGCAGGATGCGAAACAGGGTGGATTTGCCGGCCCCGTTGGGCCCAAGCACGCCATAGACGCCGCCCTTGGGGATGGTCAGGCTGAGACCGTCCAGGGCTTTGACCGTGCCATAGGTCTTGGTGAGATTGCGGGTTTCGATGACTGCGCTCATGGCGGGGAGGGTGACCGGGCAGGCGCCACACCGCAAGCTGGAAACCGCCGGTTGCAGATTAAGGATTCTCCATGGTTCGGAGCTCGCCTTGATGCCGTCCCATTGCGGCGGTGCAATATTGGCCCAAGCCGTCTGTCGATTTCAGTGGATTGCCGATGAAATTCCCGCCTCTTGCCATCTCTGTTCTGGCGCTTGCCCTGACCGCATGTGGCGCGCCTGACGACACAAAGGCCCAGGACAGTGTGTTCGAGCCTGCGGCCGAGCGGGCGGTCCCGCGCGATGCGGCTGAGGTCAAGGCCAGCTTTGCCCCCGTGGTGCGCAGCACAGCCCCCGCCGTCGTCAATATCTCGGCCCGCGGGGTGCAGACCTATCGCGACCCCTATTGGGGCCAGTTCCGCCAGCAGCCGACCGGCTCGGTCGGCTCGGGCGTGATCGTGCGGGCCGACGGGATTGTGGTCACCAACACCCACGTCATCCAGGGCATGGACGAGATCATCGTCGGCCTGAACGACCGTCGCCAGTTCACCGCCAAGGTGCTGCTGGCCGATGAGCGGTCGGACATCGCCGTGCTGCAGCTGGAGGGCGTCGAGGAGCCGCTGCCGGTGCTGCGCATCGATGCGGGCGAAGACCAGCAGATCGGCGATCTGGTGCTGGCGATCGGCAATCCGTTTGGCGTCGGCCAGACGGTGACCAACGGCATTATCTCCGCCCTGAACCGGACCGAGACCGGCATTTCGGACTCCGGCTCCTTCATCCAGACCGACGCGGCCATCAATCCGGGCAATTCCGGCGGGGCGCTGGTCGATATGGATGGCGACCTGATCGGCATCAATACGGCGATCTTCTCGCGCTCGGGCTCGTCCTCGGGCGTGGGCTTTGCCGTGCCCGCCACCATGGTTCAGCGCGTGGTAGATGCCGCGCTGGACGGTGAGACCACGGTCGTCAGGCCCTGGCTGGGCGTGAAGGGCGAACCCCTGACGGCGGAAGAGGCCACGCGCATGGGTCTGGACCGTCCGCGCGGGCTCAAGGTCACCGATCTGTTCGCCAATGGCCCGGCCGCTCGGGCCGGCATCCGGCAGGGCGATGTGATCCTCGCCGTCGGCAACAATGAGATCAACGATCAGGGCGGGCTGAACTTCCGTGTCGGCACCCGGGCGCCGGGCGACACCGTGGCTGTGACCCTGATCCGCGACGGCCGCGAGCAACAGGTGAACGCCCGTGTCCAGCCCCTGCCGGGCGAGATCAACCTAGAGGCCGCCGTGGTGATCCGCGAGGGTGCCATGGCCGGAGCCCAGGTGCTGGCCCTGAACCCGGCGATCGCTGACCGGCTGCTGGGTGATCCCTTCGCCGAAGGGGTGATCGTTGGTGGACTTGCCCAGAACTCCATAGCCGCGCGTCAGGGCTTCCGGCGCGGGGACATTATCGTGTCGGTCAATGGACAGGCCGTGGATACGGCCCGGGACCTGGCGCAACTGCGTCGGGGCGCGCAGGTCGTCATTCAGCGCGGCGGTCAGAGCCTGAACGGCACCATGCGCTGACGGTGGATCAGGCCTTGATCGGAGCGCCGATCGACCAGATGTGACCGAACGGGTCGGTCAGCTGGCCATAGCGGTCGCCCCAGAACTGGTCGGCCAGCGGCATCAGCGGGATGCCGCCCGCGACGAGGGCGCGCTTCCACCACTCGTCGGCGTCATCGACCTGCAGGTGAAGTGTGACACCCGCGGGTTTGATATCCGGCGTCTGGCCGTATTCCGGGAATTCGTCCGACAGGAAGATCAGGCTGCCGTTGATCTTCAGCCGGCTGTGCATCAGCCGCTCGCCGTCATCCGCCAGATTGCGGAACAGCTCCTCGGCGCCAAAGGCCGCGCGATAGAACTCCACCGCCGCCTGTCCACCCCGCGACGGGATGGTCAGATAGGGGATCAGTCCGACGGGGGTCGGCGGGGCAGTGTCGGCCATAAGTTGTCCTTTGTCGGCAGGGCGTCCGGCCCCTACATACGCGCATGAGCGATCTTTTCGAAGCCTCGGGTATCCATCCGCCTGACGCGCCGCTGGCCGACCGGCTGCGGCCAACCACCCTGGATCAGGTGGTGGGGCAGGATCACCTGCTGGGCGAGGGCGGCCCAATCCGGCGGATGGTCGAGGGCGGACGACTGGGCTCGATGATCCTTTGGGGTCCACCGGGCACCGGCAAGACCACTATCGCCCGGCTGCTGGCCCGGGCGGCGGGCTATGAGTATCAGCAGATCTCGGCCGTCTTCTCGGGTGTGGCCGATCTGAAGAAGGCGTTTGAGGCGGCCCGCATGCGCCGCGCCGCCGGCCAGTCGACCCTGCTGTTCGTCGATGAAATCCATCGCTTCAACCGCGCCCAGCAGGACGGCTTCCTGCCGTTTGTGGAGGAGGGGATCGTGACCCTGGTCGGCGCCACGACCGAGAACCCGTCGTTCGAACTGAACGGGGCGCTGCTGTCCCGTTCGCAGGTGTTTGTGCTGAGACGGCTGGACGACGAGGCGCTGGATCAACTGTTGACTCGTGCTGAGGCGCAGGAGGGAAAGACCCTCCCTCTGACCCCGGAGGCGCGCCACGCCCTGCTGGCGCTGGCGGACGGCGACGGTCGATATCTGCTGACCATGTCCGAGGTACTGTTCGGTCTGTCGGGCGAGGCCCCGCTGGACGTGCAGGGGCTGGCCGGCACCCTGCAGAAGCGCGCCCCCGCTTATGACAAAAGTAGAGAAGAACACTATAACCTCATATCGGCATTGCATAAATCTGTCCGAGGATCGGATCCGGACGCGGCCCTCTACTGGCTGGCACGCATGCTGAACGGGGGCGAGGACCCGCTGTATCTGGCGCGCCGCATCGTGCGGATGGCGGTCGAGGACATCGGCGAGGCCGACCCTCTGTCGCTGCTGGTCGCCAATGCGGCCAAGGACACCTATGACTTTCTGGGCAGTCCCGAGGGCGAACTGGCCCTGGCCCAGGCGGTCGTGCACCTGTCGACTGCGCCGAAATCGGTCGGCGTCTATGAGGCCTATAAGGCCGCCGCCAGGGCCGCGCGTGAGACCGGCTCGCTGATGCCCCCCGCCCACATCCGCAATGCGCCAACCAAACTCATGAAGTCGCTCGGCTACGGCAAGGGGTATCAGTACGACCCGGACACCCCCGAAGGCTTCTCGGGCGCCAACTACTTCCCCGACGAGATGGAGCGCCGCGTCTTCTATGCGCCAAAGGGCGAGGGCCATGAGGCCAAGGTCAAGGAACGTCTTGACCGCTGGGCAGCCCTGCGCGCGCATATGAAGGCCGAATAGGCCCCACGAGAAGCGTTGCCGTTTTCGAAATTCGGCGTAACCTCCCTTGCGTCAACCTTGGGAGGGGAAAGACATGACTTCGATGACGGTAAGAACGCCTTGGCACCTGTGGGCGGTGGGGGTGGTGTCGCTGCTGTGGAATGGTTTCGGCGCCTATGACTTCATCATGACGTCGACGCAGGGTGAGACCTACATGCGCAGCATGAAGTTCTCGCAGGAGATGATCGACTATTACATGGCCATGCCGGACTGGATGTGGGTGCCGTGGATTCTTGGCGTCTGGGGCGCAGTGATCGGCTCGATCTTTCTGCTACTGCGTATGCGCTGGGCCGTCTGGGCCTTCGCCCTGTCGCTGGTCGGCGCCGTCGTCAGCCTGATCTACGGCAAGTTCATCAACCCGCCGCCTCTGACGCCCGAAATGGCCGCCATGAGCTGGATGCCCTGGGTGATCGTGCTGATCGCCGCCTTCCTGGCTTGGTACGCCTGGACGATGGCTCGCAAGGGTGTCCTGCGCTGATCTGATGGCTGACGGGCGGGCCGGCATGCTCTAAGCTGGAACTGTGAGTTTCCAGCCGCCCGTCACCCTTTCCGATGCCGAGATCGCTGCCGTCCGTGCGTCGGTGGTCTTCGAGGACGCCCATGTGCTGGTGCTGAACAAGCCCGCGGGCCTGTCCAGCCAGGGCGGGCGGATCAAGGCCAATACGCTGGACGACCTGCTGTGGGCCTTTGCCCGGTCGAACGGCAAGCGCCCGCATCTTGTTCACCGGCTGGACCGCGATACCTCGGGCGTCATCCTGGCGGCCAAGACCAAGCCGGCGGCCGGATTTTTGGGCAAGGCCATCCAGACCCGCAAACTGACCAAGACCTATCTGGCGCTGGTCGAGACACCGCCGCTACAGGATCAGGGCGTGATCCGCCGGGCCCTGCTGCGGCAGGAGATCGGCCGCGAGAGCTATATGCGGGCCGTGCCGGACGACACGCCCGACGCCCAGGCTTCCGAGAGCCGCTATCGCGTAATGGCCCGGAGCGATCAGGGTGCGCTGGTCGAGCTGGAGCCGCATACGGGCCGGATGCATCAACTGCGCGTGCATATGGCCGATCTGGGCAGTCCGCTGGTCGGGGATGCGCGCTACGGTGGCGCCCTGACGTTCGCGGGTCGGAAGGCGGAGCGGCTGATGCTGCACGCCGCCCGCCTGCGTTTCCCGCATCCGGAGGGGGGCGAGCGAGGGGTCGAGGCACTTGTGCCTGATGATTTCAGGACCTTGATGGCGGCGGCCGGCCTGGTCGCGCCGGATCGTTCCGACCAAGCGGGCGCTTGTTCCTCATAGAGCGGAGAAATGCCATGACATTCAGACATCCCACCGGCGCCTTGGCAGCCATGGCTGCCTCAATCCTCGTGCTGGGCGGCTGCTCCAGCCTCGCACCTTACGGTCCCCAGATGGGGCAGGGCGGTCAAGGTTATAGCGAGGCCCCGATCGAGTCGAACCGGTACCGCGTGACCTATAACGGCGTGGGCGATCCTGGGCCGGTCGCGGATTACGCCCTGTTGCGGGCGGCCGAGCTGACGCTGGAGCGCGGCTATGACTGGTTCGAGGTGACGCAGCGCTGGACCGACGGCCGTCCCGATCCACGCGGCGGCGTGCGCCCCAGCGTCTCGATCGGTGCCGGTTCGGGCCGCTATGGCGGCTTTTCGACCTCGGGCGTCGGTGTGGGCGTCGGCCTCAACCTGACCGGACCGGGCGCCACCTCGACCACGCTCGAAGTCGTCATGGGACGCGGGACCAAGCCCGACAGCGCCGTGGCCTATGACGCCCGTGAGGTCACCCGCGCCCTCGGCTGGCGCTAAAGCCTAGCGCCCCCGCGTCAGGGCCCGGTATTCGACCAGACGTTCCTTGTCGCGGCGCACCTGATCGGCCACGGCATTGTCGACATCGAGCGAGGCGTAGCGGACCCAGCTATCGGCCCCCAGCTTGTCCTGGATGGCACCGACCGGCGTCTGCCAGCGGAAATAGGACAGCCAGCTGATGATGATGCCGATCACGACGGCGAGCGCCTGAAGTCCGCGGAAGGCCACCTCGTCGATGGGCGGACGCTCATAGGCGAAGGCCACCAGCCAGACGATCAGGATCAGCGGCGTGGCAATGCGCGACACCCAGCGGGTCCAGTAGCGCTCGCGGCGGACGCGCCACAGCTCCATCTGGACGTACTTCTCGAGGTACTCCATCCGCGCGCCGATCCACATGGTCAGCCGGGTCAGATACAGGGCGCGCTGGCCCCAGCCCTTGCCGTCCATCTGGTATTGGGTCTCGGCCTGATCGGCCATGGCCCGGGCGGTGGTGAACAGGTTCTGCAGCTCGCGCGTCTGCTGCACGATCTCGCGCGAGAGCTGGTAGGAATCGTTCTCCAGCCGGAAGCGGTACTGGATGAACAGGATGGCCTGCAGCGCCCAGAAGACCCCCAGCGTCACCAGCATGCCGCCGGCCGCGAGGCCGAGGCCGACGGGGCGCGAGCCGGTCCATTCCGCCAGCCAGGTCGGCCCGACGGTGGCCAGCACCATCAGCCCGATCAGGGCCAGGGCCTGGGTCAGGCGCTTGATCCCGACATGGACCATCAGGGCGGCGAACACACCGCGCCCATAGTCGTGGATATGGCTGCGCAGCGGCAGGTCGGCGGGGAAGCGCTCGTTGATTTGACGCGTGAACAGGACGTGGAATCGGTCGGGCTTCCCGTCCTTCTCCCAGAAGGGGAAAATGTCGAGCGCCTGATTGTAATATTCGTCGATGTGGGCCGACACCATGGCCAGCTCATCGGGGTCGTGAGAGAAATAATTGCTGTCCTGGATGGGCTTCAGGATGCCGTCGGCCGTGCGCATGTGGGCGTCGCGGCGGGGAGGGCGGCCGGCCGGGATCTCGCGATCCTCTACATCGGCGGCGCCGGGCGGCGGGGCATTCGGACCCTTCGGCGTATCGACCACCGGATCGGGCCCGATCATGGGGGCGGGCTCGGATCCCGGCATTGGCGGCGGCGGCGTATGGTCGGTCATGATCGAAAACAGCCCAGCTTCACTGACCGGTCAGTATCGCAGATCACGCCGTCCGGCCACCGGCGTTCTCCCGACGCACGAACCCGCGCCCCGGGATTAACCATCGCCGGGCGGGGCCCCTCCCGGCAAGTGAAGATTGTGTCAGGTGCCGTTGCGCGACCGGTGCCCTTCGTTTTGCCTCGAAGACAGGTATAAGCCCGCCCATGACACGTTTTCTGATCGTTGCGGCCGGCGGAGGGGTCGGTGCGGCCCTGCGCTACGGGGTCGGGCTTGGCCTGGGCCGGATGCTGCCCGGCGCGGCCTGGCCATGGGGGACATTTGCCGTCAACGGTCTGGGAGGCCTCGCCATGGGCCTGCTGGTCGGCTGGCTGGCTCATCGCGGCGGCGCCCATGCCGAGACCTGGCGGCTGCTGATCGGGGTGGGCCTGCTGGGCGGGTTCACGACCTTTTCCGCCTTTTCGCTCGAGGTCGCCCTGATGATCGAACGTCGGCAGATGGGGCTGGCGCTGGGTTATGCATTGGCCTCGGTCATTGTGGCGGTTGTGGCCCTGTTCGTGGGGCTCTGGATCATGCGCCGTATGGTGGGAGGCGTGCTGTGAGCCGCGAAGTCAAGACATTGCCCGTGGCCGCCGAGGAAGAGGGCATCCGGCTGGACCGCTGGATCCGCCGACGCTGGCCGCACGTGTCGCACATCCAGGTCCAGAAGCTGGCGCGCTCGGGCCAGATCCGCGTCGATGGCTCCCGCGCCCGGCCCGAGGATCGGCTGGCGGCGGGCTCGATGGTCCGCGTGCCCCCGATCCCGGAGGTCAAGGCGCGCGAGCCGGGCCAGCGCGACCGCATCTCCCCGCGCGACGCCGCCTATGCCCGCTCGCTGGTGATCTTCGAGGACGAGATGGTCATCGTCCTGAACAAGCCGCATGGGCTGGCGGTTCAGGGCGGGACCAAGACCACGCGCCACGTCGATGCTCTGCTGTCGGCATGGGGTGAGGGGCTGGAGCGGCCCCGTCTGGTTCACCGGCTGGACCGCGACACCACCGGCGTGCTCCTGCTGGGCAAGGGGCCCGAGGCCGCCAAACGCCTGTCGGGCGCCTTTGCCCGTCGTCAGGCCAAGAAGACCTATTGGGCGCTGGTGTCCGGCACCCCCAAGCCCGTGTCGGGGCGGATCGAACTGGCGCTCAAGAAGTCGGGCATCAACGACTATGAGATCATGCGCCCGGCCGATGCCAAGGAGCATGGCGCCGAGACGGCCGAGACCGCCTATGCCACCGTCTCGCGGGCCGGACAGCGGGTGGCGTGGCTGGCGCTACGGCCGTTCACCGGTCGGACCCATCAGCTGCGGGCCCATATGAAGTCGATCGGCCATCCGATCCTGGGCGATCCCAAATACGGTGACGAGACCTCGGCGGCCCTGTCCGGGTCGTTGAAGCTTCAGCTGCACGCGCGCCGGATCGAGCTGGACCACCCCGGCGGCGGCAAGCTGATCGTCGAGGCGCCGCTGAGCCCCGAGATGAAGGCCGGCTTCGAGAACTTCGGCTTTGTCGAGGACGAGTCCGATTTCGACCCCTTCGCGGGGATGCGGCGCTAGCCCATGCTGGCGGTGTTCGACATCGACGGGACCCTGGTGGACAGCCGGGCGACCATCCTGAGCGCCACCCGGACGGCAGCGCGGGCCATGGGCCTGGCCGAGCCGGACTATGAGGTGGTGCGGGGCGGCGTGGGCCTGTCGTTGACCGAGGCCATGGCGCGGCTGGCACCCGATTTGGGGCCCGACGAGGTCGACCGCTATACCGACCACTACAAGGCCGCCTTCGTCGCCATGCATGCCGAGCCGGGCTTCGAGGAGCCGCTCTATGCGGGCGCCATGGACCTGCTGGCTGATCTGAAGCGGCGCGGCTGGCGGTTGTCGCTTGCGACCGGCCAGTCGCGGCGCGGCGTCGCCCGCAACCTGGCGCGGGCCGGTTGGGCCGATCTGTTTCTGTCCAGCCACTGCGCCGAGGACGGGCCGGGCAAGCCCCATCCGGCGATGCTGAACGCGGCGATCACCGCCTGTGCGGCGCGCCCGGAGCAGACTGTGATGATCGGGGACACCGGCCACGACATGCGCATGGCGCGCGCCGCCGATGTGTGGGCGCAGGGGGTCGGCTGGGGCTTTCACACCGAGGCCGAACAGGTCGAGGCCGGGGCGCATCATGTGGCCGCGACCTTCGATGACCTGACCCGCCAGCTTGAGACCTTTGCCGCCCGCCAGAGGGAGACGACATGAGCCATATCCCGCCGCTGGACCCCAATGTCGCCGCCGCCAAGGGCTTTCGCGAACCCGGCGACCGGCCGAAACGCTTCTGGAAGGCCGCCGGGGTGGCCGAGGTCGAGGGCGGCCACGCCGTCCAGCTGGACGGTCGCACGCCCAAGACGCCGGCGGGCCGCCCGCTGGTCCTGCCCACCGCCGAGACCGCCCGGCGCGTGGCCGCCGAGTGGGACCGCCAGACCGAGGTGATCGAGCCCGCGACCATGCCCGCCACCCGGCTGGCCTCGACGGCGCTGGATGCCGTCTGCCTGGCGCGCGAGGCCGTGGCCGATGAGATCGCGGCTTACGCCGGGACGGACCTGATCTGCTACCCGGCCGAAGCGCCGACCAGCCTGCGCGCCCGACAGGACGCGGAATGGGGCCGCTGG
This sequence comes from Brevundimonas sp. UBA2503, assembly GCF_002341485.1. Classification (NCBI taxonomy): domain Bacteria; kingdom Pseudomonadati; phylum Pseudomonadota; class Alphaproteobacteria; order Caulobacterales; family Caulobacteraceae; genus Brevundimonas; species Brevundimonas sp. UBA2503. The sequence goes on along the minus strand of NZ_DDOD01000019.1, from coordinate 141,651 downwards.
CGCAACTGGGCCGCCGAACACGGCATCCGGCTGGAGCCCGGCTCGGGCATCGTCCACCGGGCCCAGTCGCCCGAGGCGCTGGCGCGGGTGAAGGCGCTGGCGCTGGAGCTGGACGATTTCGCCCTGACCGGTCTGGCCTCTCTGGTGCCCATGTATGGCTCGGCTATTCTGGCGCTGGCGGTGCTGAAGGGGGCCCTGTCCGCCGAGGCCGCTCACGACCTCAGCCGGCTGGACGAGGCGTTTCAGGAGAGCCAGTGGGGCATCGACGCCGAGGCCGCCGAACGCACCGCCGCCATCCGCGCCGAGGCCATGGAGATCGACGCCTGGTTCCGGGCACTGGGTCTTTAGGGCTGGACCGCCGGGGCGAGGTCGGCCGCAGACGAGTCTGACAAAAACGCCGTCTGAACCGTCTGAATGGTCTGAAATCACGGTCGCGTCCTCCGGAGGCAACCGGGCAGTATGGGCGCGGTGTCGACCCGGTCGGGAAGAACGGTGCGGGAGGGAGCAGGGGTGTTGAAAGGGATGAGGAATTTGGCGGCGGGTTTAATAGCTGGGGCGCTCGACCCACTGTCATGTCTCCTTCTCCCGATGGGAGAAGGTGGCGCGTGAGCGACGGATGAGGGTCGGTGGTGTCCGTCGGCGATCGCCGTGGCAGAGACTATGCGACGGCTCACGCCGAAGAATGCGGTGAGCCCCTCACCCCCAACCCCCTCTCCCAATGGAGAGGGGACTGTAGAAGGGGGTTCATCACAGCGGGCACAGCGAGGGCACGGCGACCACAGCGGGGCAGCGTCAAGACTCAACCGCGCCGTGCTCGCTGTGAAGCCCCGTGGTCGCCGTTATGAACCCGCTTCGCGCGCTCACCCCCGGAACAGCAGGCTGCCGTCGCCGTATGAGTAGAAGCGGTAGCCGCTTTCAACGGCGTGGGCGTAGGCGGTCTTCATGGTGTCCGTGCCTGCGAAGGCCGAGACCAGCATGAACAGGGTCGACTTCGGCAGGTGGAAGTTGGTCATCAGTATATCCACCGCGCGGAAGCGGTAGCCCGGTGTGATGAAGATGGCGGTGTCACCGTGGAAGGGCCCGATCACGCCGTCCTCAGTGGTGGCCGATTCCAGCAGGCGCAGGGACGTCGTGCCTACGCAGACGATGCGTCCCCCACTTGCGCGCACCTTGTTCAGGGCCTCGGCGGTCTCTTCTGACACTGTGCCCCATTCGCTGTGCATGCGGTGCTCGGCCAGGTCGTCGACCTTGACGGGCAGGAAGGTGCCGGCGCCGACGTGCAGGGTCACGGCGTGGGTCGAGACATCCTTTGCACGGATGGCATCCAGCAGTTCCGGCGTGAAGTGCAGGCCCGCCGTGGGTGCGGCGACCGAGCCGTCGTGTTCGGCATAGACGGTCTGATAATCCGACCGGTCGCGGTCGTCCTCGGCCCGTTTGGCGGCGATATAGGGGGGCAGGGGCATTACGCCGATGTCGCGGATGGCATCGTCCAGCGCCGGGCCCGACAGGGCGAACTTGAGGGTCACCAGCCCGTCTTCGCCCTTGGCCATGACCGTCGCGCCAAGGCCTGACATCAGGCAGGCCGCATCGCAATCCGCCCCGAAGACGATGCGGTCCCCCGGCTTGATGCGCTTGCCCGGCTTCATGAAGGCCGCCCAGACGTCTGGCGCATCGCGGTGGTGCAGGGTCGCCTCGACGGGCACGCTCAGCGTCTCGCCTTCGGGGCTGATGCGATGGCGCGAGCCGGACATGCGGGCAGGGATCACACGCGTGTCGTTGAACACCAGGGCGTCGCCGGGGCGAAGAAAGTCCGCCAGATCGCGCACGATCCGGTCCTCAAGCCCGCCGTCACGCACGACCAGCAGCCGGGCGGAATCGCGCGGCTCGACCGGGCGGAGCGCGATGTGATCCTCGGGCAGGTGAAAGTCGAAATCGGCGGTCTTCATGAGGCGGCGGTTTTGGTCATGGCGTCGCGGCGCGGTCAAGCGAGCAAAGGGCCTCCCTTAAGCGTTGCTTCAGGCGTTTCAGGCAAGAAGGGCCTATGAGTCTGACGCTTCCCGCACTGGCCGACGGGGCCCCGCTGACCGCATGGGACAGTTTGCGGCGGGCTGTGTGGCTGTTCGACCCGGATACCTGCTTCGGCGTCTATGCCAACCGGACGGCGTTGGCCCTGTGGGGTGCGGCGGATCTGGACGAGTTACTGTCGCGCGATTTTTCCAAATTGTCGCCGGCCGTCCGCGCCCGGACAGACCGGCTGAAGGCCGTGACGGCCGACGGCGAACCGGTCGAGGAACGCTGGACCTTCTATCCCAATGGCGAGCCGCTAACGGTTCAGGCGCTGATTTCAACAGTGGCGCTGGACGATGGCCGCAAGGTGCTGCTGTTTGAGGCCACGGAGGCCGAGGTCGGGGTCGAGGAACGCCGCGCGGTCGAGGCCTTGCGCCATTCGGCCGGGCCGGTCGGCCTGTTCGACGCCACAGGCGCGGTGCTGTTTGCCAATCCCGGGGCCTTTTCGGCCTATGGCGAGGGTGTGGGCCTGATCGACCGGTTCGAGGACCGGGCTGCCGGGCAGGCAGTTCTGGATACTGCGCTGGCTGAGCGTACGACGGCCGAGGTGCACCGCATGGTGACGCTGAAGGGCCCGCGCTGGCACCATATCGACTGTCGGCCCGTTCAGGATCCGGTGACGGGCGCCGTCAGCGTCCTCTTGAATGAGCGCGACGTGACCGACCGGGTCGAGGCCGAGGCCGCGCGTGCCGCCGCCGAGCAGAAGGTCGCCATGGCCGAGGCGCGGCAACGATTCCTGAGCGACATGTCGCACGAGCTGCGCACCCCCCTGAACGCGGTCATGGGCTTTGCCGACGTCCTGGACCGGTCCGGGCTGAACCCGGATCAGGCGGCGCATGTGGCGCGGATCACCGCCGCCGGTGAGGCCCTGCACACTGTTGTCGAGCGAATGATCGACCTGTCGCAGCGCGATGACTGGGGCGGGGCGATCGATATGGACGACCTGATGCGGCCGAGGCCGGCCGCGACGCGGCCTGACATGCCCGAACCGGCCGCCGTAGACGCGTCCGTCGAGGATGAGGGCGAGGGGCGCGCCATGGTCGTCCTCTATGTCGATGACAATGAAAGCAACCGGGTGCTGGTCTCGACCCTGCTGACCGCCCAAGGGGTGATCTGCGAAACCGCCGATGACGGAGCCGAGGGCGTCGAGGCCGCCCGCCGCGGCGGCTGGGACGTGATCCTGATGGACATCCAGATGCCGGTCATGGACGGCGTCGAGGCCACCCGTCGCATCCGCGCGCTGGATGCCGAGGTCGCGGCCACCCCGATCATCGCCCTGACCGCCAATACGCTTGCCGAACAGCTGGAGCTCTATTTCGCCGTCGGCATGGACGACTGCATCGCCAAGCCGCTGAACGCCGCCGAGATGTTCGACAAACTGTTCACCCAGGCCAGCCGCCCCTGGCGCGAGGAGTGGGCGGAGGCGAGCGCGAGCCCGACCCTGACGGCTACACTCTCTGCGTGATAGGCTTCCCGAAGCAGGACAAGACGGGGGTGCGGGTGGCGAAACAAGTCAGCATAGGACGCGCGATCCTCGTGGGCTTCCTGTGGATCCACGTTCCAGTCTGGACATGCATGCTCGCCCCCATGGTCCTACTCGGAGTTTCCGGAGAGCTCGGCGTGACAGCGCGCTTGCTGGCTGGCGTGTCCGACGCCTGGTCATTAGTCTTGGTGGTCGGCTTCATCTTGTGCGGTATCGGGCTGGCGTGGCTGGTCTGGTCGGTGCAAGTGCCGCGCTGGAGAGTCTGGGCGTACCGGCGCGTGGAAAGTCTCCCGGCCCTCAAGGAAGCCGCTGTAGATGCCTCGTTGATCTGGCCCGAAGGCCACATTTTCGAGCGCACGGAAATCCGCAGTCGGGCCCAGACTGACGAGCTCCGGCGGCTTGAGAGACTTTCCAACGGACGAGAGATTTCCAACCGAGGAGCTCCCCGACAGACGCCCTCAAGGCTGGGAACGGCACTGGAAGCCCTGCTGTTGGGCGCGATCTTCACGCCCCTATGTGTGCTGGCTCCGGCAGGCTTGGCATCCATGCTTGGGTTCGACGTTGTGGCAAACCCTTTATTCTTGGCGATTGTGATCCTGTTCCCGGTGGGTGTTGCGGGCGCGATCTATGCGAGGGCGCGTCGAGACGATGTATCTGCGCGCGAGGGTTTTCGCCGTATGCTTCCTGCCATGCTGAAAGGTGAAGGCGACGATGCTTGAGGCGAGCGCCGCAGCGGCGTGAGTTGACCGCAGCGGCGTAGCGGGTCAAACGCTGAGCATGCTTCAAAACCTTGAACCCCTCGCCCGTGAGGCCCGCTCGTGGCCGTTTGAGCAAGCCCGCAATCTTCTGGCCCATGTGCTGAAGAAGCGGCTGTCGGACGCCGAGCTGAATGCCGCGCGGATGCTGATCGATGCGGGCAAGGCGGACGAGGCGCTGGCCACGTTCGAGGCCCTGCAGCGGCCGGTGATCCTTGAGACCGGCTATGGTCCCTCGGGCCTGCCGCACATGGGCACCTTTGGCGAGGTGGCGCGCACGACCATGGTGCGCAATGCCTTTCGCGCGCTGACGGGGGACCACTGGCCGACGCGACTGATCGCGTTCTCGGACGACATGGACGGCCTGCGCAAGGTGCCGGACGGCGTGCCGAACCCGGAGATGTTGCGCGAGGACCTGCATCTGCCGCTGACGAAGGTGCGCGATCCGTTCGGGACGCACGACAGTTTCGGGGCGCACAACAATGCCCGGCTGCGGGCGTTTCTGGACAGTTTCGGCTTTGACTATGAGTTCATGAGCTCGAGCGAGCAGTATCGCTCGGGCCGGTTCGATGCCGTGCTGCTGCGGATGCTGGAGCGCTATGACGCGGTCATGGCCATCATGCTGCCGACGCTGGGCGAGGAGCGCCGCGCCACCTATTCGCCCTTCCTGCCGATCAGCCCTGTCACCGGCCATGTGCTGCAGGTGCCGACGCTGGAGCGGAATGTCGAGAAGGGCACCATTGTCTTTGACGATCCGGCAGGCGGCCGCACCGAGGTGCCGGTCACCGGCGGCCATGTGAAGCTGCAGTGGAAGCCGGACTGGGCCATGCGCTGGACCGCTCTGGACGTCGACTATGAGATGTCGGGCAAGGACCTAATCGAGAGCGTGCGCGAGGCGTCGAAGATCTGTCGCGCGCTGGGCGGCACCCCGCCCGAGGGCTTCAACTATGAACTCTTCCTCGATATCGAGGGCAAGAAGATCTCCAAGTCCAAGGGCAATGGCCTGACGATGGACGAGTGGCTGCGCTACGGCACGCCGGAGTCGCTGAGCTGGTACATGTTCCAGTCGCCGAAGTCGGCCAAGAGCCTGCACTTCAATGTCATACCGCGTGCGATCGATGACTATCTGAGCTTCATCGACCAGTTCCAGGCGCAGGAGCCGGCCAAGCAGATCGACAATGCCGTCTGGTCGATCCATGCGGGCGCGCCGCCGAAGGTCGCCAGCCCGGTGTCGTTCAGCCTGCTGCTGAACCTGGTCAGCGTGGCCAATGCCTCGACCAGGGACCATCTGTGGGCCTATTTCGCCAAGTATCTGCCGGAGGCCACGCCGGAGACTGAGCCGACGCTGGATCGGCTGATGGGGCATGCGCTGAACTATTACGAGGACTTCGTGAAGCCCTCGAAGACCTATCGCGCGCCGACGGAGCAGGAGCGGGCGGCGTTCGAGAACCTGGCCGCGCGTCTGAAGGCCCTGCCGGCCGACACGACCGACGGCGAGGCCATCCAGGCCGAGGTCTATGCGGTGGGCAAGGCGCACGACTTCCAGCCGCTCCGGGCCTGGTTCGGGGCGCTGTATGAGGTGCTGCTGGGCGCGTCGCAGGGTCCGCGATTTGGGTCCTTCGCCGCCATCTATGGCCTGCCCCAGACGATCGAGTTGATCGAGAAGGGCGCGCGCGGCGAACTGGCGGGGTAGGGGTGGCCCCCTCCACCATGCTGCGCATGGTCCCCCTCCCCCGATGGGGGAGGAATGTACCGTGCTCAAGCAGCGAGGCTCCGCGAGCCGAGCGGTAGCGCGTCAACAATATGAACCGAAAACAACAATCCGTTCATGGGAGCCTTTCGCTGCGTCCGCGCATTTTCATGACACGACCCCACTGATGGAGTGAGTCATGTCGAAGATGATCAACAGAGCTTTGATGGCCGGTGCGGCCCTTGTGGCCATGTCGGCGGTGCCGGGTATCGCCAGCGCGCAGTCGGCCAATGGAATCACCAACTGCGACGCCCCCGGCGGGCGGCAACAGGCCGGTGCCGTGATCGGTGGTGTGCTGGGCGCCTTGGCTGGCAGCCAGATTTCGGACAATGAGCGCGAGTTGGGCGCCGTGGCCGGTGCGGCTGCGGGTGCCGCTGCGGGCTCCTACGTCGGCTGCCAGCAGCAGCGCGACCGTGCCCGCCAGGCGCCTCAGGCTCAACAGGGCGGGGCCACCGTCCGCGCCACCAGCAATCTGCGGGTCCGTTCGGGGCCCGGCACCAACTATCGCCAGATCGGCAGCCTGAGCGCCGGCCAGTCGGCGCAGGTGACGGGTTCGCAGGGCGAATGGGTGCAACTGAGCAACGGTGGCTGGGTCAGCGCCCACTATCTGACCTACTGATCGGGTCCCAGAGCTGACGAGCGGGGCGTGTCCGGCAAGGGCGCGCCCCGTCTTCGTGTGCGTCTACTGGCTGACCCACAGGATACGGCGCACCCAGGCCAGATCGGCGCGCGCCACCTGACGCGGGGGATAGTCCGGATTGATCGACAGCAGCGTCAGCCCGGACGCATCGGTGCGCTCCACCTCCTTGACCAGGGTCTCGCCGGAATGGGTACGCACCACCACCCGGTCGCCGCGCCGCACGGGTCGGGGCTCGGCATCAACGATCAGCTTGTCACCGGGGCGATACAGCGGCGCCATGGACTCGCCGGACACCTCAAGGCTGTAGAGCCCATCGCGGGGCTGGGGCAGGTCGGTCTCCAGCCAACCCTCACCGGTCGGCAGGCCCGCCTCGTCGAAAAATCCGTCCTGACCGGCCTGGGCCAGCCCCAGCAGCGGCACGGCGGTCGGTGGCTCCTCCGCATCCTCGGCCAGACGGGCGAACTGGCCCAGCGACAGGCCACAGACCGCCAGAACGCGCGTCAGGCTTTCGGTCGAGGGCCAGCGCGGCCGTGCCTCGGGCGGCGGTCCCAGGCGTTTGGACGGATTGAAGGCGGTCGGATCCAGTCCCGCCCGCCGCGCCAGCCCCGAGGCCGTCAGCCCCTCGGCCTGCGCCAGCCGGTCCAGCCCCCGCCATATCTGCACATGAGTGAGCGGCACATCAGCCCTCCACGCGAATCAGAGGGACAGGATATAGGAAAAGAAGCCTACTCCAAGCCCGCGGCGCGACGTTCCTGCCAGGCCCAGAAGGTGCCTACGGCGAGGGCGACCAGCACGCCGTAACCGGCCAGGTTGATGACGGTGTAGTAGGACGAGATCGAGGGGCGGATATCGAGGGTCATAAGAGCGTGGGCGGTGACCACCAGCAGCTGGGCAGCGCAGGCCCAGGTCGGCCAGGTGCGATGCGATTTCCACACCAGGGCCCCCAGCACCAGCAGCATGACCACATCAATGGCCAGCATGCTCCATTGGGCGCTGTAGAGGTCGCTGTCGTTCTGGACGAGCATCGATGCCAGCCAGCCGAGGCCATAGGCGCCGGCAGCGATCCGCTCGGTCTCCTCGCCTTTCAGGAAGGCGAATCCCAGAACCAGCACAATGAAGGCCGCGCCGATCTGGGAATAGAGGGTGTCAAACATGAGATCGCCCCCTGAGCGAAACACTCAGAGGGCGATCATGCATTGAATCGGGTCTGACCGGAATGTCCGGTGTCAAACATTACGCCGAATTCAGGCCAGGCGCAGGTGACCCTTGGTCGGCGGGGTTCCGCCCACCGGGGTTTCCCAATCGTCGGGCTTGTCGACGGGACCGACGGCGTAGACGCCCCAGCCCATCTTGCGGTGGTCCTTTTGCAGCTCGGCGTGGCAGGCGACGATGGCCGTACGGGCTTCGCTGAGGGCGGCGATGGTTTCCATGGCCTTGGCCTGGCTACCGGCGCCGGCGACCGGCGAGACTTCCAGAAGGGCGCGGGCGCCGATCATGGACTGAACCAGGGTCGTGGTCTGGGTGATGGCCGCATCAATGGCCTTTTCCGTAGCGTGCAAATCCTTGGCAACGCCAGCGATGACTTGTGTTCTGTCCATGAAACCCTCCAAGCAACTATGGTTAAGCAAACCTTAACACGCTTCGGGCCGCCTTGAAACACAGGTTTTCGAAGAAATAGTCCCGGTAACGCCTCCGCCGATCGGTGGCTCATCCTCGGGCTTGTCGACCGGGCCGACTGCAAGGGCCTCCAGTCCCAGACTTCGGGCGAGGGCGGCCAGCCGCCCGTGGGTGCGGACGATGTGGCCGCGGGCCTCGGACAGGGCCACGACGGATTGAGCGGTGTCCTCGAAGGCCTTCTGTCCGGTGACGGCCGACAGATAGGCCTCGGCCCGGGCCTCGGGCAGATAGGCGGCCAGCCGGGCGGTGTGGATCAGGGCGGCGTCAATGGCCGATTCAGCGGCATACAGGCGATGGGCCAGTGTCTGGCCGACGTCGGAACGGGTCATGTGCGAATCTCCCCTGTGGCGGGTTGCCACGGGAAAATACAACCATAACCTGCGTAAACTTACAACCCGGGGCTGTCTTCCAGCAGGAAGTGCGCGGTCAGGGCGGCGATGGGCTGGGCCTCGTCCTCCTGCCAGGCTTCGGCCAGTACGTGGGCGACACGCCGCCCGGCCTTGTTGATGCGGGCCCGGGCATAGACGTGCTGGGGCCGCCCCGAGCGCAGATAGGCGACAGAGACATTGATCGGACGGGGCAGGTGCATGCCGGGGAAGCTCTCGGCGACCTGGGCCATGGCCGTGATCTCGAGCAGGGCCGCCGTTGATCCGCCATGCAGGGCCGGCAGCATCGGATTGCCGATCAGATGATCGGAAAACGGCATGGTCACGGTCAGGAGATCGCCGGCCTGCTCGGCGGTCAGGCCGAGGAAGCGGGCATAGGGCATGGCCTCGATCACGCGGCTCATTCCCCGGCCTCCGGCTTCGGACGGCGTTCAGGCCGTGTCGTGGTCAGGATATAGGCGGACTGGGCCGCCGCGACCGGATCGTCGGGCGCATCCTCGAACGCCCAGGCGCGGACAAAGGCGATAGACCGCGTCAGGCGATAGCAGCGCGCCTCGGCGATCAGATCGGCGCGGGGCCGGGCGGCGCGCATGTAGTCGACGCGCAGGTCCAGGGTCGCCAGTGGCTTGAAGTTGTCCAGCGAAACCCAGACGGCCAGTCCGCCGACATGGTCCAGCAGTGTGGTGACGACACCGCCGGCGATGACGCCCGTGTCCGGGTCACCGACCAGATCCTCGCGCCAGGGCACCCGGATGCGGACGCGATCGCCGTCCAGCGACTCATAGGTGAAGCCGAGCGCGTGGGTGTGGGCTGCACCCGAGGCCAGTTGCGGTAGAAGCGGGGCGATTGCGGGAACGTCCATACCCCGTGCTTATCGCGCCGAACGATGCCTGCAAATGGCGGAGCGCGTCTTCGAACTCAGCCTGCGGCGACCTGGGGTCCGTCCGCCATCGCCTCGTCCTCGACCTGGGGCGCGGACAGAGCCGCGTTCATGGCGTGGCGCAGGCGCTCGGGCTTGATCGGCTTTTCGACAACGGCGGCCATGCCGGACGCGATGTAGCGACGGGCGTCCTCGGGGTCGGCATTGGCCGTCAGGGCGATGATCGGCACATCGCGCATCGGTCCTTTGAGCTTGCGGATCGCCTGGGTGGCCTGAAGCCCGTCCATACGCGGCATCTTGATGTCCATCAGGACCAGATCGAAGTCGCGTTCCTTGATGGCGTCCAGCGCCTCCATGCCGTCGTCGGCCGTCTCGGACGTGCAGCCGAACATTTCGCACAGGGCCTGGGCGACCACGCGATTGGTGGCGTTGTCGTCGACGATCAGGATATGCGGATTGGCGATCATGTCGGATTCGACCATGTCCGAGACATTGCTGTCGGCCTCGACGGGCCGCTCGGCACGCTCGGCCGAGATGTCGAACGCAAAGGTCGCGCCCCGGCCCGGGTTGTTCTCGGCCCAGATGCGTCCGTCCAGCCGGTCCATGATCTGGCGACAGATGGCCAGACCCAGACCCGCACCGTCGGGGCCGGAGCCGTGCACAAAGGGCTCGAAGATCACATCGACCCGGTCTGCGGGGACACCCGGGCCATCGTCGCGGACACGTGCCTGCATGACGACGCGGTCGCCCTCGATCCAGGCCTTCAGCCCGGCCTCGACCATGCCATTGCGGGCAAACTTCAGCGCATTGCCGATCAGGTTGTTGAAGATCTGCTTGATACGGACCGGGTCAATCTTCGCGGCCAGTTCGGTGTCGCCCTCATAGCTGACGACCAGATGGACATTGTCCTGTGAGGCGCGCGGCTCCCACATGGCGGCGACATCGTCCATCAGGGCGCGGAGCGGCGTGGGCTGCAGATTGATGTCCAGCTCGCCGGCCTCGGCGCGCGACAGGTCGAGGGCGTCCTGCAGGATTTGCAGCAGGACTTCCGACGAGTCGACGATGGTCTGGACGTGGGACTGGGCCGCCGCATTCAGCGGCTGTCGACGCAGCAGTTCGGCCACTGCCAGCACGCCGTTCAGCGGTGTGCGCAGTTCATGGCTCATGATCGACAGGAACTGGCTCTTGGCGCGCGCTGCGGACAGAGCCTGGGTACGGGTGTCGGACAGCATGCGGGCCTGTTCGGTCAGCTCGGCATTCTGGCGGCGCTGGTCGTCATTGATGGCCTTCAGCAGCGAGATGACCGTGCCGATGCCCCAGTATTTGCCCTTGCGGGTGACAATAAAGCCCCGGGTCAGGGCGCCGGGCCCCGAGCTCAGCATGGCGTCGCAGAAGCTGTCGATGCGGACCCCGGCCTCGACCACCGAGGGCTCGTCGTCCATCAGTTCGGTGATGGGGCGGTTGCCGTACAGCGCATGGCCAAAGGGGCCCGCGACCTTGAGCAGAAAGGCATTGCGCTCGATCAGGCCCACGGGCCGGTCATCCTTGACCACCGGTATCACAAGCGCGTCCGGAAAATCCTTGAAGTGGGCAAAGATCGCCGCTCCGAGCGTCTCGGGCGGGACCGGTGTGGCCCTTTCGGTCAGCTTTTCGATCGTCGGCATAACTGACCGATACTCCCTCGACTGGATGTGAGGCTTAACCGACAACCATTTGCAGATTGGTAAACGCGGGAAACTTCGGTTTTCCTGCCGCATTCTCGACGCTTTTGCATCGATCCCGCCGCGGGTGTATGAGGCGCCTCTCCCGCCTTTACGGGCTTTTTCGCATGCGCGCGGCCAGACGGCCGACCGCAGATTTGTCATGAGCGCTTTCGACCCACAGCCCGCCGCTTCGGCCCTCGTCCTGTTCTCGGGCGGGCAGGACAGTGCGACCTGCCTGGCCTGGGCGATGGAGCGGTATGCGCGCGTCGAGACGGTGGGCTTCGACTATGGCCAGCGCCATGCGGTAGAAATGCAGGCCCGGCTTGCGGTGCGCGACGGCATGCGCGCCGCCCTGCCGCAAGGGGCGGACCGGCTGGGCGAGGACCATGTCGTCGACCTGACCGGCTATGGCGCCATCGCCGAGAGCGCCCTGACGGCCGACCGGGCCATGGAGATGGACGCGCGGGGCCTGCCGACCACCTTCGTCCCGGGGCGCAACCTGGTGTTCCTGAGCGTGGCGGCCGCGCTGGCCGACCGGCGTGGACTGGACGTGCTGGTCGGGGGCATGTGCGAGACGGACTTCTCGGGCTATCCCGACTGTCGCCGCGAGACGATCGACGCCATGGAACGGGCCCTGTCGCTGGGTCTGGATCAGCCGGTGCGGATCGAGACGCCGCTGATGGCCCTGACCAAGGCCGGGACCTGGGCGCTGGCGCACCGGATCGGCGGCGAGCCGCTGGTCGAGCTGATCCTTGAGGCCAGCCACACCTGTTACCGGGGCGACCGGTCGGAGCGACATGTCTGGGGCTATGGTTGTGGCACCTGTCCGGCGTGCGAGCTGCGCGCGCGCGGCCATTCCGAATGGGTGGCCGCATGACCTATTCGGTCAAGGAGACCTTTCTGACGGTGCAGGGCGAGGGCGGACAGGCGGGGCGTGTGGCCGTCTTCCTGCGCTTTGCCGGCTGTAATCTGTGGAGCGGGCGCGAGCAGGACCGGTCGACGGCGGTCTGCACCTTCTGCGATACGGACTTTGTCGGCACCGATGGCGACGGCGGCGGCAAGTTTGCGACGGCCGGGACCCTGGCCGACCACGTCGCCGGGTTCTGGACGGGGCAGGGCGGGCGGCCGCTGGTCGTCTGCACCGGGGGCGAGCCCCTTTTGCAGCTGGACGGTGCCCTGATCGCGGCCCTGCACGCGCGCGGCTTTGAGATTGCGGTCGAGACCAATGGCACGATCGCGGCCCCCGAGGGCATCGACTGGATTTGCGTCAGCCCCAAGGCCGATGCCCTGGTGATCCAGACGACGGGCCAGGAGCTGAAACTGGTCTATCCGCAGGACACGGCCCGGCCCGAACGGTTCGAGGACCTGGCCTTTGAACGGTTCTGGCTGCAGCCGATGGATGGTCCGGACGTCCTGGCCAACACGGCGGCGGCCTTTGACTATTGCCTGACCCATCCCAAGTGGCGCCTGAGCGTCCAGACCCACAAATATATCGGCGTGCGTTGATGCCCACTTTCGAGATCACCAAACAGGCCACCTTCGACGCGGCTCACCATTTCCCGAACGAGCCGGAGGGCAGCATCTATCGCCGGGTGCATGGCCACTCCTTCACGGTCGAAGCCACGGTGCGGTCCGAGACGCTGGATGCCGAGCATGGCTGGGTCGCGGACCTCGGTGCGCTGGACCGGGCGTTGAAGGCGGCGGCGGAAGAGCTGGACCACGGCCTGCTCAATGAAAAGCCGGGGCTGGAAATGCCCAGCCTGGAGAACCTGTGCCTGTGGTTCGCCAACCGGATGAAGCCGGAGTGGCCGGGCTTGTGTCGCATCCAGGTGGCCCGCCCGACCATCAACGAGCGGTGCGTGCTGACGCTCTAGCAGTCGCGGCCCGAGGCGCGGCGCTGTTCGCAGCGGCGTTGCTCGCGCTCATAGCCCCGCTGTTCTCGCTCGCGCTTCAGACGGGTTTCCTCGTCCGAGGTCGTGACGGCGTCGACACCGGCGCCCAGCACGGCCCCCGTCGCCTTGACCGTGCCGCCGACCACGGCAGCGCCCGTGCCGACGACAGCGCCCACCAGACAGCCCTGAAGCATCAGGGATGCACCGAGCACGGCCGCAAGCGAGATCAAACGCGATGTGGAACGGATCATTGGCCGGTACTCCCAGGGTCGGGATCAGGGTTACCGGCCAATGATGAACAAGGACTGAGGACAGGTCTAGCGGCTGTCGACCATGACCAGTTCGGCGTCCTCGTGGGCGGTCACCGTGATGGTGGGCTCGTCCTTGATCCCTGCGCCGTCGCGGGCATTGAGGACTGTGCCGTTGACGTCGATGGACCCTACGGCCTGCACCAGATAGGCACGCCGGCCCTCGGCCAGGTCATAGGTCAGGCTTTCGCCGGCCTTGAGCGTCGCGCCCAGCACGCGCGCGTCGGCATTGATGTCCAGCGCGCCGTCGTCCGGATCGCCCGAGGCCAGCACCTGGAATTTGCCGGTCCGGTCCGACCTGGGGAAAGGTTTCATGCCCCAGCCGGGTTTGGCGCCGGGTTTGTCGGTCTCGATCCAGATCTGGAACAGGGTGGTGGTCTCGTCCTCGAGGTTGAACTCCGAGTGACGCACGCCGGTGCCCGCGCTCATCACCTGGACGTCGCCCGCGCCGGTGCGACCGCGATTGCCCATGGAGTCCTCATGGGTGATGGCCCCGGTCCGGACATAGGTGATGATTTCCATGTCCGCGTGGGGGTGGGGCGGAAAGCCCGATTGCGCGGCGATCTCGTCATCGTTCCAGACACGCAGCCGGCCCCAGCTCATGCGGGCCGGGTCATAATAGTTCGCGAACGAGAAGTGGTGGCGGGCCTTCAGCCAGCCGTGGTCGGCCCCGCCGAGACTGTTGAAGGGTCGGACGTCGATCATGATGCGGTCTCCCTGAGGGTGGAACGGGGGTCAGCCCGCGCCGGTTCGGCCGCTATATAGGTAACTGTGCCGGTGACGAAAAGGGGCCCCGCGTACGGCGTGTCAGGATCATTGCCACACGTTTGGCGGTTATATACGGGTACTCATCACTTTTCCCGTCGGAGCGACAGTTTCCCAGCATGCCAAACTCCGCAGGTATGACGAGTGAACGTCTTGGCCGCATCGTCGAGGGAGCCGCGAGCGAGGTCTATATATTCGGCGCAGAGGATTTCCGGTTCCGGCTTGTGAACAAGGGTGCCCGGGATAATCTGGGATACAGCATCGAAGAGCTGGCCGGTCTGACGCCGTGGGATATCAAGCCGGTCATTGGCCGCGACGCCTTCCTCGCCCTGATTGAGCCGCTTCAGGCGGGGAAAGTCGAAAGGCTCGACTTTGACACCGTTCACCGGCGGAAAGATGGAACGGATTACAATGTCGCTGTGAAGCTGCAGTTGTTCGTCGATGGTGATGATGCCGTTTACTATGCGGCGATCCAGGACACGACAGACTACCGTCGCATCGAGTCCGAACTCAGGGACACGGCCAGACGGCTCGATGGCATCCTCAGCAATACAACCATGTCCGTATTTCTGATGGATGAGCGGCAGCACTGTGTGTTCATGAACCGGGCGGCGGAGAAGCTCACGGGATATGCTTTCCATGAAACGACCGGACGCCCGCTGCACGATGTGATCCACCACACCCGTCCGGATGGCTCGCCGTTTCCGCTCTCGGAGTGCGCCATCGACCGTGCTTTCCCCGAAAAGGCCGGAACGCAGGGCGAGGAGGTCTTTGTCCATAAGGACGGCTCCTTCTATCCGGTTGCCTTTACCGCCAGTCCGATCCGCGACGACGAGGCGAACGTCATCGGCACCGTGATCGAGGCGCGGGACATCAGCGAGGAGAAGCGCAGGGAGGAAGCGCGCAAACTTCTGATGCACGAGGTCGACCACCGGGCGCGCAATGTCCTTTCGATCGTGCAGTCGCTCACGCGTCTTACGCGCGCTGATGATCTTGAAACCTACAAACATGCGCTGGTCGGGCGCATCAGCGCCCTGGCGCGAGCCCAGGCGTCCCTGGCCAGCCGCAAATGGGAAGGCGGGCGTCTCGAGGACGTGGTCCGCGAGGAGATTGAAGCGCTCTGTCCCAAAGACAGTGTGGAGGTGAAGGGTCCTGAGGTCGAGCTTTCGCCCGAGCAGGTCCAGCCGATCAGCATGCTGCTTCACGAATTGGCGACCAATGCCAATAAGTACGGGGCCTGTAGCAGTGGCGGGGGCCGTGTCTCGGTCACCTGGACGCTGGACGCGCGTCAGGTGACGCTGGTGTGGCGCGAGTCCGGCGGCCCGCCTGTCACCGCGCCCACGCGCGAGGGCTTCGGCTCATCGCTCAAAGCCAGTGTCGTGCGCCAGCTGAACGGCACCTTCAGTCGCAAATGGGAGCCGACCGGGCTGGTTGTGGAGGTCGCGTTTCCGCTCTGACGCGCGAAATGCCGAGCCTAGCCACCCATCTGCCCCCGGTGCCGCATCATGGCGTCGGCCAGGACGCAGGCGGCCATGGCCTCGACCACAGGCACGGCGCGCAGGGCGACGCAGGGGTCGTGGCGGCCCTTGGTGCGCAGTTCGGTCTCGGTGCCGTCGCGGGTGATGGTGCGGCGCGGCGTCAGGATCGAGGAGGTCGGCTTGAACGCCACTCGCGCCGTAATCGGCTGGCCGGTCGAGATGCCGCCCAGAATGCCGCCCGCCTTGTTCGACATGAAGACCGGCAGTCCGTCAGGGCTCAGTCGCATCTCGTCGGCATTGTCCTCGCCCGATAGTTCGGCCGAGGCGAACCCGGCGCCGATCTCGACCCCCTTGGCGGCATTGATCGACATCAGGGCCGCGGCCAGTTCGGCATCCAGCTTGGCATAGAGCGGCGCACCCCAGCCAACGGGGACGCCTGTGACCTCAAGCGCCACCACGGCCCCGATCGAGGATCCGGCCTTGCGGATGCCGTCCAGATAGTCGGACCACGGCTGGACGACCTCGGCGGAGGCCGCGAACAGCGGATTGTCCTGCACTGCGTCGAAGTCGAGCGCGTCATCGGGAATGCGGTGCGGCCCGATCTGGACCACTCCCGCGCGGATGGCGATGTCCGAGCCAAGGATCAGGCGGGCGACAGCGCCCGCCGCCACGCGCAGGGCGGTCTCGCGCGCGCTGGAGCGGCCCCCGCCGCGATGGTCGCGCACGCCGTATTTGGCCTGATAGACATAGTCTGCGTGGCCGGGGCGATAGGCGCGGGCGATCTCGCCATAGTCCTTTGAGCGCGCATCCTCATTGTCGATCATCAGGCTGATCGGGGTGCCGGTCGTGACCGGGCCATCTCCGTCATCAAAAGTGCCGGACAGGATGCGGACCGTGTCGCTCTCGCGCCGCTGGGTGACGAAGCGGCTGCCTCCGGGCTTCCTCTGGTCCAGCCACGGCTGGATGTCGGCCTCGGTCAGCGGGATCCGCGACGGGCAGCCGTCGATGACACAGCCGATGGCCGGCCCGTGGCTTTCGCCCCAGGTGGTCACGCGAAACAGATGGCCGAAGCTGTTGTGGGACATGGCCCTCTGGCCTTAGGCCGCGAGACGCGGTGTCGTCCAGACCCGGGCGAAGCGGTCGAGCAGATGTTCGGCGGCAGAGGGTGCTTCCTCGGCGGGCATGAGGGTGATGAACAAATGCCCCTGACCGTGACGACCCTTGGCGGGCAGACCCAGTCCCTTGAGGCGCAGACGCACCGGCGGCTCAAGCCCCGCGACGACCCAGGCATTGCGTGGTCCGGCGTGGGTCATCACCTCGACGCGGCCGCCGTCCTGAAGCACCCGGGGGGAAACCTCCGCCTGCATGAACAGGTCGTCGCCGAGCACCGACAGGCCATGGGCTGCCCGGATGCGGACGGCCAGAAACAGATCGCTGTCGTCCCGACCGGCACCCTTCAGCCGCACATGCTCGCCCGCCCTGAGGCCCGCAGGCAGGGTCAGGCGGAAGGTGCGTCCCCGGTGGCGGGTCGTAACCGGCCCGCCGTTCAGTGCCAGCATCGGATCGATGGACAAGGTCGGCAGAGGAGCGCTGCGGCGCATCGGCGGCGCCAGGGCCAGGAGGGCCGGCCTTTCGGCCTGAATGACGTGCCAGGCGGCAATGACCTCGCGGAACCGCTCGGCGTCCCCTGCGGGATGGTCGGGACGCGCCGCCTTGACCGCCCGCAGGAAGGCCTGACGCGTCGTCTCGTGATCGACCGGGCCGGGCAGGCCCAGCACCGCCAGCGCCTGGCGATAGGTCAAAAGGGAGGTGTCGGGGCCGCTCATTGCGACCAAAAGCCACGAACAGGGTCAATGCCGGGTTAACCGTGAAGCTGGCTCTCGCGAACTGGCGCGGGCTGCGCTAGAGAGTGGCGCATGAGCACGCCCGTTATCCCGCCCAGCCCGTCGCGTGAGGAATATGCCCGCGATTATGCCGCAGCACTTGCCGCCAACAGCGATGAGGCGGACTTTGCCTGTGACGAGCCGTTTGCCCTGCTGGAACGGTGGCTGGCCGATGCCGGGGCGCATGAGATCAACGACTCAAACGCCATGGCGCTGGCGACCGTCGATGCCGACGGGCTGCCCGACTGCCGGATGGTGCTGCTGAAAGATGTCAGCGCCGAAGGCCTGACCTTCTATTCTAACCGCGAAAGCGACAAGGGTCAGCAATTGGAGGGTCAGCCGCAGGCGGCCCTGCTGTTCCATTGGAAATCGCTGCGGCGTCAGGTGCGCCTCAGGGGAACTGTCGAGCCGGTCAGCGCGGCAGAAGCCGATGCCTATTTCGCCAGCCGCGCCCGCGAAAGCCGGATCGGGGCCTGGGCCTCGACCCAGTCCCGGCCTCTGGCGGACCGTACCGAACTGGAGGCCTCCGTGGCGCGTCAGACCGCGCGCTTCGAGGGTCAGGACGTGCCGCGCCCCGAGGGCTGGACCGGCTGGCGGCTGGTGCCGGTACAGGTCGAGTTCTGGCGGGATCGCCCCTTCCGCCTGCATGATCGGCTGCGGCTTCACCGGGATGACGCAGACTCGCCCTGGCAAACGCAGCGGCTCTATCCCTGAGGATCAGCCATCGAGGTCGGGCGCTGCCGGGTCCAGATTGGGTCCGCCGTACCGGGCGAGGAAGGTCTCTACGGCATCTGCGGCGATGCGGGCGTGCGAACGCGTGACCTGGACGGAGTCACCGGTGACCAGGGGGACGAAGAAGACCGGGTGCTCGACCATTCCCATCAACTGGCCGGCGGCCCACGACGGTTTGTCGCAAACCAGCTCCCCGCGTGCGTCGAGCGCCACGATGGCCTCGAGCAGGGACGCTCCGATCTGAGCCTTGCCGCGCTCGAAGAAATGGCTGGCCATGGCCTGGAAGCGCGGACGCTCGGCCATGACCAGCCGGAAGACGGACCGGACCAGCGGATCACTCATGAAGGCGGCATAGGCTTCAGCAAACCGGATCAACTGGCAGCGCGCGGGACCGTCGACAGCTCGGACATGGCTGATCTGGCGAGCGAATTCGTTTGAGGCGTCCTCAATGACGGCGTGGAACAGCTCGGCCTTTGAGGGAAAGAAGGTATAGAGGGTGGCGGTCGAAACCCCGGCCTCGCGGGCGATCGGCTCGACTCGCGTCGCGGCGAACCCCTGGGCCATGAACTGGCGTCGGGCCTCGGCCAGCACATTGCGGCGCCGGGGGTCCTCACTGTCAACTTGGAAGAAGGTGGCCGGCTCAGGCCGGGCGGGTTGGGGCAGACTCATGAGCACGAAGGGTGGCGTGGATAACGCCGTCTCGCAAGATTAAAATCGACCGACGTTACCCGACCTCACCCCAGCCACCGCTCCAGCAGCGGATGGGTCAGCACCGGGGCCACCAGCCGGTCCACCGACTGCGGGTCGGTCAGCACGACGGCGGCAGTCGCATCGGCCACGATGAAGTCGGCATGTACCTTGGCCGGTTCCGTCAACCGCTCATGCCCCGGGCGGACCGTCAGCAGATACTGGTCAATGACCGACTGCGCCGTGCGACCACGCTCGACCTGGTCGCGCAACAATCGCCGGATGAAGCGGATGTCCGACGGCGTGTCCACGAATACCCGGATGTCGAACAGCTGGACCAGCGCCGGGGTGCACAGCAGGTGGGTGCCCTCGATCACGATCACATCGGCGGCGGGCACGGGCTCGCCCCCCGGTTCACGCCCGTGGGTGACAAAGGAATAGACCGGCGCCTCGACCGGCTGCCCCGCCTTCAGCGCGCTGAGGTGGCGATGCAGCAGATCATGGTCCCGGGCGGACACGTCGTCGAAATCAAAGGTCGCCGCGTCAAAGTCGGGCAAGGAGGCGGCGTCCCGATAATAGGAATCCTCGCGCACCAGGGCTGCGACTCCCTCCGGCAGGTGCCGGATCAGGGCCTCGGCCAGGGTGCTCTTTCCCGAGCCCGAGCCGCCGGTGATGGCGATCAGAATGGCCATGGATCGGCTCTAGCGGAAGAAGCAGGTCAGGCCGGCGTACAGGGTTTCGACCGTGGCATCCGGCCCCTCGGATGACAGCATGCCGCCCAGATCGCCACTCGAGAACTCGGTGCCGAGCGTCGAGTCCGGGATCATTTCCACGACCCGTGCGGACTGAAGGTCGGTCCGGCTGGAGCCCACACCGACGCCATCTGCAGTGGTCAGACTGGCCTCGTCGAGGAACCAGCCGGCGAATTTGTCGTCCTGAAAGGCCAGCTGCAGGCCGTTCGGATATTCGGCGAACTGCGTCGGGCCGGCTCCGCACTCACTGTTGGTGGTCACCTGGGGCGTTTCGGTGCCCAGCAGGGTCGAGACGGCGTTCAGGACCATGTCCTGCGACATGCCGAAGGGCAGGGCCCGGGCCGAGCCTTGCGCGGTGAAGGCCCGCAGGCCCTCGCCCTCGAGCGCCAGTCCACCCTGCGCGGCCTCGGCGGCGTCCTGCCCGGAAGGCGTGGCTTCCGGTTCCGTCGCCGGGGCAGGCGAGGGCGCCCCGGTCATGCTGTCACAGGCGCCAAGGGCCAGCAGGGCAGCGAGGGTAAGGGCGGTGCGGGCGAGGGTCATGGAAGGGTCCTGTCGGCCAGATCGGGGAAGGTTTGTGCCCAAACTAGCCGAAAGCGACGCGTCCGGGGCACAGAAAGTCGCTCCCCCTGACGTTGCGTCACGTTGCCTATCCCTCACGCCGCCGATAGCTTGCCGGCAAGTGCCGCGGGCAACGTCGGCCAGACCCATGAATTTCGGAGAGGAAACCGATGCTCGGATTGATGCAGGACTGGCCGCTGACGGTCGACAAGATCCTCGATCACGCGAAGAACTGGCATCCCCAGCGCGAGGTCGTGACCCGCTCGGTCGAAGGGCCGATCGTTCGCTCCACCTATGGTGAAATCCACGGTCGGGCCAAACGCGTCTCTAACGTCCTGAAAAGCTGGGACGTCAAGGTCGGCGACCGGGTCGCCACCCTGGCCTGGAATACCGGCCGCCACATCGAGGCCTGGTACGGCATCATGGGTATCGGCGCAGTGTGTCACACGCTGAACCCGCGCCTGTTCCCGGAACAGCTAATCTACATCATCAATCACGCCGAAGACCGGATCATCTTCGTCGACCTGACCTTTGTGCCGCTTCTGGAAGCCATCCTGCCGCACTGTCCCAGCGTCGAGCGGGTGGTGGTCATGACCGACCAGTGGAACATGCCGGCGACCAAGCTGCCCCGGGCCGAATGCTACGAGCAACTGCTCGAGGAATCCTCCGAGGATGTTGAATGGGGCGGCTTCGAAGAAGGCACCGCTTGCGGCCTTTGCTATACGTCAGGCACGACGGGCAACCCCAAAGGAGTGCTGTATTCGCATCGCTCCAACTTCCTGCACACCCTGGTCACCCTGCAGGCCACCATTATGGGCGCCACGCCGGACGAGGTGATCCTGCCGGTGGTGCCCATGTTCCACGCCAACGCCTGGGGCATCGCCTTCTCGGGCCCTGCGGCCGGCTCGAAGCTGGTCATGCCCGGCGCCCAGATGGACGGTGCGTCGATCTACGAACTGCTCGAGTCCGAAAAGGTCACATTCTCGGCCGCCGTGCCGACCGTGTGGCAGGGGCTGCTGGCCTATATGCGCGAGAATTCGCTGAAGCTGTCGACGGTCAAGAAGGTCCTGATCGGCGGCTCGGCCGTACCGGAAAGCCTGATCCGCGCCTTCAACGACGAGTTCGGCGTCGAGGTCTTCCAGGGCTGGGGCATGACCGAGACCTCGCCGGTTGGCACCCTGTCGCGGCTGACGCCAGAGCTTTCTGCCCTGCCGTACGATGAGCAGATGAAGTGGCGCATCAAACAGGGCATGCCGCCGCTGGGCGTCGAACTGAAGCTCAAGAACTACGCCGGTCAGGAAATGCCGCACGACGGCAAGACCTATGGGCGCCTGATGGTCCGCGGCCCGACCATTGCCGGGGGCTATTTCAAGGACGAGGGCGGCAAAATTCTCGACAACGAGGGCTTTTTCGACACCGGCGACGTCTCGACCATCGACAGCTACGGCTTCATGCAGATCACCGACCGGGCCAAGGATGTGATCAAGTCGGGTGGCGAGTGGATCAGTTCGATCGACATCGAGAACATCTCGGTCGGCCATCCCAAGGTCGAACTGGCGGCCGTGATCGGCGCGGCCCATCCCAAGTGGGACGAACGTCCGGTGCTGGTGATCAAGCTCAAGCCCGGCGAGACCGAGAACAAGCAGGAGCATCTGGATTTCCTGCAGGGCAAGATCGCCAAATGGTGGATGCCCGACGATGTGGTGTTCGTCGACGACATCCCGCTGGGCGCCACCGGCAAGATCGACAAGAAGCTCGTGCGCGAGCGAATGAAGGACTACGTCCTGCCGACGGCGCAGGGCTGATCCGATGGCGCGGCGGGGCCCAGGCGGCTGGGTGACGCTGGCCTTGGTCGCCGGCGTGCTGTCGGCGCCCCTGGTCGTGTTCATCGGCGTCTTCGGCCTGCGCTTCGGCTGGTGGGGCCTTGATGTCGCGCTCGACCTGCTGGGCGTCACGGTCGCACCGTGGCTGCTGGGTCTGGGCGCGATCTGCGCCCTGCTGCTGTTGTGGCGGGCGCGGCGCACCGGCGTAATGGGCTGGATTGTCGGGCTGGTTGCCTTAGCCATGGTTGGCGGAGGCGTATGGCTCTACGACCGGCATGCTGTCGGGTACTCGATGACCCAGCCCTCGCCGCGCAGCGTCTCTACGAATGCAGATGATCCGCCCGGCTTTTCGGCCCGGCTGACGGCTGCGAGGGCCGCCTCTGAAGCAGTGCCGGAGCAGACCCTGCGCAGCACGTCATGTCCCGGGGTCGTCTCCATCCCCTCCCAAGTCCGCGCCGAGGATGCGACCGCGGCCTTGCAGCGCGCAGGCTTTACACCCCTGCCATCCTCCCTGTTCCAAGTTGAGGGCACCCACGAAGGGCTCTGGTTCCTGCGCAGGCATGACGTCACCATCCGCATTCGCCCCGGCCAGACGGATGTGCGGGTCGCCCCCCGCGATCAACGGCCCCAGGGCGGCGAGACCTGCCGCCTCCTCGCCCGGATCGTGGCGGAACTTCAACCGCGTAGCTGATAGACGGTGGTGGCCGACGGCACCCCGTTCGCCTCTACGTCCCCCCGTCGCTCCAGCCGGATCAGATGCGCCAGCAGGGACTGGGCCGCCGCCGGCCACAGGCGCTGGTCCACGGCCGCATAGAGGGCGGGCACCATCGCCCGCGCAGACGATGGCCCCTTCGCCAATGCTTCCAGCACCTGGTCGTCCCGGCCCAGCCGATGGGCCTTCAGCGCCTTCAGGAAGGGCAGGGGGGCGGTCACCGGCCCGCCGTGGGTGGGCCACAGCGTGTCGAACCCGGCCGCCATCACCCGGTCCAGACTGTCCAGATAGGCGTCCATGTCGCCCTCGGGCGGCGAGACCACACTGGTCGACCAGCCCATCACATGATCTCCGCTGAACAGGGCATTCTCCTCGCGCAGGGCAAAGGCCAGATGCTCGGGCGCGTGGCCGGGCGTGGCCAGAACGTCCAGCGTCCAGCCGTCGCCGGTGATCCGGTCGCCGTCGGTCAGATCCTGATCCGCCGACAAGGCGGGGTGGGCCAGAACCGGTGCCCCGACCGCCTCGGCGAAGGGGCGGGCCAGCGGCAGGTGGTCGGCATGGCCGTGGGTGACCAGCACATGGCTGACCGTCTGGCCCTCGATTGCCTGCAGAAGGGCCGACAGATGGCCGTCATCCGCCGGGCCTGGATCGATGACGGCCACTGAGTCTGCGTCGCCCACCAGAAACGTGCCCGTCCCCGCAAAGGTGAAGGGGCCGGGATTGTTGGCCAGCACCCGCCGGATGCGCGGCGTCAGGCGCTCGGCCTGTCCGTACAGGGGCGTGAAGTCACGGACGAAGGGAATGGGCGCGGCGGTCACGCGGGCTGGCCCCGGAGCTGGCCCGGGGTTTGCGTCAAGGTCTCGTAAACCCTCTGTGGAGTGCGCGTCATGGCCCGAACCCTGGCTCTGGATGTTTCAAATCGGCTCTTGCCGGTGATGTTGGCCGTCATCTGTATCATGACGAGCCAGCTGGTGGTGGCGTCATGCACACCCGAGCCCGTGCCCTACGCCAGCCGCGTGGCGATCAGCCGTTAACGCGGTAGCAGCAAGGCGACTCAGGTCGCCACGGCAGACCATCTCTTGTCTGGAATAGCCCACGAAAGCCGATGCACAGGGTCCGAACTGCGGTTTCGCGCATGAGGCGTGACACCGGTGTCTTCGCCATTGATGACACGAGGGCATTCTAAAATCATGCGAAACATCAGCAATTTAAAGACACTGTGGCTTGATTGCGACAATGTGGCGACGATTGGGTTACCGACCTGTAATTGTCGTGCGCGACCGAAGATGCGGGTCTACGGTGGCAAACAGTCTGTGTGCATTGGGGCGCACGGATAATGGTTGTCGGGACGCGGGGGACCTACGGGAACTTCGTCTCGGCCACAGGAGGACCACAGTTTGAAAACCCAGACCATTCGCCAACGCTTGCTGCACTCGACCATGATCGGCGGTACCGCCCTCATGGCGCTTGTGGCGGCCCCGGCCGTCGGCCTGCTGGCTCCCAGCACCGCCATGGCCCAGGACCTGGTGCAGGGCGCCGTTTCCGGCACCGTTGAAACGCAGTCGCAGACGCCGGTCGCCGGCGCCACCGTGACGCTGCAATCGGTGTCGCAAGGCTTCACCCGCACCTACACGACCGACGCTTCCGGTTCGTTCCGCGCCATCGCCCTGCCGCAAGGCCGCTACACGGCGACCATCACGGCGCCGGGCTTCTCCTCGCTGTCCGACGTCATTTCGGTCGGCTCGGGCGGCACCACCTCGGTGGTCTTCACCGTCGGCAGCGCCTCGGGTGCCTCGACCGTCGATGACATCGTCGTCGTCGGCGTTCGGACCGCCGTGTCCGACTTCGACGCCACCACCACCGGCCTGACCGTCAACGTTGAAGAGCTGTCGAGCAATGTGCCGATCGCCCGCGATGCCGGCGCTGTGGCCCTGCTGGCTCCGGGCGTGACGGCCTCGGATAACGCCTTCGGCGGCATCCCGACCATCGGCGGCGCTTCGGCCGGTGAAAACACCTACTTCATCAACGGCCTGAACATCACGAAGTTCCGTGACTTCACCGGGTCGTCGACCGTTCCGTTCGAGTTCTACCAGACGCTGGAAACCAAGACCGGCGGCTATTCGTCGGAATTCGGTCGCGGCACCGGCGGCGTGCTGAACGGCACGACCAAGTCGGGCGGCAATGAGTGGGAATTCGGTATCACCGCGTACTGGGAGCCCGACGCCCTGCGTTCGGACTCGCCGGACACCTATCTGGCCCAGAACCGCTTCGATGAAGTCGAAACCTCCGACATCATCTTCGACTTCGGCGGCCCGATCATCCGCGACCGCCTGTTCATCTTCGGTCTGGTGAATTTCCGCGACCGTGAATTCGTCAATATCGGAGCCCCGACCACCGATCCGGACTTCGGTGCGGGCGCCAACGGCACCCGGGTGACGTCGAACGATCCGTTCTACGGCGCCAAGATCGACTATCTGATCAATGACGATCACCGCGTTGAGTTCACCTACTTCTCGGATGAGCAGACCCAGGAAACCAGCAACATCTTCGTCGATGCCAATGGCGACTATGTGGGTCAGTTCACGCCCTCGACCTTCGAGTTTGGCGGATCGAACTGGGTTGCCCGTTATACCGGCATCTGGACCGACTGGCTGACGACCTCGCTCGCCTACGGCGTCAACGAGTACAACGAGTACAACTCCTCGCCGGGCGACGCCGGGGCCCTGATCACCGATCAGAACCCGGGCTTCCCGCGTCGCGGTATCTGGGGTGTGGGCCAGCCTTCGGTCAACGAGGACGAGCGCACCATCCTGCGCGCTGATGTCGACATCTATGCCGACTTCTATGGTGCTCACCACTTCCGCTTCGGTATCGACCAGGAGAAGCTGGAGTCCTACCAGGCGCTCGACTATTCGGGTTCCGGCTACAACTACTGCCGCCCGGGCGGCATCACTCCGACCATCGCCTGTACCGGTCAGGTGACGGGTGGTATCTGGTATCGCTATGAGCGTCTCGTCGGTGGCCAGCCCACCCGCGTGCGTATCCGCGCCTATGACAACGACGGTGGCTGGAAGTCGACGCAGAACGCCTACTACCTGCAGGACTCCTGGCAGGTGACCGATCAGCTGACCCTGAACCTGGGCGTGCGTAACGAGGGCTTCGAGAACGAAAACCTCGCCGGCGTGGCCTTCATCGACCTGCAGGATCAGTGGGCTCCGCGTCTGGGCTTCACCTATGACGTCACGGGCGACCGTACGTCCAAGCTGTTCGGCTTCTATGGCCGCTACTTCCTGCCGGTGGCCGTGAACACCAACCAGCGTCTGGCTGGCGCCGAGTTCTTTATCCAGGATCGCTGGATGCTGGACCTGAGCGGTGGCCCGAACGACACCAACGCCGACGGTATCCACGACACCACGGATGAGCCGATCCTCGGCACCTTCGTCAGTGGCGCCAACTTCGGTGACGGAACGCTCAAGGCCACCAACACCTCGGTCGATGCTGAAATTGATCCGATGTACGTTGACGAGTTCATCCTCGGCTACGAACAGCAGATGTGGGACGGCTGGACCCTGGGCGTCAAAGGCACCTATCGTGAACTGGGCACGGCCATCGACGACGTCGCCATCGACGCCGCCGTTCTGGACTATTGCGACAACGTCGCGACGGACCTGACCTACACCCAGTGCTATTCGGTGTGGTACGGCTTCCACCAGTACGTCCTGACCAACCCGGGTGAGGACATGGTCATCACCCTGTCGGGTGCCGACCTGTCGCGCGCCACCGGCGGTGCGATCACGCAAGACCGCGAGATCACACTGACGGCTGACCAACTGAACTATCCGGAGCCCGAGCGGACCTACAAGGCCGTGGAAATCTCGATGGAGAAATCCTTCGACGGCATCTGGGGCGCCCGGTTCAGCTACGTCTGGTCGGAAAGCGAAGGCAACTACGAAGGGGCCCTGAAGTCCGACAACGGCCAGGTCGACCCCGGCCTGTCGCAGGACTTCGACCAGCCCGGCCTGACCGACAACTCCTACGGCTTCCTGCCGAACCACCGCGCGCACAGCTTCAAGGCGTTCGGTAACTGGCAGGTGACGCCGGCGCTGAACATCGGGGCCAACCTGATCATTCAGTCGCCGCGCAAGTTCGGCTGTCAGGGGGTTCACCCGACCGACTTCTTCGCCTCGCTTTACGGCCCGGCGTCGTGGTTCTGTCAGGGCGTGGCCACGCCGCGCGGCTCGGTCTTCGAAAGCGACTGGACCAAGAACCTGGACCTGACGTTCGCGTACAACCTGTCGGAAGTCTTCACCATTCCCGGTGACTCCCTGGTTCTGCGTGCCGATGTGTTCAACGTCTTCGGCTTCGAAGCCGAGACCGACTACAACGAATTCGGTGATCTGGACGCCTCGACGCCCGACCCGAACTTCGGTCGCCCGACGGCCTATCAGGCCCCGCGCGGCGTGCGTCTGAGCATGGCCTACCGCTTCTAAACGGTAAGCCAGATACAAGACTGGGGCGGCGGACCTTCGGGTTCGCCGCCCTTTTCTTTGCGCGTAGCCGGGAACCGCCGTCAAAATGCCCGGTTGAACCGTGACGCTGGCCCACGCATTAAGGGGGTGTCCCCCTCAGACTTCAGGATGTCGATGACTGTTCGTACACTTCTTCTCGGAACCGCTATGGCGATCGGCCTGGCGGGCACGGCCGCGGCCCAGGACGCGGTCATCCGCACAGGCGGGACCGATGCCGTCTTCGCCTCCCAGAACACCGAGCGCATGTGGGAGGCCGTGGCCTATTCCAACCCGCTGCCGCCCGGCGCGCCGACCGCCGACTATCCGCTGGTGGCCTGGTGCGAGGCCATGGTCAGCGGCCATGTGGCGCTGGGCGAAAGCCTGAACACCGACGACGAATTGGATCTGGAGCTGATCGAACTGGGCCGCGCCGAAGAGCGCAAATTCAGCCGCGCACTCGAGGTCGCCGGCCCGCGGCAGAGCCCTGATATGCTGGAGCTCGCCGACACGGCCGCCGCGGGTGTCCGTGCCCGCTGGTCCCGCATGATGGAGCAGGATCTGACTGCCCGGGATGAGACCTTCGGCCTGTTCTTCGGCCTGCCCGGCCGGTGTGAGCACGCCGCCCGCCGCATCCGCGAGAACATCACCACGCCGCCCGCCACCCTGGCGGACGTCGGGTTGGAACCACCGGCCGCTGCGACCGAGTAGGGCTCAAGCCGCGTCGCTGCGCGCTCTGCGCTCCGGCTGGTAGTTGAGGATCGGGGCCAGCCAGCGTTCGGCCATGGCCACATCCCAACCCTTGCGTCGGGCATAGTCCTCGACCTGATCGCGGTCGATCTTGCCGACCCCGAAATAGTGGCTGCCCGGGTGCCCGAAATAGAGGCCGGAGACCGAGGCCGGCGGCGTCATGGCATAGCTTTCCGTCAGCGCCATGCCCGCATTCTGCTCAGCATTCAGTATACGGAACAAAGTCGCCTTTTCGGTGTGATCCGGCTGGGCGGGATAGCCGGGGGCGGGGCGAATGCCCTGATATTGCTCGGCGATCAGGGCGTCGACGTCCAGGGCCTCATCGGCCGCATAGCCCCACAGCTCGGTTCGCACCTTGCGATGCAGGGCCTCGGCAAAGGCTTCGGCCAGCCGGTCGGCCAGCGCGGTGGCCAGAATGGCGGAATAGTCGTCGCCGGCGTCCCTGAACCGTTTGGCGATCTCCAGCTCGCCATGGCCCGCCGTCACGGCAAAGGCGCCGATATAGTCCTGGCCGGTCTCGGCGACGAAGTCGGACAGGGCCAGATTGGGCTTGCCGTTCGACTTCTTGATCTGCTGGCGCAGGGTGTGGAACCGGGCCAGTTCGTCGCTTCGGCCTTCGTCGGTGAAGACCACGATGTCGTCGCCCTCGGCCCGGGCCGGCCAGAAGCCGACCACGCCCCTTGCCGTGAACCAGCGCTCGTCGATGATCCGCTTCAGCATCGCCTTGGCGTCGGCGAACAGGTCGCGCGCGGCCTCGCCGACGATCTCGTCCTCAAGGATCAGCGGATAGCGCCCGATCAGCTCCCAGCTGGCGAAGAAGGGCGTCCAGTCGATATGGTCGGCCAGATCGGACAGGTCCCAGGCGTCGAACGTCCGTATACCGATGAATGACGGTGCGCCGGGCAAGGGGGCATCCGCCTCGGCCCGCCAGCGATTGGCCCTGGCGTCGGTGATCGAGGTGCGCGCCTTGGTGTCCTGGCTGCGGGCATATTGCTCGCGGATGCGGACGTATTCGTCGCGGGTCAGCGCCTCGTTCCTCGCCCGTTCGTCCTTCGACAACAGGCCCGAGACCACGCCGACGGCACGACTGGCGTCGATGACATAGGTGGTCGACCCGCGGTGATATGCCGGCTCGATCTTGACCGCCGTATGGGTCCGGCTGGTCGTCGCCCCGCCGATCAGCAGCGGAATGTCGAACCCGCGCCGCTCCATTTCCGAGGCCACGAACACCATCTCGTCCAGCGACGGCGTGATCAGGCCCGACAGGCCGACGATATCGACCTTGTGCTCGACGGCGGCGTCGAGGATCCGGTCGGCCGGGACCATGACGCCCAGGTCGATGACCTCATAGTTGTTACACTGGAGCACGACGCCGACGATGTTCTTGCCGATATCGTGGACGTCGCCCTTGACCGTGGCCATCAGGATGCGGCCCGCCTGCTCGCGCGGCTTGCCGGCCTTCTCCGCCTCCATATAGGGCTCCAGCCAGGCCACGGCCTGCTTCATCACCCGCGCCGACTTTACCACCTGCGGCAGGAACATCTTGCCCGAGCCGAACAGGTCGCCGACCACATTCATCCCGTCCATCAGCGGGCCTTCGATGACGTGCAGCGGCCGGTCGAACGACAGGCGCGCCTCCTCGGTGTCGGCGTCGATATAGTCGGTGATGCCGTTGACCAGGGCGTGTTCGATCCGCTTGCCGACCGGCTGGTCGCGCCATTTCAGATCGACGACCCGCGCCGCGCCCTTGTCGCCCTTGTAGTTCGGGGCGAGGTCGACCAGCCGCTCGGTGTTGGACACATTGGTCCGCTGCGGCCGGTTCAGGATCACGTCCTCGACGGCCTCGCGCAGCGTCGGGTCAAGCGTGTCATAGACGGGCAGGTCGCCAGCGTTGACGATGCCCATGTCCATGCCCGCCTGAATGGCGTGATACAGGAAGACACTGTGGATCGCCCGCCGCACCGGCTCGTTGCCGCGGAAGCTGAACGAGACGTTCGACACCCCGCCCGAGACGCGGGCGTAGGGCAGGGTGGCCTTGATCGCCCGCGTCGCCTCGATGAAGTCGACGGCGTAGTTGTCGTGCTCCTCGATCCCCGTCGCCACGGCGAAGATGTTGGGGTCGAAGATGATGTCCTCGGGCGGGAAGCCGACCTCGTCCACAAGGATGCGGTAGGCCCGGGTGCAGATCTCGATCTTGCGCGCGGCGGTGTCGGCCTGGCCGACCTCGTCGAAGGCCATGACCACCACGGCGGCGCCGTAGCGCAGGCATTTGACCGCCTGCTCACGGAACTCGGCCTCGCCCGCCTTCATCGAGATGGAGTTGACGATCGGCTTGCCCTGGACGCACTTCAGCCCCGCCTCGATCACCTCCCACTTGGAGCTGTCGATCATCACCGGCACGCGGGCGATGTCGGGCTCGGCCGCGATCAGGTTGAGGAAGGTCCGCATGGCGGCGGCGCCGTCCAGCAGGCCCTCGTCCATATTGACGTCGATGATGGCCGCGCCCGCCTCGACCTGCTGACGGGCCACATCCAGTGCCGCCGCATAGTCACCCGCGACGATCAGCTTCCGGAATTTGGCCGAGCCGGTGACATTGGTCCGCTCGCCGACATTGATGAAGGTGGGACGCATCAGAGAGCCTGTAAACCCTTGCTGGTCTCTGCTCGCCACTCGTCGAGCTCCGGGCTTTCGGCCCAGAGTTCCTGCAACTCCGAGCGCCTCATCACCCTGTTGAGCGTCAACCTTGCGAGCTGTGCCGAAAACGGAGGGGGCGGCGGTAATAGATCACGCAGGATCGCCACCTCTGGAGAGAGGTCTACGACATCCGGTCTCCGCTTGGCGGCGACGAGCGTCGCGGCGGCAACGCCTCTCTGGCTGTCGGGCGCTTCCAGATAGCCGAATTTCAGGATTACCTTCGCCATCGCCCTGGTCGCGACGGTCCAGCCCCCTTCCTCGATTTCGTATCGAAGGTCGACCGCGTCGTCGTTCTCGAAAGCAGCGAGTCCCCAGGTACCCATCACGCCACCAGCTCAAACGGTTCCAGCCCCGCCAGCCGCATGGCCACCGCCCGTTCCGGAATCTCGCGCGTGGGCAGCTTCGCCACCGCCTCGGCGGTGTGGCGGATATGGTCGGGGGTCGTGCCACAGCAGCCGCCGACGATGTTGACCAGCCCCGACCGGGCCCATTCCTCGATGAAGTGGGCGGTCTCGTGCGGCTGCTCGTCATACTGGCCCATGGCGTTGGGCAGGCCGGCATTGGGATAG
Organism: Brevundimonas sp. UBA2503; assembly: GCF_002341485.1. Lineage (NCBI taxonomy): Bacteria > Pseudomonadati > Pseudomonadota > Alphaproteobacteria > Caulobacterales > Caulobacteraceae > Brevundimonas > Brevundimonas sp. UBA2503. Next base: position 110,202 of record NZ_DDOD01000019.1, on the reverse strand, counting down.
GCGGCGACCAGGGTGTCGGCCACGCGCGACAGCTCGGCGATGAAGGGCCGCATCAAATCGGCCCCGAGCGCGCAGTTGAAACCGACGGCGAAGGGTTTGGCGTGGCGCACGCTGTTCCAGAAGGCCTCGGCCGTCTGGCCCGACAGGGTCCGGCCCGAGCGGTCGGTAATGGTGCCCGAAATCCAGATCGGCAGGGCCTCCATGCCCTCGTCCTCGAGGTCCTTGATGGCCTTGATCGCGGCCTTGCAGTTCAGCGTGTCGGTGATGGTCTCGATCAGATAGAGGTGGACTCCGCCTTCGTTCAGGGCGCGGACCTGATGGCGATAGGCGTCATAGACCTGATCGAAGGTCACCAGACGCGCGCCGGGATCGTTCACGTCCGACGACATCGACAGCATCTTGTTCAGCGGCCCGATCGAGCCGGCGGCGAAGCGCGGCTTCGCCGGCTCTTTCTCCGTCCAGTGGTCGGCCGCGGCGCGGGCCAGTTTCGCGCCTTCGAGATTGATGTCCCACACCGCCTGTTCGTCGAGGTGATAGTCGTCCTGGGCGATGACGGTGGCCGAGAAGGTGTTGGTCTCGCTGATGTCCGCGCCGGCGGCGAAATACTGGTCGTGCAGATCGGCGATGACGTCGGGGCGCGTCAGGCACAGGATGTCGTTATTGCCCTTCATCTGGCCGACGTGATCGATGAACCGCTCACCCCGGAAATCCGCTTCCGACAACTCGCTGCGCTGGATCATCACGCCCCAGGCCCCGTCGAGGACGAGGATGCGTTCTTTCGCAGCCCGGTGCAGGGCCGCAATGCGGTCGGCGCGGGTCATTGATGATCCTCCCCTGTGAGCGAAGCGAAACGGGGGAGGGGGACCGCGAAGCGGTGGAGGGGGCGGAANNCGATGCCCGGATACTGCGGCCCCTTGTCGGCCGAGACCAGGCGATTGGCCGCCACCGAGGTGGAGCAATAGATCATCGCCTGGCGGGTCTGACCGTCCACCACCAGGGGGAAGGTCCAGGTGGTGCACCCGGGCGAATGGCCCGGCGTCAGGTGGGCGGTCAGCGCCATGCCCCCCAGCTCGAAGGTGTCCCCATCCTTCAGCACGCGGTCCACGGCCACCGGCTTGAAGGCGAAGGTCTCGACCTCTTCGGACCCCACATAGGTCCCGCTTTCCAGGGCGCTGCGGTCACCTTCGCTGGCCGCCAGGGCCGCGCCGGTGGCGGCCTTCAGATCGGCCAGGCCGCCGGTGTGGTCGAAGTGGGCGTGGGTGTTGAGGATCACCTTCACGTCGGCCGGGTCGAAGCCGAGCTCGCGGATCGAGGCCAGGATCAGGGGCGCGCTGGTGGGCATGGCGCCGTCCACCAGGATATGCCCCTCCGGCGTGGTGATCAGATAGACCGCAATCGTCTGCGTCCCCACATAGTGGAGGTTCTCGGCGATCTTCAGCGGCTCGCCCGGCGCGCTCCAGCCCGGCGGCAGCTGGGCCTGGGCGCCGCTGGCGATCAGGACGGCGCCCGCGGCGCCAAAGATCAAGCTTTTCAGGGTCATGTTGCGGCCTCCGTGGGCGCAGGCGCCGCCTCGCGCACGCCGAGCACCCGGCAGATGGCATAGACCAGATCGGCGCGGTTCAGGGTGTAGAAGTGGAAGTCAGCAAAGCCTTCTTCCTGCAGGCGGGCGCACATTTCGGCGGCAACCGAGGCGGCCAGCAGGCGGCGCGTTTCGGGGTCGTCGTCCAGCCCGTCGAAATGGGCGGCCAGCCAGTCGGGCACCGAGGCGCCACAGGCCGCGCTCATCCGCTTCAGCCCGTTGAAGTTCGACACCGGCATGATGCCCGGCGTCAGGGGCAGGGTGATGCCCGCCGCCCGCACCCGGTCCCGGAACCGCAGAAAGGCGTCGATGTCGAAGAAGAACTGGCTGACGGCCCGCGTCGCCCCCGCGTCGATTTTGGCCTTCAGCACATCGATATCATGGTCGATGGACGGGCTCTCCGGATGCTTTTCCGGATAGACGCCGACCGAGATTTCCATGTCGCCGTGCCGGGCGATGGCGGCGGTCAGTTCTGTGGCATTGGCATAGCCATCGGCGCGCGGCTGATAGACCCCGCCGATGCCGTTCCCGCCGGGCGGATCGCCGCGCAGCGCCACGATATGACGAACCCCGGCGGCCTTGTACTCGGCGACTACGCTATCGACCTCATCGCGCGAGGCCTCGACGCAGGTCAGATGGGCGGCAGGGGCCAGGCCCGTCTCGGCCAGAATCCGCTGCACCGTCCGGTGGGTCCGCTCGCGCGTCGATCCGCCCGCGCCATAGGTGACCGAGACAAAGCCGGGGTTCAGCGGCTCCAGCCGGCGGATCGCCTTCCAGAGGGTGGCCTCGGCCTCATCCGACTTGGGCGGGAAGAATTCGAACGAGACATTGACCGCATTGCGGTTCGAGCCCGCCCGCGCCACCGGCCCCAGCGGCGACAGCAGTAGGGCCCGGGCTTCAGCCAGCGACGTCATCAGGCGACGCTCCGCTTGGCATCGGCCGGGCGCACGGCGGTCCAGATCAGCACGGTCAGACCGTCCTTGTCGGGGGGCAGGGCGATGGGGGCGCTGGCCTTCAAACCGGCATCCGCCAGCCAGCCGTTGATCTCGGCATCGGTGAAGCCCAGCCGCCGGTGCTGATGCTCCTCGCGCAGCTCCTCAAGGTCATGCGGGGCAAAGTCGACGATCAGCAGCTTGCCGCCCGGCATGACCAGCCGCGCCGCTTCATTGATCGCCGTGGCCGGGTCCGCCAGATAGTGCAGCACCTGATGCACAAGCACCAGATCGGCGCTCTGCGAGGGCAGGCGGGTGGCAAAGATGTCGCCATGGCGCAGCTCGACCTTGCCGACGCCCGCCTGGGCCACCTTGGCGCGGGCGATGTTCAGCATATTCTGCGACAGGTCCAGACCCACGGCCATGCGCGCCCGTCCGCCCAGCAGGGTCAGCATCCGCCCCGAGCCGGTGCCCAGATCGACCAGCCGCTCGAACGGCCCCGGTCCGGCCGCGCGCTCGATCGCGGCCTCAACCGCCGACTCGCACACATACAGCGACCGGATCCGGTCCCACTGCGGCGCGACCTGCTCGAAATAGGCCTCGGCGGCGGCCTCGCGGTCGCGGCGGACCTCGTCAAGACGCCGGTGATCCTGCTCGCTGGAGCGGTCGTCCAGCAGGTCCAGCACCGTATCGACCAGCCGCCGCGCCGTGGGGTCAGATGACAGGCGGTAATAGACCCGCGCCCCGTCCGGGAAGCGCTCGATCAGGCCGGCCTCGGTCATCAGCTTCAGATGGCGCGACACGCGCGGCTGGCTCTGGTCCAGAATGTGCGACAGCTCCATCACCGACAGCTCATCCCCGGCCAGCAACGCCAGCACGCGCAGCCGCGTGGGCTCGCCCGCCCCGCGCAGGGCTTCTATGGTCTGATCAGCGGTCCAATTCATTCAATCATATAAAGATATCCTTATACGATTATGCAAGCAAAATCGGGCGACGGAACGGGCGGACTGGTGCGTGGGTATGCAGAGGGCGCAACAAGGAGACGTGGCATGACGAAGATGGCGATGATGACGGCAGCCAGCCTGATGACGGTTCTGGCCGCCTGCGGCCCGGCACCGGAGCGAGAAGCGGACACTGCGCCTGAGGCAAGCAGTGCGCCGGCCCCCGCGCCAACAGAACAGGCCGCCGACGAGGCCACGGCTCAGCCGACCGCTTCCGTTGCGCCGGCGTCGCCCAAGCCCGCCGAGCCTCCCCGACGCCGTCGCGGCCCGGAAGGGGGCGAGCAGACCTTGCGCGGTCTGGAACAGCGCATGCTGGCCGGCTTTGACCGGCTGGATATCGATGGCGACGGTCAGCTGACTCCCGACGAACTGGCGGCCGGGGACGGCCCGGGCGGGGCGCGCATGCTGCGTCGGGCCGATATCGACGGCAACGGCACCCTGACTCGCGACGAGGTCCGCCAGGCCGCCGGCACCCTGTTCGAGATGATGGACGTCGACGGCGATGGCGTCGTCACCGAGGACGAACGCCCGCAGCGGGGTCGCTAGTCCGGGACTGGGGTGACCAGCGGCTGGCCCGCGAACAGCGCCGCCAGATTCTGCATCAGTAGCGTCAGCATGCCCTGCACTGACTCGGTCGTGGCGCCGCCCGTGTGCGGGGTCAGTACTGTGTTCGGCACATCGGCCCAGCGCGACGGATCGGTCGGTTCGTCCTCATAGACATCCAGCGCGGCCGCCCCCAGCGTCCCGGCCTTCAGCGCCTGGATCAGGGCGTCTTCGTCGACCAGACTGCCGCGCGCCACATTGACCAGCAGGCCGGATGACCCCAGCGCCGCCATCACCTCGGCGTTGATCAGGCCGCGATTGTCCTCATCCGCCCTGCAGGCCACCACGAGGATGTCCGCCCCGCGCGCCAGCTCCAGCAGGGTCGCGGCCCTTGGCCATTGCACGTCCTTGGGTCGTGGGCCCCACCACTGGACGGACATCCGCAGCGCCTCGGCCCGCTCGGCCACCGCCTGACCGATCAGGCCCATGCCGACGATGCCGACCCGCGCCCCCTTCAGCGAGGGGGTGATCAGCCGCGCCTCGGGCGTCCAGCCGCCGCTGCGCAGGGTGCGATCCCCCTCGACCAGCCGCCGCCGAGAGGCAAGGATCAGGCCGATCGCATGGTCCGCCACATCCTCGTGATTGACCGCCGGCGCATGGGTGACCGGCAGGCCGCGCGCCCGACACCAGCCCACATCGATCCCGTCATAACCCGAGGTGAAACAGGCGATCAGCCGCAAGGACGGCAGCCGCTCGATCAGCGCCGTATCCAACGGAAACTCGCCCGCCACCACCAGCGCCTGGATATCCCGCTCGGCCTCGACCGGCGGATGCTCCCAGAACCGGTAGACGTCATAGGTCGACTCCAGAAAGCCGGTCAGCGGCGCCAGATGCCGCTGCATGATCAGGACTGCGGGGCGTTGGGTCATGGAGCGATCCTTTCCCGTTGGCAGCCCGCTGGCAAGAGCCGCCATCCTGTCGAGGGTTTCATGCGGGTGCCTCATTCCCGACCCAATTCGCTACAAGTGTAGCGTTACAAATGTAGCGAGCCTCCCATGCCCCCGACCTCCATCGACCTACTGCCCCGACGCGAGCGCGAAGTGTTCGAGACCTTGTACCGGCTGGAACAGGCCACCGCCGCCACCCTGCGCGGCGTGCTGGCCGATCCGCTCAGCGACTCGGCGGTGCGAACCCTGCTCAGCCGGCTGGAGGCCAAGGGGCTGGTCCGGCGCACAGCCGGGCCGGACGGCTTCGTCTATGCCCCTGTGCCGCGCACCGACGCCGTGGCCGAGGGCGCGCTGAAGCGGATGGTCGAGACCTTCTTTGCCGGATCGGCGGCCAGCGCGGCGACCGCGCTTCTGGGATTGGGCCAGACCCTGACCACTGACGAGGCCGAGGCGCTGCGCCGTACCATCGACCGGATGGGCGCGTCGGGGGAAGGGGAGGATCGCTCATGATCGCTGCCCTGATCCTGTCTCTGGCCCTCAAGTCCGCCCTGATCGCGGGCGCAGGCCTTCTCTGTGCCGGGGTTGTGGCGCGCAGGGCCTCCGACCGGGCCGACATCCTGCGGGCGACGGTCTGCCTGCTGCTGGCCCTGCCGGTGGTAGCGCTGGCTCTGCCGGTCTGGGAACTGGCCCTTCTGCCGGCCTCCGCTCCAGCCGCGCCTGCGGTCCCCGCCGGGCCGCTCTGGCAGGGCGAGATCGGACCGGTCGCCGGGGTGGCGGTCGAGGCCGCCATGCTCTGGCCCTCGCCCCTGGGTCTCGCCGTTCTCGTCTGGCTTGTCGGCGGCCTGTTCGTCTCCGGGCGTCTGGTGCTGGGCATCATGACGCTGGACCGATGGACGTCCGAGGGCCAGGCCGTGACCTGTCCGGCCTGGCGTGCGGCGCTGGACCGGCTCTGCACCGGGCGTCGGCCGCGGCTGGTGACCAGCGCTCGCCTGCCCGGACCGCTCAGCTGGGGGGTGCCGCCCGGCACCATCCTGCTCGACCCCGCCAGCCTGTCCGACTCGCGGACCGCAGATGCCGTGCTGGCCCATGAGCTGTCCCACCTGAAGCGCGGCGACTGGCTGTTCCTCGTCCTGTCGCGGCTGGCGCTGGCCCTGTTCTGGTTCAATCCGCTGGTCTGGATGCTGCACGCCGCGCTCGTCGCCCGCACGGAAGAGGCCGCCGATGCCGCCGCCGTCTCCCGCGTCGATCGCCAGACCTATGCCCATGCCCTCGTGCGACTGGCCAGCCAGCCGGCCGCCAACGCCGCTGTCACGTGGAGCTCGACCGCCATGGCGGGCGATGCCCGCTCTCTCAAGAAAAGGATCGATTGTCTGATGACCGACCACGCCCCCCATGCCCGCCCGTTGACCGTGGCCGCAACCGTTGCCGTCCTGTCGCTGTTGGCCACCCCGCTGGCAGCCCTGCAGGTGACGCAGGACCCGCCCCCGTCCCCGCCGCCTGCGCCCGCAGCGCCCCCTGCACCGCCTGCTGCGGTGCTGGCCCTCGCCCCCCTGCCGCCTCTGCCCGCGCCGCCCGCAGCTCCCGCTCCGCCCGCGCCCCCGTCGAGCAGGCTGCAGGACCCGCCCGCGCCTCCGGCCCCGCCGGCGCCGCCCGCACCCCGGGCCGGTACCCGGGTCATCTCTTACAGTCAGGCCACACCTCAGGAGCGCGCCGAGATCGACCGCGCCCGCGCCCAGGCCCGCGTCGCGCGTCAACAGGCCGACGCCGCCCGCGCCCAGGCGGAACAGGCCCGCGCCGAGGCCGTGGTCGCCCGCGAACAGGCCGCCGTCGCGCGTCAGGATGCCGGCCGCCAGATGGCCGAGGGGGCGGAACAGATGCTCGTCGGTGCTCGCAAGATGCGCGAGGAGGCGACACGGCTGGAAGACCCCGCTTATCGCGCTGAACAGATCGCCGAGAACCGCGCACGCGGCCAGGTCGTCACCGACGCCGAACTCCGGGCCCTCGCGCCGAGCCTGCGGCAACAGGCCGAAGAGATGGAACTCCAGGCCGTCGAGATGCGCGCCCGCGCCGGCCGTATGGGCTGAGGGGAGGGAGCGGGAGGGGGTGTAGTGCCCCCCGTAGCCCCTACCGCCCGAATTTCTGGAACTTGATGCGGTGGGGGATCAGGCTATCGACGCCCAGACGGCGTTTCTTGTCTTCCTCATAGGCCTCGAAGTTGCCCTCGAACCACTCGACGTGGCTGTCGCCCTCGAAGGCGAGGATGTGGGTCGCCAGACGGTCGAGGAACCAGCGGTCGTGGGAGATGACCACGGCGCAGCCGGCGAACTGTTCCAGCGCTTCCTCCAGGTTCTGCAGCGTCTCGATGTCGAGGTCGTTGGTCGGTTCGTCGAGCAGGATCAGATTGCCGCCGGTCGCCAGCGTCTTGGCCAGGTGCACGCGGTTGCGCTCGCCGCCCGACAGTTGGCCGACCTTCTTCTGCTGGTCGCCACCCTTGAAGTTGAAGCTGCCGACATAGGCGCGGGTGTTGATCTCGCGCTTGCCGACCATCATCACATCCGTGCCGCCCGAGATCGCCTGCCAGATGGTCTCGTCGGGTTTCAGGTCGTCGCGCGACTGGTCGACATAGGCCAGCTTGACCGTCTCGCCGACCTTGATGGTGCCGCCGTCGGGCTGCTCCTGGCCGGTGATCAGCTTGAACATGGTCGACTTGCCGGCGCCGTTCGGGCCGATCACGCCGACGATGCCGTTGGGCGGCAGGCGGAAGGTGAGATTGTCGAACAGCAGCTTGTCGCCATACGACTTCTTCAGGCCCTCGACCTCCAGCACCACATTGCCCAGACGCGGGCCGGGCGGGATCTGGATATGGGCGTGGGTCTGGGCGCCGCGCAGGCTTTCCTGCTCGTCGACCATCCGCTCATAGGCCGCCAGACGCGCCTTGGACTTGGCCTGACGGGCCTTGGCGCCGGACCGCACCCATTCCAGTTCGCGGGTCAGGGCGCGCTGGCGAGCTTCGGACTCGGACTGTTCCTGCACCACGCGCTTGGTCTTGGCTTCCAGCCAGCTGGAGTAGTTGCCCTCGTGCGGGTGACCCTTGCCGCGGTCCAGCTCCAGCGTCCACTTGGTCACCAGGTCGAGGAAGTAGCGGTCGTGGGTCACCAGGATGACGCAGCCCGGGAAGGCCTCCAGGTGATGCTGCAGCCAGGCCACCGACTCGGCGTCCAGGTGGTTGGTCGGTTCGTCCAGCAACAGCATGTCGGGCTTGGACAGCAGCAGCCGGGCCAGGGCCACGCGGCGCTTTTCACCGCCGGACAGATTGGTCACCGACCAGTCGTCGGGCGGGCAGCGCAGGGCGTCCATGGCCATCTCGATACGGCTGTCGATGTCCCACACGTCTCCGGCGTCGATCTTTTCCTGAAGGGCGGTCATCTCCTCCATCAGTTCGTCGGAGTAGTTCTCGGCCATTTCCATGGCGATGGCGTTGAAGCGGTTGACCCACTGCTTCTCCTCGCACCAGGCCTCGACGTTCTCGCGGACGGTCAGGCTGTCGTCGAGGTGGGGCTCCTGTTCCAGATAGCCGCGCTTGACGCCGTCGGCGGCCTTGGCCTCGCCCTGGAACTCCTTGTCCAGCCCGGCCATGATCTTCAGCAGGGTGGACTTGCCCGAGCCGTTGACCCCGACCACGCCGATCTTGGCGTCGTTGTAGAACGACAGCCAGATGTTCTCGAAGATCTTCTTGCCGCCGGGGAAGGTCTTGGTCAGACCCTGCATCTGAAAGATGTACTGCTGCGCCATGGAGTGCGGTGCGCCCTTGAATTCGTGTGGGGGGAGGTTGGGGCGGGATGTAGCGACTGCGGGGGCGAAGGGCAACGCCCGCCGGGTGCATCAGACGGTCTCGAGCAGCGCCTTCGCCGCCGTCAGGTCGTGGATGAAGCGGGCGCGCTCGGCGTCGCGGGTGGCCTCGTCCGGCAGGCGCAGCAGATAGGACGGGTGCACGGTGGGCAGCACCGGCGTGCCGTCCTCCAGCCGGATCGGGCGACCCCGGTCCCTCGTCACGGCGATCTTGCGGCCCAGCACGCCCAGCGCCGCCGTGGCGCCCAGCGTCACGATCAGCCGGGGCTTCACCAGCGCCCGCTCGGCGTCCAGCCACCAGCGACAGGCCTCGACCTCTCCGGCATCCGGGGTCCTGTGCAGGCGTCGCTTGCCGCGCGGCTCGTGCTTGAAATGCTTGACCGCATTGGTGACCCAGGCCCGGCCGCGGTCCAGCCCGGCCTCGGCCAGCGCGGCATCCAGCACCTGACCCGCCGGCCCGACAAAGGGCTCGCCCGCCAGATCCTCCTGGTCTCCCGGCTGCTCGCCCACGATCATCAGGTCGGCGCGCGCGGGGCCCTTGCCGCAAACCCCCTGGGTGGCATCGCGCCAAAGCGGGCAGCGGCGGCACCCCTGAATCGCGGCCGCGAGGTCGGGAAGGGACGTCGGCAGCGCCGCAGTCGTCACGCGCTCCACCACGGGGGCGATGGCGCGGGCGAGACGCGGATTGGCCGGGCTGGCGGGCGTGGCCACCATCGTGCCCAGCCGGGCCTCAGCCTCGCGGATCATGCCGGGGATCAGCGCCGCCTCGGGCAGATTGGCCCAGTAGCGACGCGGCATCTCGCTCTGCATCATCTTCGTCTTCAGCCGCGCCGGATTGAAAGTCGAGGCGTAATAGGTCTTCCAGAACTCCTCGACATCGTCGCCGTCCGGCGCCTGATCCTTCGTTGCAGGCGGGCCAAAGCTCAGGCGCTGCAGATCCCAGTGCGCCGTGCCGTCCGACGTCAGGATCGTCCAGCGCATGGTCGTGAAGCGCCGTTGGAAGAAGGGCGCGGTCCGCTCCAGCACCCGGTGCGCCGGCTCGAACCAGGCGATCCAGTGCTCGCCGCCCTCATCCTCGATCCGGCGAAAGCGCACGAAGGCCTTCATCTTGTGAGCCGCCCGACTGACGTTCTTGGCACGCTCCATGGCGTCGGCGACATCGCGGTCGGATGCGATGTGCAGCAAGGCCCGCTCGCGCTGCAGTCGCCACAGCAGCCGGTACAGCAGGTCAAACCGGTCCTCCGACCGGTGCAGGGCCACCTGTTCGACGAGGTCGAGGAAGGCACGCGGTACGCTCAGGACGGGGAGGGGGGTGTTGCGCGGCACAGGGGGCAGTCTATCGGGCTGATCGAACAGCGAGCCCTGCGCATCGCCCGCCCGAAAGCGCACGGCAGCCGGCTCTACCCCCTCGACCAGCAGGCCCCGCGCCGCCACGCGCCACCCCTCAAGGTCGGTTTCGGACTCCAGACGCACGCACCGCATCAGAACAGGCTCAGCTGCTCGGGGGCCTTCGGCTTCACCAGTCGCGCCTTCAGGTCGGCGGCATCGGTCAGGCCGCCGGGCGTCCAGTCCAGTGTGGTGATGAAGGGTCGAATCTTGTCCAGGCTGCGCGTCAGCCGCTGGATGTCTTCCAGCCTCAGGGTCCGGTAGCGCCGCACCTTCAGGATCCGGTCGACCGAGCGCACCCCCAGCCCCGGCACCCGCAACACGGTCTCGCGCTCGGCCAGATTCACATCGACCGGAAAATGGGCGCGGTTGGCCAGCGCCCAGCCCAGCTTGGGATCGACCGCCAGATCCAGCATGCCGTCGGGCGTGGCCGAGGCGATCTCGGGCGCGGAGAAGCCATAGAACCGCATCAGCCAGTCGGCCTGATACAGCCGATGCTCGCGGATCAGCGGGGGCTTTGACAGCGGCAGCTGCGCCGACGAGTCCGGAATGGGGCTGAAGGCGGAATAATAGACCCGGCGCAGGCCATAGCCGCCGTACAGCGAGGCCGACCGCTCCAGAATCTCGCCGTCCGGCGCGCCGTCGGCACCGATGATCAGCTGGGTCGACTGACCGCCGGGGGCAAAGCGGGGCGGGCGCTTGCGGTCCTTCTTTGCCGGTCGGGCGGCCTCGACCCGCTGGCGGACCTGACCCATGGTCCGTTTGATGACGCCGGCGTCCTTCTGCGGGGCCAGCCGGGCCAGCGCCTCATCGCGCGGCAGTTCGATATTGGCCGACAGCCGGTCGGCATACAGCCCCGCCTGCGCCACCAGCTCGGGATCGGCCTCCGGGATCAGCTTCAGGTGGATATAACCGCGAAAGTCATGCTCTTCGCGCAGCATCCGCGCGACCCGCACCAGTTCCTCCATCGTATAGTCGCCCGACTGGACAATGCCCGACGACAGGAACAGCCCCTCGATATAGTTCCGCCGATAGAAGTTCAGCGTCAGGTCCACGACCTCCTGCACCGAGAACCGCGCCCGCGGCACGTTCGACGACACCCGGTTGATGCAATAGGCGCAGTCATAGATGCAGAAGTTGGTCAGCAGGATCTTCAGCAGGCTGACGCACCGCCCGTCCGGCGTATAGGCATGGCAGATCCCCATCCCCTCGGTCGAGCCGATCCCCTTGCCCCCGACCGAGTTCCGCTTAGCCGCCCCCGATGACGCACACGACGCATCATACTTGGCCGCATCAGCCAGGATTTCCAGTTTTCGGCGAAGATCGAGACGGGCCATTGTTCATGCTATGTTTCATATCAAGGGTGAGGTCCAGCGTGGCCGTTGCGGGCGGAATGTCGCGGGCACGCCGGCTGCCGCCCTTGCCTGTTGCGGTGCAGCATGGCACAGGGCGGGCAACCTGGACCCGCGCCACGAGATGGCTTGCGGGTGGCTATTCCGGCCGCCGATCCGCCGGAGCAACGAAACTGGCCTGAGCGTTAACACCGCGTCGTCACGCGGCGGGCCCGTTCCTTGTGTGTGATCCCCATGTCTGTTTTCCAATCGGCCCGCGAGCAGTGGCTGGCGCAACCGCGCAAGGATCTGCTGGCCGGCACCGTCGTCGCCCTGGCCCTGATCCCGGAGGCCATTGCCTTTTCCATCATCGCCGGGGTCGATCCGGCGGTCGGCCTTTACGCCAGCTTCGTCATCGCCGTGACGATCGCCTTTGTCGGCGGGCGCCCGGCCATGATCAGCGCCGCGACCGGGGCCATGGCCCTACTGATGGTCACCCTGGTTCGCGACCACGGGCTTGAATATCTGTTCGCCGCCTCGATCCTGACGGGTGTCTTCCAGATCGGCGTCGGCATTCTCAAGCTGGGCCGCTACATCAAATTCGTGTCGAGCTCGGTGATGACGGGCTTCGTCAACTCGCTGGCCATCTTGATCTTCATGGCGCAGCTGCCCGAGCTGATCGGCATGGGTTGGCAGACCTATGGGCTGGTCGCGGCCGGGCTGGCGGTCATCTATGGCCTGCCGCGCCTGACGAAAGCCGTGCCCTCGGCGCTGGTGGCCATCGTCCTTCTGAGCGGCCTTGTCATCTGGAGCGGGATGGACGTCCGCACCGTCGGCGACATGGGCGAGATGCCGTCCACCTTCCCAATGTTCCACATCCCCATGGTGCCCCTGACGTGGGAAACCTTCGCCATCATCGCGCCGGTGGCCGCGACGCTGGCCTTCGTCGGCCTGCTGGAGAGCCTGCTGACCGCCAATCTGCTGGACGACATCACCGACACCCCGTCCGACAAGGACCGCGAGACGCGCGGTCAGGGTATCGCCAATATCGCGGCAGGCTTTTTCGGTGGCATGGCGGGCTGCGCCATGATCGGCCAGTCGATCATCAATGTGACCAGTGGCGCGCGCGGGCGGCTGTCGACCCTCTGGGCAGGGCTGTTCCTGCTGTTCCTGATCCTGGTGCTGCAGGACTGGGTGGCGCGCATTCCGATGGCGGCGCTGGTGGCCGTCATGATCATGGTCTCGATCGGCACCTTCAACTGGAATTCGGTGCTCAAGCTCCGCACCATGCCCTTCCAGTCCTCCGTGGTCATGCTGGCTACCACCATCACCGTCGTCCTGACCCATGACCTGTCCAAGGGGGTGGTGCTGGGCGTCATCCTCTCGGCCATCTTCTTCATGCGCAAGGTCGGCAAGACGGTGGTCGTGGAAGAGGTCGAGGCCCCCGAGGGCGAGCTGAAATACCGGGTCAGCGGCAATCTGTTCTTCGCCTCGGCCGACGTCTTTGCCGCCAGTTTCGAGCACCACGGCCATCCCACGGTGGTCGAGATCGACATGTCGAACGCCCACCTGTGGGACGTGACCGGCGTGGTCGCGGTCGACAAGGTGGTGTTCCGCTACCGCCGTCAGGGCGCGCGGGTCGTGGTGTCCGGCATGAACCTCGCGGCCCAGACCCTGGTCACCAAACTGGGCCGCCATGAGAAGGAACACCTGCCCACCGGGGCCGGCGCGCACTGATCCGTCAGGCGTAGTTGAAGCTGATCGAGATCCGTTCGGCCTTGGCGGCATTGGGCGGCACCTCGTGGCGCAGCCAGCTTTCCCACATCAGCACGGTGCCGGGCCGGGGCGCCAGATAGACGAACGGCCGCTCGGCCTCGGGCGCATCGGCATGCACGCCCGGCCGCGCCATCATCATCGGCAGGCGCGGGTCTTCCAGCTTCAGCGACGAGGCCCCGTCGGGTATCTCGATATAGACCGTGCCCGACAGGAAGGCGTGCGGGTGGATGTGGCCTGAATGCCCGCCGCCGGGCTTCAGCACATTGACCCACAGATTTTCCAGCTTGGGCTTTCTCGCCAGATCGAAGTTCAGCGCCCTGGCATAGGCCAGCGCATGACGGTCCAGATGTCGTTTCAGCGCCTCGAACTCGGGCATGCGCTTCGGCAGATCGTTGAGTGATCCATACGACGTATAGCCGCGATAACCATGGTCCCGGCACCAGGCGCGACCGGCCCCGTCCTCGACCGCCAGCACACGGCAAGCCTCGGCCAGCTCAGCGACAAGCTGCGGATCGTCCAACTCGGACTCATAGACCTGGGTCACAAACAGGGGGCGCAATGTCATGGCGACGGGATAGCCTGTCCTTGGCGGTGCGAGAAGCGGCTCAGAAGGGAAGGGCCGCCTCGCCCCTCAGAATGGCCTCGGCCCCGGCCGTATGCGGCGCCCCCTCGCGGTCATGCAGGATCAGCGGCGGCAACAGGCGCAGGGGCGCCTTGCCGGTCTTGATCGCCTTCACCAGCACCCGCTTGGCTGGCTGGTCGGCAAAGGGATGGATGGGGCGGATGGCGAACGACCCGGTCTTGGGCGCCAGCAACGCGAGGATGTCGGCCAGGCGCTCGGCCCGGTGGATCATGACGATCCGTCCGCCCTCGCGCACGGCCTTCAACAGGAAACCGGTCCAGGCCTCAAGCCCGTCATCGGCCATCCAGGCCGCGCGCCGCTCGGGGGCCGGGGGCCGCAGGCTGCCGGGATCGTCAAAGAAGGGCGGATTGCTGACCGCCCAGTCAAAGGGCGGCAGGTTCAGTGCGCGGAAGCCCTCGGCCACATCGCCGGTGCGGATCTCCGCCCGGTCGCCCAGGCCGTTCGTCTCGATATTCCGCTGCGCCAGTTCGGCGATCTCAGCCTCACGTTCCAGCCCGACCAGCTGCACGCCCGGGCACCGCACCGCGATCTGGGTCAGCACCGCCCCGGGGCCACAGCCGGCCTCAATCACCCGCTCGCCCGGCCGGGCCGCGACCGAAGCTGCCAGCAGGGCCGCATCCATGCCCGCGCGATAGCCCCGCACGGGCTGGGCCAGCCGCACCCGCCCGCCCAGCAGGGCGTCTTCCCGCACCTCGGGGATACTGCCTGCGACCGTCACACGTCTTGACCCTTCATGGTCCGATCACCATTGTGCGCGCCAACCCGCCCCGGCAAGACGGGCGCCGGTTTTTTATCTCCCCGCCCTATCGCATGAGTTCCCCTTGGACGCCGTTTCCAATTCCGTCAGCCGACCCGCCGGAGATGTCGCCCCCATCGTGCGGCTCAGCCAGCCGGACATGGATCGCGTCAACCAGCTGATCCGCGAGCGGATGGCCTCCGACGTCCCGCTGATCCCGGCGCTGGCCGATCACCTGATCGCGGCGGGCGGCAAACGCCTGCGTCCCATGCTGACCATCGCCGCCGCGCGCGCCTCGGGCGGGGCGAAGGGTATCGACGCCCCCCTGCATCTGGCCGCGGCGGTCGAGTTCATTCACACCGCCACCCTGCTGCACGACGATGTGGTCGACACCTCGGACCTGCGCCGGGGCAAGGTCGCCGCCCATCTGATCTGGGGCGCACCCTCCAGCGTGCTGGTCGGTGACTTCCTGTTCGCTCGCGCCTTCGAACTGATGGTCGAGACGGATTCCATGCGCGCGCTCGGCATTCTGGCCCGCGCCTCCAGCGTCATTTCCGAGGGCGAGGTGCTGCAACTGACCCGCGCCCACGACCTCAACCTCGATACCGCCGTCTATCTCGAGATCATCACCGCCAAGACCGCCGAACTGTTCGCAGCGGCCGCCGAGGCCGGCGCGGTCGGGGCAGGCGCCGACGACGCCGTGGTCAAGGGCTTGCGCGACTATGGCATGAACCTCGGCATTGCCTTCCAGCTGGCCGACGATGCGCTGGACTATGGCGGCACCGCCTCGGCCCTGGGCAAGAATGCCGGCGACGACTTCCGCGAAGGCAAGGTCACCCTGCCGCTCATCCTGGCGATCGAGCGCGGCGGCGGGCTGAAAGACGGCTTCTGGGATCAGGCCTTTGCCAAATCCGTGCGCGACGATGACGACTTTGCTCGCGCCCGCGAGCGGGTGATCGGCACCGGATCCGTCAACGCCACTCTCGACGTCGCCGGCGACTATGCCGACGCTGCCAAGGCTGCACTCCAGGTCCTGCCCGACAGCGAATGGCGCCACGCGCTGGACCTGCTGGCCGACTACGCCGTCAGCCGGGCTGTGTGATCTAGCAGGCGATGGCCGACAGGTGGCCGCGCCGCGCAAAGGTCAAAAGCGGCCCGTCGCGTGTCATCAAACGACAGTTCAAAGCCCGGGCAGTCGCGGCAATGATACGGTCTGCGGGATCCTTCAGGATCGGATCCGGCAGGCTGGACGACGCGACGAGTATATCGGGCGATAGCGGAGCCATATCGACACCGAGGGCGATGATCGACTGGAACCATTGCAATGGTGGGACAGTCAAAACGAGGCGCTGCTTTGACACCAGCATGCCGACCTCCCAGGCGGTGATCGGGGATATGAAGACCTGTGTCCCGATTGTCTGGGCTCGCTGCAGTTCCTGCTCTGCTGTCTCGGAAAGAGCGGACGCATTGTCCAGCCATAAAGCCGCGCAGGTATCCAGAAGGATCGGACGATCCGTCAACGCTCGGCATCCCAGACTTCGCCGGTGGGGGCGGTAATGTCCACGCCCTCAGGTATGGTGACAGTCCCGGCCAATCGGGACCGGATACGATCCAGAAAGCCGACGCTACGGCCGGCTTCGCCAGCCCTTGTTGAGCGATCTGCGACCGCCGGCGTCCCCTCGCTGCGCCGAAACACCAGACGACGCGAGCCCATGTCCACCCGCTCGGTCACATAGCCCGCAGCCAACCAGGCCTTGGTCATCACATTGTTGGAGGGGTTGTTGCTCCACCAGGCGCGTATGCCGCTGGCCTTTTCCGGCAAGGAAAATCCCAGGACACGCTCGATCTCGGCAAACGTCATCGGGACTTCCTGATCGCGCCTGCCTGACAGAAACTGCGTCAGAGGTTCATATTTCGACATCCGTGCCTCCCTTTTCCTGACGAATAGAAGCACAGTGTGTGTGTTTTAGCAATTGTGTGTGTTTATTTCAAGCTGCCGCAGAACCGCTGGATGCGCTCGCACGCCGCTTCCAGCACGCTTTCGCTGGTTGCATAGCTGATGCGGAAATAGGGGCTGAGGCCAAAGGCCGAGCCCTGCACCACGGCCACGCCCTCGGCCTCCAGCAGGGCGCTGGCAAAGGTGTCGTCGCTGTCGATCACCGTCCCGTCCGGCGTCGCCCTGCCGATCAGGCCTTCGATCGACGGATAGACGTAGAAAGCCCCCTCGGGCGTCGCACAGCGGATGCCCTGGGCCTGGTTCAGCATCGCCACCACCAGATCGCGGCGCGCCTCGAACGCCTCGCCGCGCTCGGCGATGAAGTCCTGCGGGCCATTCAGCGCCTCGACCGCCGCCCACTGGCTGATCGATGACGGGTTCGAGGTCGTCTGCCCCGCCACCTTGCGCATCAGGTCGATCAGCGCCTTTGGCCCGCCCGCATAGCCGATCCGCCAGCCGGTCATGGCATAGGCCTTGGACACGCCATTGACCGTCAGCGTCCGGTCATAAAGGTCCGGCGCCACCTGGGCGATCGTCACATAGTCCATGCCGCCATAGATCAGGTGCTCATACATGTCGTCGGTCATCACCCAGACCTGCGGATGGCGACGCAGCACCCCGGCCAAGGCCTCCAGCTCAGCGGCGGTATAGGCGGCACCGGTCGGGTTCGACGGACTGTTCAGGATCAGCCATTTGGTGCGTGGCGTGATCGCCGCCTCCAGCACCTCGGGCCGCAGCTTGAAGCCGTCGGCCTCTTCGCCGACCACCCGCACCGGCTCGCCACCCGCCAGCAGGACCATGTCGGGATAGGATACCCAATAGGGCGCCGGCACGATCACCTCATCCCCCGGCGACAGGGTGGCGACCAGGGCGTTGTAGATCACCGTCTTGCCGCCCGGCGCCACATGGATCTGGTTGACCGCATAGGTCAGGCCATTCTCGCGCGCGAACTTGGCGACGATGGCAGCCTTCAACTCCGGCAGGCCGTCGACGTCCGTATATTTGGTCTCGCCCCGGCGGATGGCCGCGATGGCGGCCTCCTTGATGTTGTCCGGCGTATCGAAATCCGGCTCGCCCGCGCCCAGCCCGATCACATCGCGCCCCGCCGCCTTCAGCGCGCGCGCCTGTGCCGTCACCGCCAGCGTCGCCGACGGCTTGACGCGGGCAAGGGCCTTGGACTGCAGCTCGGACATGGACAGCGACTCACAGACGGGGAGGGGAGAGGCCGTTATTCACGGCACAGGCTGTTTACGGGGCGTCGCCCGCCGGTGCAAATGGGGGAGGCTTGCAGGAGGGCGCCATGAGGAATGCAGCACGAACCCTGATCGGCATGGCAGCGGCAATTTTCTTGTTGGCGGGCGCCACTCCGAGTTTGGCGCAGGAGCCGGAGGAGGAAGACGAAGTCCTCGAAGCCCCACTGGACCGCGACTGCATTGACGACCACGGGTGGGATTGGTGTCTCGGGAATGAATGGGGCGCGACTGTTGCGGCTTTCCAGTTGGAGCCGGCCGAAGTTGTGCAAGCCCAAGGCTGGCGTGGGGTGCGCGTTTTCACCGTTGATGGCTATTCGAACGACATGCCGATGGTGTCAGTGCTGAGAAAGGGAAGCGACCGGCATACGGCGACGCTGGAAGTGAGAAGCCGGACGTATCCTGAATACGGCTTGGCCGATAGCACTATCCTGACTCGAACGGCTTGGATGGAGCTCTACCGAGATGCCACCAAACTTCAGGAGTTATTGGCCAAATCTCCCCAATCCTTCCACGACAGTGCTGAAGCCACAGAAGTTTCGGGGGAGCAGGAAGTCATTATTTGCTTCCACGCGTGGGTGATCGTGACGGAGAGCTTGACCGGTCAGGGCGTCGAGCGCCGAATCCGTAATGCCTGTGGCAGGGACCCGCTCTATGAGCATAGCATGGCGCTCTCGGCTAAGGCCCTGCGGGGGTTCCCGCATTGCAACCATCTGGAGCCCGGCGACTACCGGAATGAGTCCAGTCAGCTCGCCGGATGCCTCCTCCTGCGTGGCGACGATCTGGTAGCTGCCGCCAGTCTGAAGAACGAAAAGGGCGGTGCGCCCGGCCTTTACCCCGGGGATGAGGTCACGCGCGACGAGTGGGCGCAGTGGCTGAGGACGGACGGGACGGGTCGATTGGACTGGGCCGGCGAGGTCTATCAAGAAGGTGCTGATCCGAACCTTGGGCAGACAGCGCGCCCGTCGCTCGCTGATGTCATGATCCAGATCGGCGCGACCCTGCCGGCGCTGATAGTCTATCAGGATGAGTATGGCGCCCGAACCCGGAGTGAGGGCTGGATCAAGGGTACGATTGCCTATGAACTCGGGGAGTACGGTGACGGCGACTACAGGTACATGATGGCCGACTATCATCAGGAATGGTCACGTCTGGTTGACGGACATTGGCAGATGACGAACTGGACCGTCGGCCCCTTCCGCGAAGTGCAGACTGACGACGAATGATCCGCCGCATCCTCGACTTCGTTTTGAACATGGAGGCGGCCCGGTGGCGGGCTGCGCTGGCGACGGTTGTCCTGCTGGGCGCGGTGGTGGCCCTGCTGCTGGTCGGCAAGGCGGCGCTGGGGCTGGAGGCCGAGCATCGGCTTGAGGCCTGGCTGCAGGGCTACGCCGGCGGGCCGTGGGCGTTCGTCGCGACCGTCATCCTGTTCGTGGGGGCGGCCTTCATCGGCGCGCCGCAGTTCCTGCTGATCGCGGCCTGTGTCGTGGCCTTCGGGCCGTCGCTGGGCTTTGCCTACAGCTGGGCGGCGACGGTCATCTCGGCCGGGGTGACCTACTGGCTGGGGCGCGGGCCGACCGCACGGCTGCTGGATCGCTGGGGTGGCAAGACCGCTGCGCGGCTGAAGGGCTTCGTCGGGCGCAACGCCTTCTACGCCAGCTTCATGATCCGCAATGTGCCCTCGGCGCCCTTCATCGTCGTCAATATGGCCTTCGGGGCAGCGCGGGCCGGGTTCGTACCCTTCCTCGCCGGCTGTGCCCTGGGCGTGCTGCCCAAGACGGCGCTGGTCGCCTTCTTCGGCGGGGCGGTGGCGGTGGCGGTCAGCGGCGACGGCACCTGGACCAGCCTGATCCTTGCGGGCGTGGCCGTCGTCTGGCTGGGCCTGATGCTGGGCGTGCGCGAATGGGTCAAGCGGCGAGAGGCAAAACGCAACTGATCTGGTTGCAATATGGAGCCCCAACCCCATCTGCCCGTTCAGGTCGCACCGACCCGAACCTTGAAGGAGATCTCCCTTGTCCCTGACCGTCTATATCTCGCCCGGCGCCTGCGCCATGGCCTCGCATTCCGCCCTCGAGGAGGCCGGTCTCGACTATCAGGCCACGGTCATCGACCTGAAGAAGGGCGAACAGCGCACGCCCGAATATCTGGCCATCAATCCGGCCGGCGTGACCCCGGCGCTGAAGACCGATCAGGGCGTGATCACCCAGAACGCCGCCATCCTCGCCTGGGTGGCCGAGACCAATCCCGACAAGAAACTGGCCCCGCTGGGCGATGCCTTCGCCATGGCCCGATTCCACGCCTTCAACGGCTGGCTGGCCTCCAGCCTGCACCCGGCCATCGGCAAGGTGCTGTTCAGCCGTCCGCCGCTGGAAGGTGAGGCGAAGGACCAGGCCGTCGAGCAGGCGCTGGCCAAATACGACCTGGCTGAGCAGCAGATCGAGGGTGACTGGGTGTTCGGCGACGGCTGGACCCTGGCCGACAACTATCTGGCCGTGTTCACCCGCTGGGCGCGTCAGGCCCGGCTGCTCGACGCCGGCCGCTATCCGAAGCTGAACGCCCATCTGGATCGCGTCCAGGCGCGTCCCGCCATCCAGCGCATGCTCAAGGCCGAAGGTCTGGAACCGGTCGCCGCCTGACCACACCCTCATGATACGCCGGGCTGATTCAGGGCTTGTAATCCCTGTCCCATAAGGGCAAACGGGCCACGGTCGGCTCGGCGATATCGATCAGGACGGCCCGTGCGTGGGGATGCGCAGCGGGGCGGGGCTTCGTCGCAGCGGACAAAAACGCTGACCGCCCCAAAAAGGCCCGAACCGGAACGGTATCCCACCCCTATGCATCTCTTCGGCATGATCTCGAACGACATCGCCATCGACCTCGGCACGGCCAACACCCTGATCTATATGAAGGGCAAGGGCATCGTTCTGAACGAGCCTTCGGTCGTCGCGCTCCGGAACGTCGGTGGACGGAAGATCGTCCACGCCGTCGGCATCGAGGCCAAGCAGATGCTGGGCCGCACGCCCGGTCACATGGAAGCCATCCGTCCCATGCGCGACGGGGTCATCGCCGACTTTGAAGTCGCCGAAGAGATGATCAAGCACTTCATCCGCAAGGTGCATAACCGCAAGGGCTTCGTGAACCCCAAGGTCATCGTCTGCGTGCCGTCGGGTGCCACGGCGGTCGAGCGCCGCGCCATCAATGATTCCTGTCTCAACGCCTCGGCCCGCCGCGTCGGCCTGATCGACGAGCCCATGGCCGCCGCGATCGGCGCAGGCCTGCCCATCCACGAGCCGACCGGCTCCATGGTCGTCGATATCGGCGGCGGCACCACCGAGGTGGCCGTCCTGTCCCTGTCGGGCATCGTCTATTCGCGCTCGGTCCGCGTCGGCGGCGACAAGATGGACGAGGCGATCATCAGCTATATGCGCCGCAACCATAACCTTCTGATCGGCGAGACCACCGCCGAGCGGATCAAGAAGGACATCGGCACCGCCCGCATCCCGGCCGACGGCGAAGGCCTGTCGATCGAGGTCAAGGGTCGTGACCTGATGCAGGGCGTGCCCCGCGAAGTGAAGATGAGCGAGCGCCAGGCCGCCGAGGCCCTGACCGAGCCGGTCAGCCAGATCATCGACGCCGTCAAGGTCGCGCTCGAGGCGACCCCGCCCGAGCTGGCCGCCGACATCGCCGACAAGGGCATTATGCTGACCGGCGGAGGCGCCCTGCTGCGCGGTCTGGACGCCGAGATCCGCGATCACACGGGCCTTCCGGTCTCGGTTGCCGATGATCCGCTGTCCTGCGTCGCCATCGGCTGCGGCCGGGTGCTGGAGCATCCGCGCTGGATGAAGGGCGTGCTGGAAAGCTCGCTCTAGAGCCTGTCTCGCGCCTCGCAGACATCAGTGGTTTTCAAGCCCCGGTGATTCTGCGATAGCCTGACTCCGTGGGCAGATTCGCCCGCCGGTCCTTGCCTGGGCCGGTTGACACCAACCCTCTGATGCAAGGGTCGCCGTGGCGTTTCGCGACGGACCGCTAGAGAACCTCAAGGTGCCGCTGATCTGGACGGCGGGCCTGACTGTGCTCGCCGTGCTGGCGGTGTCGGTTTTCCTGCTGCTCAGCCAGCGGCGCGGGGATCCCGACAGCCAGAACGCCATCCGGGGCGCCGGGGATCAGGTCTCGGGTGGGGTGGGTGGCGTGCTGGCCGCGCCCGTCCGCTGGGTCGGCGCCGCCAGCGACTACGTCGGCGACTATTTCTTTGCCGTGTCCGAGAACCGTCGCCTGAAGGAGCAGGTTGCAGAGCTTCAGGCCGTGGCCGACGCCAACATCGCCCTGCAGAACATCAACACCCGCTATGAGGCCATGCTGGGTATCCGGGTCGAGCCGGACGTCGAGATGGCCACCGCCCGGTCGATCTCGGAATCGCGTGGCCCCTTCGCCCGCTCGCGCCTGATCGATGTCGGCACAGGCCAGGGCGTCCGCATCGGCAACCCCGTCATCAACGAACATGGCCTGGTCGGTCGGGTGGTCGGCACCTCGCCCCGCGTCAGCCGCGTCCTGCTGGTCACCGATGTCTCCAGCCGCATCCCGGTGCTGATCGACCGCACCGACGCCCGCGCCATGCTGACCGGTGACGGCAGCGGCAATCCGCGTCTGGAATATGTGCGCGGGACCGACTCGGTCGAGGTCGGCGACCGCGTCCTGACCTCGGGCGATGGTGGCGGCATTCCCCGGGGGGTGCCGATCGGCGTCGTCGCGCGCGGCATCGACGGCTCCTGGCGGGTCAAGCTGTTCAGCGACCGGGGCGCCATCGACTTCGTCAAGGTCCTGAAATTCGAAGACTTCGGCCAGCTGGTTGACCCCGAGACCCTGAACGCGCCGCCGCTGGCCGCGCTCGGCACGGCGGCCGCGCCGGCCCCCGCGACCGGTCCCCAGCCCGGCGGTGCAGGCGAGTGAGACGTCCGGTCGCCGTTCGCGTCGTCGGACCTCTGCAGTGGATCATCTATCCGGCGCTGCTGGCCGTGCTGGCCACCCTGATCCTGGCCACGCCTGTGACCCTGTTCGGCCTCAGCCTGCCTGAGCCCATCATTCCCATGGTGCTGGCCTTTGCCTGGCCGCTGATCCGGCCCTCGATCTCTGCGCCCCTGATGCTGTTCGTCCTCGGACTGTTTCTGGACCTCCTGTGGTATGCCCCGCTGGGTCTTTGGGGACTGGTGCTGCTGTGCGTCTACGCGGCCATTCTGGTGTCCCGGAATTTCCTGATGGGACAGGAAACCCGCGTCCTGTTCGTCTGGTATACGGTCGCCGCCCTGGGGG
Organism: Brevundimonas sp. UBA2503; assembly: GCF_002341485.1. Lineage (NCBI taxonomy): Bacteria > Pseudomonadati > Pseudomonadota > Alphaproteobacteria > Caulobacterales > Caulobacteraceae > Brevundimonas > Brevundimonas sp. UBA2503. The sequence goes on along the minus strand of NZ_DDOD01000019.1, from coordinate 86,926 downwards.
CCTTCTTTCTGGCCTATGTGATCGTTAGTATCGTGGCCGGGCGGGCGCCGAGTCTGCTGGCCCTTCTGGGTCAGATAGTGCCGACGCTTCTGATCTTCCCGCTGGCGGATCGCCTGATCCAGCGGTTTGACGATGGCGATGTGCGGTTTCGATGAGCAGCGAACCCTCGATCTTCTTTTCGGACGTCAATGAGCGGCAGGGCTCCTTCCTGCGGCGCACCTTCGTGCTGGGCGGTCTGACCGGGCTGGGCGTGCTGGGCCTGACCGCGCGCCTCGGCCAGCTGCAGGTCGTCCAGGCCCAGGAATACACCACCCTCGCCACCGCCAACCAGTTCAACTTCCGGCTTGTACCGCCGCCGCGCGGCATCATTCGCGACCGCGACGGTGTGATCATCGCCGGCAACCGGCCCAGTTTCCGCGTCCTGGTGGTTCGCGACGAGACCAAGGATCTGGACCAGACGCTGGACCTGCTCGGCCGGCTGATCCCCGACACCCTCGAGCGTCGTCGCGGCATCATCCGTGACGTCAACGCCGCCCCGCGTTTCTCGCCCGTCCCGGTCAAGAGCGACCTGACCTGGGAAGAGTTCGCCAAGGTCAATCTCTACGCCAACGAACTGCCCGGCGTGATGGCGGACATGCACGAGACCCGCTACTACCCGCACGGGGGCTCGTTCGCCCACGTCGTCGGCTATGTGGCCAAGGTGTCGGACCGCGACATCAAGGCCGTGCGCGACAAGGGCGAAGAGCCCTCGGCCCTGCTGTTCAACCCCGGCTTCCGCATCGGCCGTCAGGGCGTCGAGGCGGCGCTCGACGACCAGCTTCGTGGCGAGGCCGGCGGCCAGCGGGTCGAGGTCGACGCCCGGGGCCGCGTCGTCGGCGAGGATCCGGAGAATTCCCGCCCTGCGGTGCCGGGCAAGGAAGTGGTGCTGACCCTGGACACCGACATCCAGAACCGCGCGCTCGAGGTGTTCGGCGAGGAATCCGGGGGCTGCGTCGTCATGGACGTGCGCAACGGCGACATCCTGGCCATGGTGTCGTCACCGTCCTTCGATCCGAACCTGTTTGTCTCGGGCGTGCCCAGCAACATCTATCGCGCCTGGGCCGACTATGAGCGGCGGCCCCTGCTGGACAAGGCCATCTACGGCACCTTCCCGCCGGGCTCGACCTTCAAGATGACCACAGCCCTGGCCTTCCTCGACGCCGGGATCGACCCCGCCGAACGGGTGACTTGCACCGGCGGCTATCGCTTCGGAGCCCGTACCTTCCGCTGCTGGAAGGCCGGCGGGCACGGTTCGATGAACATGCACGATGCGATCAAGAACTCGTGCGACACCTATTTCTATCACCTCTGCAATCGCGCTGGCGTCGACCGGATTGCACGGGTCGCCGAGGATCTCGGTTTCGGTCACAGCTATGAGATCGGCATCGCGGGTCAGTCCGACGGCATTGTTCCGTCCCAGAAATGGAAGCGCGAATACACCGAGGCCACCAGCTGGGATGACGATCCCAAATGGTATCCCGGCGAAACCCTGTCCGTTGCGATTGGTCAGGGAGCCCTGTCGGTCAACGCCCTGCAGCTGGCAGTGATGACGGCGCGTCTCGCCAATGGCCGCAAGGCCGTGCAGCCGCGTCTGATCAAATCGATTGACGGCGAGCCCTACGCCGAAGCCACCTTCGCTGATCTGCCGTTCAGCACTGAGCACCTCGATATCGTCCGTGCGGGCATGGCGGCGGTGGCCAATGATGTCAGGGGCACGGGCTATCGTGCGTCACAGTTGGGGCTTGGCGACATCCTTATGGCCGGCAAGACCGGAACGGCGCAGTCACGGGACTACAAGCCCGGAGAATCGCGGGGGCCCCGCAATGCCGTCTGGAGCCGGCGGGACCATGCCCTGTTCGTCGCCTTCGCGCCGCACGATGCGCCCCGCTATGCCATCGCCCTGATCATCCAGCATGCCCCGGCAGGCGGCTCGGCCGACGCCGCGCCGCGCGCGCGCGAGGTCATGAAGGTGGCCCTGCTCAAGGATCCCGATATGCGCGCCCGCATCGAGCGGCCGCTGCCGCGCGAGCCCGAGGCGGGGTCCATAATCGACGAAGGCGCCGCTCCGCCGCCGCCCACAGCGGCTGAGCCCGGATCCGCCGCTGCCGAGGCCGTTCCGGTCTCGCCGGACCCACCCGCGCCCCAGGATCTTCCCGGGCCGCAGCCCTATCTTCCGGATCCGCAATGACCGCCTCGGCCCTGACCCGTCCCGGAGAGCGCGACCGGCTGACCGTTAAATTCACCCAGATCGACTGGCGGCTGCTGGTGTTGCTGTGCGCCATCGCGGGCATGGGCGCCGCCATGCTCTATTCCGTGGCCCAGGGGTCGTGGGAGCCATGGGCCGCCAAACATCTGATCCGGTTTGGCGTGTGCCTGGCCGCCATGCTGGCCCTGTCGATGGTGAACCTCAAATGGTGGTTCCATCTGGCGTATCCGGCCTATTTCGGCTCGCTGGTGCTGCTGGCCACGATCGAGGTGCCGGGGCTGGGCTATACGGCCATGGGTGCAACCCGCTGGCTGGATCTTGGCGTCACCCGCATCCAGCCGTCCGAGCTGATGAAGATCGCCCTCGTTCTGGCGCTCGCCCGCTGGTACCACGGCGCCACCGCCCAGGAAGCCCGCTTTCACTGGAAGCTGATCTATCCGGCCCTGATGATCGGGGCGCCGTTTGCCTTGGTCGCCCATCAGCCCGACCTCGGCAGTGCCCTGCTGCTGGGCATGACCGGAGCAGCCATCATGTTCGCTGCGGGCCTCAGCTGGAAGATTATCGTCGTTGCAGGCGGGACCGTACTGGCCGGCGTCTGGCCCTTCATCCAGTTCGTCATGCACGACTATCAGCGCGACCGGGTCCTGACCTTCCTCAACCCGGAAGCTGACCCCTCGGGCGAGGGCTATCAGATCATGCAGTCCAAGATCGCCATGGGCTCCGGCGGTTTGCTGGGCAAGGGCTATGGTCTCGGCAGCCAGAGCCAGCTGGAATTCCTGCCGGAACGCCACACCGACTTCATCTTTGCGGCCGTGTCCGAGGAATTCGGCTTCGTCGGCTCGTTCGGCATGCTGCTCTGCTATCTGGGGGTGATCCTGATCTCCCTCCGCATCGCCTCCCTGTCACACAGCCATTTCGGCCGGCTGGCCACGGCCGGGGTCACCGCGACCTTCGCCCTCTATGTGTTGATCAACGGCGCCATGGTCATGGGTCTGGCGCCGGTCGTGGGCGTGCCCATGCCGCTGATGTCAAACGGCGGCACCGTCATGCTGACGGTCATGATCGGCTTTGGCCTGGTCATGGCCACCCGCGTCCACCGCTACGTCGAACTGCCCAAGGGCAACGGCCTGTTCTAGGCCGCGAGGTCAGTCCGGCAGGCCCGCCGCCCAGTCGGTGGCGCGCACCAGACTGTCGACAATCCCCGGCTCGGTCGAGGCGTGGCCCGCGTCGCCGACCACTTCCAACCGCGCTTCCGGCCAGGCCCGGTGCAGGGCCCAGGCCCCCGACATCGGCGTCACCACATCGAACCGGCCCTGGGCGATCCACGCCGGGATATGCCGGATGCGGTCGATCTTCTTCAGCAGCCAGCCGTCCTCGGGCAGGAAGCCGCCGTTGCGGAAATAGTGGTTCTCGATCCGGGCAAAGGCGATGGCGAATTCAGCCTCGGCGAACTTGTCGGGGCGGGAGTCCGGCCCGCGCACGCTGACCGTCTCCCCCTCCCAGCTGGACCAGGCGATGGCGCATTCGTTTCGCGCGGCATCGTCCTTGCCCGTCAGTCGCGTCTCATAGGCCGCCATCAGGTCGTCGCGCTCGGCCTCCGGGATGGGCGCCAGGAACCGCTCCCAGGCATCGGGGAAGATCATCGACGCCCCGTCCTGATAGAACCAGTGCAACTCCTTCTTCGTCAGCAGGAAGATGCCGCGCAGCACCAGCGCCTTGACCCGCTCGGGATGGGTCACCGCATAGGCCAGCGACAAGGTCGAACCCCACGACCCGCCGAACACCACCCACTTGTCCACGCCGCACCGCTCGCGCAGCCGCTCGATATCCTCGATAAGGGTCCAGGTGGTGTTGTTCTCCAGCGAGGCGTAGGGCCGCGACTGGCCACAGCCGCGCTGGTCGAACATGATGATCCGGTAGGCCGACGGATCGAAGTAACGCCGCATGCCCGGGCTGGTCGCGCCGCCCGGACCGCCGTGCAGCACCAGCACCGGCTTGCCCTGCGGATTGCCGCTTTCCTCGAAATAGATCTCATGCCCGTCCGGGGTCTTCATCATCCCGCTGGCAAAGGCCTCGATCTCGGGGAACAGGTCGCGGCGGTCGCCCTCAGGCTTGGGAAAGGACATCGGTACTCGCTCTACAGTTCAGGACAGGTCAGACGGGCGCATGCGAAACGCCCCATAGGCAAACAACAGCCAGGCGGCGACCATCAAGAGGCCCCCGATCGGCGCGACGGCGCCCATGACGCTCAGCCCGGCCATGCCGACCAGCGTCAGGGACAGGGCAAAGACGGCGCCACCGACCACCGCCAGCCAGCCGGCCCAGCGAATGGCCGCGCTGTGTCGGGCCAGGGTGGCGGCAACGACGGCCAGCAGGGCATGGATCAGGCCATAGTGGGCCCCGGTGGTCAGCAGGGTCTTGACCTGCGGGCCCGCCCCATGGGCCGCGAACGCCCCCAGCAGAACACAGATTGTGCCAAGGCCACAGGCTGTCACCGCCAGGGTGCGATTCACCGTCATACGGCGACGCTAGCCCACGGAATCGCCGGAGTCTGCTATCGGACAGATCATGACGCCGCCGTTCCGCCTTGCCCTTCACTATGTGTTGCTCTTCGGCGTCACCGGGGTCAGCCTGCCGTTCGCCGGCCTGTGGCTGAAAAGTCTGGGGCTGGACGGCGCGGAGATCGGCACCCTGCTGGCTGTGCCGATGCTGGCGCGCTTTCTGACCGGGCCGATGATCGCCGTCTGGGCCGATGGCTTCGCCACCCGCCGTGCGCCCATCGCCATCCTCGGCTGGGTAGCGGTGGCCGGCTATGGCGCCGCCGCCCTGGTCGAGGGCTATGTGCTCTGGACCGCCTGCTGGTTCGTGGCCGCGACCGCCACCTCGGCCATCATCCCCCTGATCGATGTGCTCAGCCTGCGCGTCGCCCGGCGCGAGGGCTTTTCCTTCTCCGTCCCGCGCGGCTTTGGCTCTGCGGCCTTTGTGCTGGCCAATCTGGCCATGGGTGCACTGCTGATCCAGCTGCCGGTCGCGGCGGTGATCGTCTGGATCGTGGCGGGCAGTGCCCTGATGGCCCTCTATGCCCAGTTCGGCCTGCCAGCGGAGGTCGTCAGCGCCGCCGGCCGCGCCTCGGGCCGCAACCGGTTTCTGGGGCTGGGACGCCTGCTGGCCGATCCGGTCTTCATGATGGCCCTGCTCGCCATCGGCGCGGTGCAGGCCAGCCACGGCTTCTACTACGGTTTTTCCGCCATCCTCTGGACGCAGCAGGGTCTGTCGACCGGCCTCGTCGGCGCGCTCTGGGCGGGGTCGGTGATCATCGAGATTGGCTTCATGTGGTGGCTGGATCCCTGGCGACGGCGTCTCGGCATCGGCCCTTGGCCCATGCTGGCCGTCGGGGTCGGGGCGGGTGTCCTGCGCTGGACGGCCCTGGCCTTCAGCCCGCCGCTGGCCCTGCTGTGGCCGTTTCAGGCCCTGCACGCCCTGACGTTTGCCGCCACCTATCTGGCCGGGGTCGAGATCGTCGAACGTCTGGCCCCCGAAGACGCTCAAACCGCCGCCCAGACCCTGTCCTCGACGGTATCCGCAGGGGTCCTGATCGGCATCGCCACCGTCCTGTCGGGGCCGCTCTACGACAGCTATGGCGCGGGGGGCTATCTGGCGATGGCGGGCATGGCGGCGCTGGGCGGGCTGGCCGCGCTCAGCCTTCGACGACGCCTTGGCTCAGGCCGCGCGGGGGCGGGGCAGGGGTGACAGGTGCCGCGCCATGGCCTCGGCCGCCAGTCGCACAGCGCGGGTGATCGCCGACCCGTCGCCCTCCGGCACGCGCAGCAGGCCCACCAGCGGTGCCTCGGGCCCATCCGGCAGGGAGCACAGCACCCGGTACAGCAGATAGTTGCCCGGATCGGTCACGGTCTCGGACGACAGCCGGGTCGCAAGGCCGGCCTCGGACAGGGTCTGGGCCATTTCCAGCGCGGGGGCGGTGGCGCGCGCCACACCCGGCCCCGTAGGCACCAGCCGCGCCTTGCCGTTCAGTACACGGTTCTCGGCCCGGGTCTGGATCAGAAAGTCACCCGCGCCGTCCGCCCGTCCCACCAGCAGCGCTGCCCGACAGGCCGGATCGCGCAGGCGTTCCATCAGGGTGCGGGCCAGGGATTCCGGCGCTTCGGCCTTCACCGGGATCAGGCGCGCGCCCGGCGGTGTCCAGTCGCTGTCTGCATCCGTCCCGTCCGCGCCCCAGGCCAGATCCGGCTCATAGGCGCAGAGCATAAGCCCGGGTCGCAAATCCGGCTGGGCATCGGCGGGCGTGTCGAGCATGGGCCTGAGAGAGCTGTGACGGACATATGACGGCGGGGGACCGTGTCGTCATCGGGGCCGGATCGTCAACCCCAAAACAGGAATGTAACGCCGGTTTCCCCTGTCAGGAGAGATCGCCGACCGCCGCATCCAGCAGCAGGAACGCCCGCCCACCGTCCGAGGCCAGACGGTTCAAAACAGCCGGTCCGTCGCCGCTGGCGGCATGGTCTTTCAGGATGCGTGACCACGTCCGGACATAAGCCTCCGCGTCGGTCTTCAGCTCGGGATCGCTCAGCACCCGGCGCGACACGCTGCGGACGGCGGCGGGAGCCACCCGGCGCACGATCTGGCGCGCCGTGTCGGCATCGCGGCTGACAAAGGCCTCGGCGGCCTCCTCAATGCGCGAGCGCGGCAGCAGGGCATTGGGATCGACCCCCATACGCCGGATCGAGGCCAGCATCCGTTCGTTCAGGGCTTCTGTGTCGGCGGGCGGCATCACCGGCGTGTCCAGATCCATCGGCCCGTCGTCCGGCTCATCGCCCATCAGATCCTTCCAGCCCATCCCCTCGTCGGCGGGGCGGGCCTTGGGGCCATCATTACGGTTGCGCAGACCGAACCCGCGCCCTTCCGGCTCGGTCCGGGGACGGCGCAGGGCAGGGGGCTCCGGTTCCGCGAGGGGCGGCATGTCGGGGGCGCCGCGCCGACTACGCCCGCCGTCGCCCGACACCACCCCCATCAGGCGCACGGCCTCGGTCAGCATTTCATAGTTGCGTTTGACCCGCTCCTGGAAGCCGGCATCCAGCGCCTCGGTGTCGTCGGCTGCCTTGCGCGACGCCTCCGATAGGGCCGCCAGGCCTTCCTCGACCGCGGCCCGCACGGCATCGACCCGCTCGCGTGCCTGCTCGGGCAGGTCGGCGGCGCGCTGGTCCAGATCGTTGATCGAGTCATCGACCCTTTGCAGGGCGGCATTCATCCGCTCAATGGTGGCCTCAAGCCGTTGCAGCGCCCGGTCCCCCGCTTCATCGACCAGATCGGCCGTGTGGGTGACCACCTTGCGCGCCCCGTCGATCCGCGCCTCTGCGGCGGCCTCGGCCTTCTGCGAGGCCTCGAACACGGCTTCGCCCAGACGGTCGGCGCGCAGCTGGGCCTCTTCCGTGGCTTCGGCGGCGGCCCTGCGGCTCTCCTCGGCCGTGGCCTTCAACACCTCCAGAGCCTTGCGGCTTTCCTCCAGCAGGGTGTCGCGGGCATCGGCCGACAGGGCCTCGAACCGGTCCAGCGAGACCTTGGTGGCGCTGTCGAAATTATCGGCCTCGCGCTGGGACATCTCGATCAGGGCGCGGAACTGGTCCGCAGCCGCCTCGACCAGATCACGCAGGGCATCGGTGCCCGTGGCCGTGGTCTCGACCAGTTCAGTGCTGGTCGAGCGCACCACCGACAGCTGTTCGGTCAGCTGCGCGCGCTGGCTCTCGACCTGGGCCGAGAAGTCTTCCTGATCGGTGCGCAGGGAATAGGCGGCCGTCACCAGCGCCGCGCGCTGTTGTCCCAGACCTTCCTCGACCGACTGGATCTGTTCGGCGACGCCGGCCCCGGCATTCTCGAGTCGCAGGGTCTGGCGGGCCAGATCATCGGCGGCGGCCCGGGCGGCTTCCTGGGCTTCCCCGGCGGCGGCGGCCATATCGGCGGCCCGCGCGGCCAACGCCGTTTCGGCCTCGCGCAGCTGGGTCTGGGCCAGGTCCGAGGCCTCGACCACCATGCGCGACTGGCGATCCACGACCTCCAGCACCTGTGCGGCCTGACCTTCCAGCGTGCCGCCCAGTGCGGCCATGGCCTCGCGCTCACCCGACAGGCTTTCGACCAGCCTGCGGGCGGTCCGACCGGCAGTCTCTGCGGCCTCGTTCAGCAGGCGGCTTTCCTCGGCCAGCGACCGGCGCAGTTCGGCCATGTCCTGACGAGCGCGTTCGGCGGCCAGCGCCGCTTGGTCGATGTCGTTCCTCAGCCCGACCAGAACCTCGCCCGTCTTGTGCGCAGCCAAAGCGGTCGGCGCCATCAGGGCTTCCGACAGGCCCCGGGCCCGGCGGGTCTCGGCCGCAATCAGCCGTGACTGGTGCACGGCGCGGGCCAGCAAGAAGGCCAGACCCGCAGGCGCCAGTGCGACCAGAATATAGAAGGCCAGTCTCAGCGGCTCGATGGGCGCTGACCCGAACCCCGCCTCATAGGCGGCCCAGGCACCGACGCCCCCGGCCCACAGGGCGGCGGCCAGGCCTGCGGTCCAATAGCCACCGCTGGCGCTGATGTGCTCGGCGGGCACCGTGTCCAGCGCGGCGCGGAGCGGCGCCAGTTCAGAGCTTTCGGACGAGTCTTTGGCGGCGTCGGTCGGCACCGCCTCACCCTTGGAGACCGGCACCGACAGCGAGGTTTTGGCCTCAGTTTTCGGCTCGGGAATGGGCGGGGGGGCTTCCGCGGCCTCGGCGGTGGCCGCCTGCTCGCTCTGGCGACGCTTGCGGCGCTCGGCCCGTGTCTCGGCGGCCGGTTGGGCCTGCGGCTCCGGTGTGTCCTTGCTCACAGCGGTCGCCTCTCCCTCGCGCGCGGCCGTGTCTGCGCCCTCGTCAGGAGCGGTCAGGTTCAGCGGCGGCCGTTGGCGGGATTTCATAGACACTCTGCTCGATGCGCGGGCGTCGCACCCCCCGGCGCGACCTCGGAAAGTCAACCTAACGGGTCAGGACGCAGGCGCAAAGCGGTTCAGATGAACGAAGCGCGCAAGGGCAGGGGATGGATCAGCAATCCCGCTTGGCGGCCGTGCCGACCAGCACCGTGGAGGTCGGCCGCTTGTCGCAATCGGTGACGCGCTGCACTTCCGGGCGGGATGTGGGTTCGGCGCGCGATTCCACGCCGAACTGGGCAAGCGCCGCAGCCGCCAGCATGGCGATAAAGCCGATGATCATTTCGATCAGGGCCTGCATCGGCGGCCAATACTCCCCATCATGCCGCGATACCGCGACAACACCAGCCCTCTTATGCGCCAATTTCGCGGTCCAGACAATCATCGGCATGTGAAGAATCGCTCCGGATTGACCCGGGCCGTGCGATAGGGGACGGAGAGAATGGTCAATTTGGCTGTGGGATACCGGTGGGGCATGAGCCAGTTCACAGACGGAGATGACGCCCACCTGACCGTCGGCTCCCCGCTGATCGACCGGCCGGGAGCCTGCTGGAAAACCGCCAAGGCGTCCCGGTTCGCCGTGCTCATGGACAATGAGGCCTATTTCGAAGCCCTGGCCTCGTCTCTGGCCAAGGCGCAAAAGTCCATTGTCCTGCTGGGCTGGCAGTTTGATCCCCGCACGCGACTGGACCCCGAGACCCGCCCCGACGATCATCAGGCCCAGATCGGCCACCAGCTGCGTATGCTGGTCAAGACCCGGCCCGAGCTGGATGTCCGCCTGCTGATCTGGAACTCGCCGCTGCTGATCGCCGCGTCGCAGGGCTTCTATCCCCACCGGGCCCAGGGCTGGTTCCGCAAGCGCATGGTCGAGTTCCGACTGGACCAGCCCGGGCCACTGGGTGCCTGCCACCATCAGAAGGTAATCGTCATCGACGACGCCGTGGCCTTTACCGGGGGCGGCGACGTCGCCACCGACCGCTGGGACAATCCCGAGCATCTGGACGACGATCCCCGGCGCTGCATGCCGTCCGGCCTGATCGCCCCGCCGCGGCATGAAACCATGTGCGTCATGGATGGCGACGCCGCCCGCGCCCTCGGCGACCTCGCCCGCGAGCGCTGGTTCCGCGCGACGTGGGAGCGGACCCGGCCCGATGTCGTAGAGACGGATCCCTGGCCTGACGGGATCGAGCCGGACCTTGTCGATGTGCCCGTCGGCGTCTCCCGTACCGAGCCGCGCTGGGCGGGACGACGCGAGGTCCGTGAGGTCGAGGCCTTGCATCTGGCTTCAATTGAATCAGCCAAATCCCTGATCTATTTCGAGAACCAGTATTTCACCTCGCCCCGGATCGCGGCGGCCCTGGCCAGGCGTCTGGAGGAGCCGGACGGGCCCGAGGTCGTCCTTATCTCCACCGGCCAGAGCCCCAGCTGGTTCGACCGTCTGACCATGGACACCACCCGCTCCGAAGTCCTTTACCGGCTCGAGCAGGCCGACCGCCACAACCGCTTCTTCGCCTTCAGTCCCGTGACCGAGGGCGGCCAGCGCCTGATCGTCCATGCCAAGGTGACGGTCATCGACGACAGCGTCCTGCGGATCGGCTCGGCCAATCTCAACAACCGCTCCATGGGCTTCGACACCGAATGCGACATCGCCGCTGAGCCGCTCGACGAGGCCGGGCGGCAGGCGATCCGGCGGCTACGCCAGACTTCGGTGGCCCATTTCATCGGCGCGCCCCTGGACGCCTATCGCGCAGCCGAGGAGGTGACCGGCTCGGTCGGGCGGGCCATCCTGACGTTCGGGGCGGACCGCATGCGCGTGCTGGGCGCCAACCCGCCCTCGCGCGCCGAGGCCTTCATCGCCGAATGGCAGCTGGGCGATCCGACGTCGACCGATGATGCCTGGCGTCCATGGAAGCGCCGCAATCCGACCCACCGCCCGGATCAGGCGCTGGCCGGCGGCAGTTCGAAATCGACGATCAGCGGCAGGTGATCCGACGCCATCCGGGCCAGCGGCGAGAAGGATGACCGCACCCCAGTCACCCGAATCTCCGGGCTGACGAACGCATGGTCGATCCGGATCGCCGGGAAGCTGGAGGGAAACGTCTTCACCGACGGCTTCAGCCCCAGCCGCCGCTGCGCGTCATCCAGCCGCCGGGTCAGGATGCGATAGGGGCGGGTGATCGAGGTCGCATTGAAGTCCCCGGTCAATATGGTCGGCCCGGTGCAGTCCTTGCGCCCCAGCCAGTCGCGTCCGACCAGCGCCGTGGCTTGCCGCTGCTGCTCGCGCGGCACCAATCCGAAGTGGGTGTTCATCACATTCAGGTCGTGGCCGTCGATCTCGATCCGCACCCACAGGGCGCCGCGCGGCTCCAGACCGGGAATGCCCGCCACGCTCGGCAGGGCGTCCGTCTTGACCAGCCGCTCGGGCAGATGGGTCAGCACGGCATCGCCGTATAACTCTGCCTCGACCCGCATGGCCGGGTGGAAGTGGACCGTCATCTCCAGCTTGCGCGCGATCTCGGCGGCCTGGTCGACACCCCCCGTGCGGGCGCGGCCGACATCCAGCTCCTGCAGGCAGACGATGTCCGGCTCATACTCGGCGATGACGCCGACGATCCGGTCCAGATCCAGCTTGCGGTCCATACCGACGCAGCGGTGCACATTGTACGACATCAGGCGCGGCATGGGTGCCTCCTGACAGCAGAACAGGGCCAGCTTCGGTCACCAATCGGGCCGTCAGATGGCGTCACAGCTCGACCAGTCGATCCGACAGCTCATTGAGATTGTCCGGTCCCGGAGGGAAATGCGTCGACAGCACCTCACCGGACAGGGCAATCGCGGCCTCAAACCCCTCGATGGGCCGTCCCGCGCGCAGCTCGCGGGTCAGGGCCGAGGTCACATCCGCCCAGACCTCGACCGGCACACGGCTGTGGATGCCTTCGTCGGCGACCACCTCGACCCGGTGCTCGTCCAGCGCGCAAAAGATCAGTACCCCGGTGCGATTGGCCGTCACATGGATGCCGTGCGCCAGGAACTGGTGGATGGCCGCCTTGCGCACCCGGTGCCGACGGATCGAGGCAGGGGTCATCAGCCGACGGACCACCGGCAGGCCGTGGATCAGGAACACCGCCAGAAAGATCACCACCTGCACCAGCGCATAGGCCCCCAGCGTCTGGGCCATGGTCACCGGCGTCGCCGCCAGCTGCGCCGCCTGCCAGCCGTCGGAGAATCCGGGCAGCCACGCCGGGCTGAAGCCCAGCGGGATCAGCAGCAGCGGCAGGATCATGGCTGCCGCCGCCGCCCAGGCGAGGCCCACCTCGCGATACGACGAGACGCGCCGGGCGATGACGCAGAAGATCTCACCCGAGGTGGCCTGTTCGGCCTCCTCGACGGCGCGGCGGATACGGTCGTGATCAGCAGGAGAAATACGCATCACCAGCCTCCCGAGGCGCCGCCGCCGCCAAAGCTGCCCCCTCCGCCACCAAATCCACCGCCGCCGCCGAAACCTCCGCCACCGCCCCCGCCGCCACGCGAGCGCAGGGCCTCGGATGCCGCCCAGATCAGGATCGGCGCAATGTCCGACCCGCCCCGCCGGCGCCGCCCGCTGGCACTGCTGACGATGCCGATCACGGCAATCAGGATAAAGCCGAACACCAGGGCGATGATGATCAGGGCCCCGACCGGCACCTCGGCCTCGGCCGCCTCGACCGTCGCCGCCCGGGCCATGGCCTCTTCGGGGTCGAGCCGCAGCTGTTCCTCAATGGCCACCACCCCCTGTTCGATGCCGCGCTCGAACCCGCCTTCCTTGAAGGCCGGGGTGATCTGCTCGTGGATGATCAGGGCCGACAGGGCATCGGTCAGTATGCCCTCGAGGCCATAGCCGACCTCGATGCGGATCTTGCGCTCTTCCAGGGCAACGATCAGCAACACGCCGTTGTCGCCGCCCTCCTGGCCGATCTGCCAGTGACGCCCCAGCCGCGTGCCGTAGTCGGCGATGTCATAGCCGTCCAGCGAGCGCACCGTGACCACCACCAGCTGATCACTCGTGTCCCGCTCCAGCGCGGCCAGCCGCGCCTCAAGCTCGGCTTCCCTGGCCGGGCTCAGCAGATTGGCCCCGTCGACCACCCGCCCGGTCAGCTCGGGAAAGGCCGGCTGCGTCAGCCCCGGCAGCGCCAGAACCAGCCACACCGCCATCGCCATCAGGCCCGCGACAAGGGCCCGCCATGTCAGTCGCTCGACGATCAGGGCGCGGGTCACTGTGCGGGGGTCGCTCCGGTGTTGAACTGCACCTGGGGCGCGGTCTCGGCGCCCGGCGACGCCGTAAACAGCGGCAGGGGGTCAGACCCCGAATGGAAGGTCGAGGCCCAGATATTGCCCGGGAAGGTCCTCAGCGTCGTATTATAGACCCGCGCCGCCTCATTGTAGTCGCGGCGGGCCACGGCGATCCGGTTCTCGGTCCCCTCCAGCTGGCTCTGCAGGGCGATGAAGTTCGCGTTCGACTGGATCTGGGGATACTGCTCGACCACCAGCATCAGCCGCGACAGCGCCTGGCTCAGTTCGCCCTGCGCGGCCTGATAGCGGGCCACCGCCGCCGGATCGGACAGGGCGTCGGCGTCCAGCTGGATCGAGGTGGCGCGCGAGCGGGCCTCGATCACCTGCGTCAGGGTCTCGCGCTCGGCGATCGAGGCGCCTTGTACGGTCGCCACAAGGTTCGGAATCAGATCGGCCCGCCGCTGGTACTGGGCTTCGACATCGGCCCATTTGGTGCGCGCGGCCTCTTCCTGCGTCGGGATGGTGTTGTAGCCACAGCCCCCCAAGGTCAGGGTAACCGCCGCAACGGCGAGAACGGGAGTGCGCAGGACAGTCATCGGTAGCCCCCTTTGGCCGAACTTGGGCCGATCCGGGACCCATGCTTCGGCCCCTCGGGGAGTATCGGCCCGGAACGCCTCCGCTTCAAGCGCCCAACTGTGACGGTTCCACACCCGCCGCGCGACAGGCGGCGGCATAGGTGTTGGCCAGCAGGCAGGCGATGGTCATCGGCCCGACCCCGCCCGGCACCGGCGTAATGGCCCCCGCGACGGCTGCTGCCGAGGCATAGTCCACATCGCCGACCACGCGGGTCTTGCCCTCGGCGGCCTTGAGCGGATCGGCCGACGGCACCCGGTTAATGCCGACATCGATGACGGTCGCGCCCGGCTTGATCCAGTCACCGCGAATCATCATCGGCCGCCCCACCGCCGCCACCAGAATATCCGCCCGGCGGCAGACCTCGGCCAGGTCCCGCGTGCGCGAATGGGCGATGGTGACGGTACAGCTCTCGGCCAGCAGCAGTTGGGCCATCGGCTTGCCGACAATGTTCGAGCGCCCGACCACCACGGCCTCCAGCCCCGACAGATCGCCCAGCGTGGCCTTCAACAGCTTGATGCACCCCAACGGCGTGCACGGGACCAGCCCGGGTTGGCCGGTCGCCAGTCGTCCGGCGTTGATCACGTGAAAGCCGTCGACGTCCTTGTCCGGGTCGATGGCCGCCAGCACCGCTGTCTCGCGGATGTGGGCGGGCAGGGGCAGTTGCACCAAAATGCCATGCACCGCCGGGTCGGCATTCAGCTGCGCCACCAGATCCAGCAGCTCCGCCTCGGTCGTCTCGGCCCCCAGCCTGTGGGTGAAGGAGTTCAGCCCCGCGCGCGCCGCCGTCTCGCCCTTGCTCTTCACATAGATGCGGCTGGCCGGGTCCTCGCCCACCAGCACCGCCGCCAGTCCGGGCACGATCCCCGTGTCGGCCATCAGCCGGGCTGCGGCCTCGGCCACCTGATCGACCAGGGCCGCCGCACGGGCCTTTCCGTCGATGATCCGGGCGGTCGGGGAGGGGGTGGCGGTCATGGCGGGTCCGTTCTGCCGATCCCTCGTCAGGAATCGTTGCGGTCAGGCGATTTACACAGGCCGGGGTTCGGCGTCTATGATCGGGGAAAGCTGTGAAGGGGATACCATGCGCCGATTCCACGGGACCAGATTGCTCGGCCTTGCCGGCGCCTCGGCGCTGGCCTTGCTCGCGGCCAGTGGCGCGTCAGCCCAAGACGCCGGCACCCTTGTGCTGGGCGAGGGTCTGGATGCCGCGCTTGAGGAAAGCGATCGTGGCGATGACGGCGGTGGCCCTGCGGACGCCTACAGCCTCGCGCTGACCGCCGGTCAGCGGATCGAGGTCGATATGCGCTCGGATGATTTCGACGCCTATCTGGAGCTTTACGGCCCCGATGGCCCGGAGGATGTGGTCGCGGCCGATGACGACAGTTTCGGCGATGGGACCGACGCCCGTCTCCGCTACACGGCCCCGGCAGACGGCATCTACACGCTTCGCGCCCGCTCCTTTGCCGACGGCCCCCTCGGGACCTACAGCCTGATCGCGCGCGAGCGTCCCCCCGCACCCGCGGCGCCCGAGCCCGGGATGATCATGCTCGGTCAGACGGTCGAGGGCGTGATCGACGACTCCGATCCCGTCACGGACGACGAGGTCGCCTACGACGCTTACCGGTTTGTCGCCGATGCGGGGGAGCGGCTGGTGCTGCAGCTCTCCTCGGACGAGTTTGACACCTACCTCCAGGTCGGGACGCAGTCGGATGGCGTATTCGCGGAACTGGCCTTCAATGACGACGACGGCGAAAGCCTGAACTCCCGACTGGTGTTCGCGGCCCCGGCGCGCGGCGACTATGTCATCCGGGTCCGTCCTCTCTCGGCCAGCGAGGGCGGGACCTACACCCTCTCCCTCCAGCCCGCCCCGCCGCCGCCCGAGGCCAAGCGGCTGACCCTCGGCGACAGCCTCACCGGCACGATCAATGCGGAGACGCCGGTCAATGACGAAGGCTACCGCGCGCACCTTTACCGCTTCGACGGACGCGAGGGTCAGCGCATCGACATCCGCCTCGAGGCCGAGGATTTCGACACCTATCTGGTGCTCTATCGCGACGACGGCACACCGCCGACACGTCTGGACGACAACGACGACAACGACGGCACCAATTCCCGCCTGATCCGCACGCTCGAGGGCTCCGGCCCCTATCTGGTCGAAGTGCGCGGCTTCAGCCAGACAGTCGAGGGCGACTATACCCTCAGCCTCGCCGAGATCGCGCCCGAGCGCCCGCCCGAGCTCATCGCCTTCGGCGCCGTTCAGGAAGGCGTCATCGACGACAAGGACCCGCTGGATGGTCAGGACCGCAATTATGACTCCTTCCGCTTCACCGGCGTCGAGGGCAACCGCGTCCAGATCATCGCCCGCTCGGGTGACTTCGACACCTTCCTGAGGATCAGCTCTGCCGACGGCGAGTTCGAGCCCCTGGCCACCGACGATGACGGTCTGGGCGAAGGCACGGATTCGCGGCTGAACTTCACCCTGCCGGCGGACGGCGACTATGTGATCCGCCTGTCCCCGCTCAGCGCGGACAATGAGGGCCTCTATTCCCTCGAACTGATCGACCGGGGCCCCGCCCCCGCGCCGGGCAGTATTCTGGTCGGGGCCACGGCCCGTGGTACCCTGGGTGAGGCCGATGCCGCCGCCGGCGACGGCAGCTATTTCGACGCCTACCGCATCCACGCCAAGGAAGGGGAGGCCTTGATTATCACCATGGTTTCCAATGCCTTCGACGCCTTTATTATTGTAGGTCGCGAAAAGGATGACGATGATATCGAGGTGCTGGCCAGCGACGACGACGGCCTGTCCGACACCCACGCGCGTCTGGAATGGGAAGTCCCCGACGACGGCGTCTACATCATCCGCGCCGGCAGCTACGGCCAGTCCGAAACCGGCGCTTACGCCCTCAAGGTCGAACGCAAGCCCTGAGCAGGCGTCGGCCGCTACAGCCGCTGAAACGCCTTGCCGTCGGCATCGAACAGATAGGCGTGCTCGGCCTGCAGCTTCAGCTCCAGCCGGTCGCCTGACTTCGGCCGCGCCGACCCGGCCAGCTGGGCCGTCATACTGTCGTGGCCCTCGCCGATGTCGATATAGGCATAGGTGGCATTGCCCAGAGTCTCGACAAAGTCGGCCCGCCCGTGAATCGCCTCGCCCGGTCCGTCCAGCGACAGGTGCTCGGGCCGGATCCCTAGCGTAAGCGTATCGCCCGGCTTCGCGCCCTCGGCCTTGACCGCGGCCCGCAGCGTATCGCCGCCGGCGGTCTTCAGCACTGCGCCCTTCGGCCCGGCCTCGACCAGCGTCACGGAGATCATGTTCATCTTCGGACTGCCGATGAATTCGGCGACGAAGCGGTTGCAGGGGTGCTCATACAGGTCCATCGGCGCGCCGACCTGTTCGATCACCCCGCCGTTCAGCACCACGATCCGGTCGGCCAGCGTCATGGCCTCGATCTGGTCGTGCGTCACATAGACCATGGTGGTCTTCAGCCGCTGGTGCAGGGCCGCAAACTCATAGCGCATGCGCACCCGCAGAGCCGCGTCCAGGTTCGACAGCGGCTCGTCGAACAGGAAGACCTCGGGCTCGCGCACAATGGCCCGGCCGATCGCCACGCGCTGGCGCTGTCCGCCCGACAGGGCCTTGGGCTTACGGTCCAGATAGTCGGTGATGTTCAGGATAGCCGCCGCCGCATCGACGCGCCGCTCGATCTCGGCCTTGTCGTGCTTGGCCAGC
Source organism: Brevundimonas sp. UBA2503 (assembly GCF_002341485.1). Taxonomy (NCBI): domain Bacteria; kingdom Pseudomonadati; phylum Pseudomonadota; class Alphaproteobacteria; order Caulobacterales; family Caulobacteraceae; genus Brevundimonas; species Brevundimonas sp. UBA2503. The sequence goes on along the minus strand of NZ_DDOD01000019.1, from coordinate 69,100 downwards.
TTCAGGCCAAAGGCCATGTTCTCGCGCACTGTCATGTGTGGATAAAGCGCATAGGACTGGAACACCATGGCGATGCCCCGGTCCGAGGGCGACAGCTCATTGACCACCCGGTCGCCGATCGTCACCTCGCCCGCGCTGACGTCCTCCAGCCCCGCGATGGTGCGCAGCAGGGTCGACTTGCCACAGCCCGACGGTCCGACGAACACGACGAACTCCCCGTCGGCGATGTCGAGGTCGATGCCCTTCAGCACCTGCACGGCGCCAAAGTCCTTCCGCACGCCGTTGAGACGGACGCCTGCCATCGCGCTTCCTGCCCTTCGTTTCTCGTTGCGGTCAACGTAACCGGTTACAGGCCCCGATCAAGCGCGGCGTGACAGGAACATGTCGCCAGGGTTTTCCCATGCCCCTTCAGCCGCCGGGCGACCTGCCCGACCCGCTGATCCGGAACCCCGGAGGGTTGACGTGGGCCCCGGGACAGGAGACGGCGAGACATGACCCTCACCGAGCCCGCACTGACATCGCTTGCCCATGGTGGCGGCTGTGGCTGCAAGATCGCCCCCGATCTCCTCCAGGCGATCCTTGCGGGCACACCGCAGGCCGCGCCCTTTGCGTCGCTGATGGTTGGCAGGGAGACGTCTGATGATGCGGCGGTCTGGCGCCTGAACGACAGCCAGGCCCTGGTCGCCACCACAGACTTCTTCATGCCGATGGTCGATGATCCGTTCGACTTTGGCCGTATCGCCGCGACCAACGCCTTGTCCGATGTCTATGCCATGGGGGCGACTCCCATCCTCGCGCTGGCCATCGTCGGCATGCCGATCGGCAAGCTGTCCGTCGGGACGATCGGCAAGGTGCTGGAGGGCGGCGCCTCGGTTTGCGCCGCCGCCGGGATCCCGATCGCCGGCGGTCACTCCATCGACAGCGTCGAGCCCATCTACGGGCTCGTGGCCCTCGGCCTGGTCCATCCGGAAAAGGTGCTTGCGAACCGCACGGCCCGGGAAGGTGACGTCCTGATCCTGACCAAGCCTCTCGGCGTCGGCGTTCTGAGCGCGGCCTTCAAACAGGGGCGGCTGGACGACGCGGGTTACAAAGCCCTCATTGCATCCACCACCCAGCTGAACACCCTGGGCGCACGCCTCCCGGACCTTGAGGGCGTCCACGCCGTCACTGATGTCACGGGCTTTGGCCTGCTGGGTCACGCCTTGGAGATGGCGCGCGGGTCCGGGATGGCCATCGAAGTCGACGCTGACGCCCCCGCCTGTCTGCCGTCGTCCATCGCGCTCGCTGAAGCCGGGGTCCGCACCGGCGCGTCGACCCGCAACTGGACGGCCTATGGCGCCGCGGTGATCCTGCCGGATGGCCTCGCACCCTGGCGACGGGACCTGCTGACGGATCCTCAGACCAGCGGCGGGCTTTTGATCTCGGTAGCTCCGGACCGGGCTGAAGAGGTCCTGGCTCTGGCCCGGACCCTTGGCTTCGCCTCTGCGTGTCGGGTCGGCCGGGTGCTGGAAGGACCCGCTGGCGTCACAGTGGTTCAGGGTCCGTGATTCGCACGACGACCGATCTGAGCCTTGCCGCCCGTCAGGGCTACGATGCGATCATCGACGTCCGTAGCCCGGCAGAGTTCGCCGAAGACCATATCCCGGGCGCGATCAACCTGCCTGTTCTCGACGATGCCCAACGCGCCGAGGTCGGTACGATGTTCGTGCAGCGCTCCAAATTTCTCGCGCGGCGCACCGGCGCGGCCTGGGTCGCCCACAACATCGCCGACCATCTGCAGACCGCGCTGGCGGATCATGACGGGGGTTTTCGGCCCCTCGTCTACTGCTGGCGCGGCGGCCAGAGGTCGGCCGCCATGGCCACGGTCATGGAGCAGGTCGGCTGGCCGGTGACCCGGCTCGAGGGCGGGTATCAGACCTGGCGGCGAAAGGTCGTGGCCGATCTCTATGGCGAGGAGCCCCCCGGTGATGCGGCACTGAACCTCATTCTTCTCGACGGGTATACCGGCAGCGGCAAGACCGAGCTCCTTCGCCGGCTCTCGCACGAGGGTGTCCAGACGATTGACCTTGAGGCCCTGGCCGATCACCGGGGCTCACTGTTCGGCGCGACGCACGTTCCCCAGCCCGGCCAGAAGCTGTTCGAGACCCGCCTGGCCGAGGCGCTGGCCTGTCTGAACCGGACACGGCCGATCATCGTCGAAGCCGAATCCAGCCGTATCGGCAACCTCTCGCTTCCACCGGTCCTGTGGACGGCGATGAAACGGGCGCCCCGCATCGAGCTGATCGTACCGGTCGAGGCGCGCGTCGCGCATATCCTGGGCGAGTATCAAGCGATTGGTGCCGATGTCGAGGCGCTGCAGGCCGCGCTCGCCCGCCTCCCTCGCCACCATAGCCGGGAGACCATCGCAGGCTGGTCCGCCGCTGCACGGGAAGGACGCCTTGCCGAGCTCGTCACGGATCTGATGCTGCAACACTATGACCCTGCCTACCGCCGCGGGGCAGCCGCCAGACGATCCGTCTTATTGCGCATAATGCTCGAGCGCATGTCCGACAGTGATCTGCAAGAAGCCGCCAGACGTATCGCAGAAACGGTCGCCCAGGTCAGCGCGCCCGGGCCGGGGCGTTCAAACGAGGCATGACGGCATAAGCAAGGAATGGTGGATGCGACAGGGATTGAACCTGTGACCCCCTCGGTGTGAACGAGGTGCTCTCCCGCTGAGCTACGCATCCGACCGGTCAGGAGGCGGGGTGTTTAGCCCGGCGATCCGGCAAGGGCAAGGGCCTGTTCGGTCTCGGCCACACAGCGCGCCACCAGCGCCGGAAAGGCGTCGTAATGGTCCAGCACCGCCCACGGCTTCATCGCGGGAATCGCCATGTCGGCATAGCCGAAGCTCACCGCCACGAACGGCAGGCCGGCGGCGTGGGCGGCCCCGGCGTCCAGACTGCTGTCGCCGACCATCAGGGCGCGGTCGGCCCGTCCGCCACAGGCCGCGATCGCATCAAGCAGATGGGCGGCGTCGGGCTTGCGCGCTGACACCCGGTCCGGCCCGTACACACAGGCGAACAGGCCCGTGATATCCAGTGCATCGGTCAGGGCCACCGACAGATCGGTCCGCTTGTTGGTCGTCACCGCCAGCGTATAGCCCTCGGCCTTCAGCGCGGTCAGTGCCGCGACACAGCCGGGATAGGGCCGGGTCAGGTCGGCGATCCGCCCGACATACAGCTCCAGGAACAGGGCGAACCGCACATCCAGCGCGTCGTCCCCCAGCGGCGCCCCCGCCGTCTCATATCCGCGCCGCAACAGGGCCCGCGCCCCATGCCCGATCAGGTCACGCCCCTGCGCCAGCGGCAGGGCCGGCAGGCCATCGGTCGCCAGCACGGCATTCAGCGTCCCGATCAGGTCCGGCGCGGAATCGACCAGCGTCCCGTCAAGGTCGAACAGCAGCGTCCATTCCTTCGCCTTTGCAGACATATAGCCTCCCCTTATGCCGTCTCATGCGTTATGCCGCCCCGGACGACCAGACGGACGACTAGACGAGGGACGATCACGTGACCAGCCACAGCCAGACCGGGCCCGCGCGCGCCGCCGTGATCCTTGCCGCGGGGCAGGGCACCCGCATGAAGTCCCGCCTGCCCAAGGTGCTGCATCCGGTCGGCGGCCGCGCCATGCTGGACCACGCCATCGACGCCGCCGAGGCCCTGGGCTGCGAGCGGATCGTCGTGGTCGTCGGCACCCACTCGCCCGAGGTTCGCGCTCACGTCGTCGCCCGTCTGGGCGAGGCCGCCATCGCCATTCAGGACCCGCCCATGGGCACCGGCCACGCCGTCCTGTGTGCGCGCGAAGCGCTGAACGGCTTCGACGGCCAGGTCGTCATCACCTATGGCGACGTGCCCCTGCTCAAGGCCCACGACATCGCCCCGGTGTTCGAGGCCGCCGATGCCCTGTCGGTGATCGGGTTCGAGGCCCGCGACCCCGGCGCCTATGGCCGTCTGGTCATCCGGGGCGGCGAGCTGGCCGCCATCACCGAGGCCAAGGAGGCCTCGGCCGAGGTTCTGGCCATCCGGACCTGCAACTCCGGCGTCATGTCGGCCCCGGCCCGTGTCCTGTTCGACCTGCTGGACAAGGTCGGCAACGACAATGCCAAGGGCGAATACTATCTGACCGACGTCGTCCAGCTGGGCCGCGAGGCCGGGGTGCCGACCCGCGCCGTCATGGCGTCCGAGGACTCCGTCATGGGCGTTAATGCCCAGTCCGAGCTGGCCGAGGCCGAGGCCCTGTTCCAGAAGGTCCAGCGCGACACCTTCCTCGCCCGCGGCGTCACCATGCCCGCGCCCGACACCGTCCATTTCGCCTGGGACACCGATCTGGAAGCCGGCGTGGTCGTCGAGCCCTATGTCGTGTTCGGCCCGGGCGTGAAGGTCGCATCCGGTGCCCGCATCCGCAGCTTCAGCCATCTGGAAGGCGCCGTCGTCGGCGAGGGCGCCATCGTCGGCCCCTATGCCCGCCTGCGTCCCGGCGCCCGGCTGGAGCGCGACGTCCACATCGGCAATTTCGTCGAGGTCAAGAACAGCCACATCGGCGAGGGCGCCAAGGCCAACCACCTGTCCTACCTCGGCGACGGCCAGGTCGGCCCGCGCGCCAACATCGGCGCCGGCACCATCTTCTGCAACTATGACGGCGTGTTCAAACACAAGACCACAGTGGGCGAGGGGGCTTTTGTCGGCTCCAACAGCTCGCTGGTCGCGCCCGTCACCATCGGCGCCGGCGCCATGACGGCCTCCGGCTCGGTCATCACCGAAGACGTCCCCGACGGCGCCCTCGCCCTCGGCCGTGCCACCCAGACCGTCAAGGACGGCTGGGCCGCCCGCTTCATGCAGATGATGACCGCCAAGAAGGCCAGCCAGAAGAAATGATCCTCCCCCGACGCGCAGCTTCGGGGGAGGGGGACCGCCGAACGGCGGTGGAGGGGGCGAATACCAGACGCCAACTTCTGACCCTTGCCCCCTCCACCCCTTCGGGGTCCGGTCGTCGGTTCGTGCACGAACCTTCCTCCACCCCCGCAAGCAGGGGAGGAGCCTAGATGTCCGATTCCCAGAAACGCCTCGCCGGGGAGGCCGCCGCCCTTCGGGTTGAGGCGGGCATGAAGGTCGGCCTCGGCACCGGATCGACCGCCGCCTGGTTCGTCAAGGCGCTGGCGGCCCGCAACCTGCCCGACCTGCGCTGCGTGCCGACGTCGGATGCGACCGCTGACCTCGCGCGTGAGCTGGGCCTGACGCTGTCGACGCTGGAGGACACCCCGCGCCTCGACCTGACCGTCGACGGGGCGGACGAGGTCGGACCGGGGCTGGCCCTGATCAAGGGCGGCGGCGCGGCCCTGCTGCGTGAGAAACTGGTGTGGGAAGCCTCGGACCGCTGCCTAGTCATCGCCGACGCGGCCAAGGTGGTGAAGACGCTCGGCGCCTTCCCCCTGCCGATCGAGGTCGTCGCCTTCGGGCACAAGACCACCGGCAACCGCATCGCCGATGTGCTGGCCGACCACGACATCGCCATGCCCGCCCGGGTCCGAACCGCCGAGCGCGGCCTTGTGCGCACCGACGGTGGCAATCTGATCTATGACGCCAGATGCGGCGCCATCACCGACCCCAGCCGCCTCGCCGACGACCTGAAACTGATCACCGGCGTCGTCGAACACGGCCTCTTCCTCGACCTTGCGGACGAGGCGATCATCGGCACGGACGACGGGGTTGAGGTGCTGGTGCCGTGAAGGTGCCCACGCTCAAGGGCATAACCTTCGTCCCCCGTGACAAGGGTGGTTTCACATTGGCCCTCGATCACCCAACCCGCGCAGACTTTGAGGCGCTGCTCCACTGGCTGCCGGAGGGCTGGGAGGTGGACTTCCACGATCCCTATTTTCCGCAACTCAGTGACCCGGGCGCCTATGTCCTCATCCAGAGACGGGGCGATCAGTTTCTTCACCGACTCGGCAACCATGGCTGGCTGAACCGCTGGACCCATCAAAGCCCTGATCTGCTGGCTGCCTATCTTCAGCTTGTCGCAGACTATCCGGGCGAGAGGACGCCTTTTGACGGACCGATTATGGTCAAGCCCGCCTATCGCTCCGCGTGGGACGATCAAGGTGCGGACTGATCAAGGATGGGCGCGCCTTGCCCCTCCCCTCCCTGATCCCTAAGTCCCTGACGCGGCAGGAGCCACGCGCTCCCGACCCGTGCCCGCCTTCAGTTCGCCGGAGCGCACTTCAGACCCTTCAGACGGTTCAGACGGTCTAATTTCACCGTCTGAATTCCGGACCGCCCCCGGTTTCAGACTATTCAGACCATTCAGACGGTCTTTTTCGCACCGTCTGGTTCAGGAGCCCCGAATGCCCACGACCTACGACTACGACCTCTTCGTCATCGGTGCGGGCTCGGGCGGGGTGCGGGCGGCGCGGCTGACGGCGCTGTCGGGCAAGACGGTCGCCGTGGCCGAGGAGCACCGGGTCGGCGGCACCTGTGTCATCCGCGGCTGCGTGCCCAAGAAATTCATGGTCATGGCCTCCGAGGTCAGCCACGCGCTGGAAATCGCCGAGGGCTATGGCTGGGACATCGAGGGCGCGACCTTCGACTGGAAGCGCTTCCTCGAGGCCAAGGACGTCGAGATCGCCCGGCTGTCCGGCATCTATGTCGCCAATCTGGGCAAGGCGGGGGCCGAGCTGATCCACGGCCGGGCCCGGCTGAAGGACGCCCACACGGTCGAGGTCCTCAAGAAGGACGGCTCGGTTGATCGCACCGTCACCGCCGAAACCATCCTGATCGCCACCGGCGGCCGCCCCTGGGTACCCCAAGACCTGCCGGGCATCGAACACGCCATCACTTCGGAAGAGGCCTTCCACCTGCCGGAGCTGCCGAAGAGCATCCTGATCGCGGGCGGCGGCTATATCGCGGTCGAGTTCGCCGGCATCTTTGCCGGTCTGGGGGTCGAGACCACCCTGGTCTATCGCGGGCCGAACATCCTGCGCGGCTTTGACGATGACGTCCGCGCCCATCTGGCCGGCGAGATCGAGCGGCGCGGCATCAAGGTGGTGCTGGGCTGCCAGCATTCGTCGATCGAGAAAACCGCCGACGGCCTCGTCAGCCATCTCGAGAACGACATGAAGCTGACGACCGAGGCCGTCATGTTCGCCACCGGCCGCACCCCCTACGTCAAGGGCTTGGGGCTTGAGGAGGCCGGCGTCGAACTGACCGAGGGCGGGGCGATCAAGGTCGACCAGTATTCGCGTACCAGCGTCGACAACATCTGGGCCATCGGCGACGTCACCGACCGCATCAATCTGACCCCCGTCGCCATCCGCGAGGCCGTCGCCTTCCACGAGACCCGCTACAAGGACAATCCCTCGTCGTTCGACTATGAGGCCGTCGCCACCGGCGTCTTCAGCCAGCCGCCGGTCGGGGTGGTCGGCCTCAGCGAGGCCGAGGCGCGGCGTCACTGCTCGAAGGGGGTGGACGTCTATCTGACCCGCTTCCGGCCCATGAAGACCGTGTTCGTCGGCTCGGACGAGCGGGTGCTGATGAAGCTGGTGGTCGATGCCGACACCCAACGCGTGGTCGGCGTCCACATCGTCGGCCCCGAGGCGCCCGAGATGATCCAGCTGGCCGCCATTGCGGTCAAGGCCGGCCTGACCAAGGCCCAGTGGGACGCGACCTGCGCCGTTCACCCGACGCTGGCCGAGGAATTGGTCACCCTGAAGGACAAACAGTCGGTCGCCGCGACCGCCGCCGAATAGGAGCTCAGAACCCGCCCAGCCGGTCCCGGATCGGCTTCAGGCCCGTCAGCAGGGGCTCGATCTCCGCCGCATTCTTCTTCCACTTGTCGGGTGCCGGCGGGGTCAGGGTGTGGCGCGACTCCGGCAGCTTGCCGCCGGTCCGCTCCGCCAGGGCCGCGTCGAACTCAAGGTCGGCGAAGGCGCAGATGCCGCGCATCACCGCCGTCGGATCGGCGACGAAGTCGGCATAGCGGACGACGTGGCGCCGGTCGGCGGGCAGGGCCGACAGGTCGTCCATGATGGTCTGGTTGGTGGTCGCCCACTGATAGGCCGCCACCTCGGGCAGGGGCTTGCCCTTCAGGCCCTGCCAGCCCTGCGGCAGCAGCAGAGACCACGGTCCCTCCCAGCCCGGCAGCTGCGGATAGGTCACCCAACCGCCCGACCGCCAGGCGTCGATGATGCTGGAGACATTCTCCTCCGGCTCGCGCCACAGGAAGACGAACCGGGCGTCCGGGAACAGGGCGTTGAAGAAGGGGATCCGCAGGGCGTTCTTCGGCGTCTTCTCCAGCAGCCGGACGCTGTCCTGGTTGGCAAAGGGCCGCTCGGCCCCGTCGCGAAGCTTTTCGGCCAGTCGGGCCTTCATCGCCAGGCCGATCTGGTCGCTGTAGTGCTCGGCCGTCACCCGGTTGGAGTCGATGCCGGGCGCGCCGGGCCGCAGGGCCTTGAAGCCCTCGACCAGCCAGTGGGCCTCGCCGCCCACGGTGTGCAGCTGGGGCGTGACCGCCAGCGTTTCGAACAGGGCCGTGCTGCCCGAGCGGGGTGCGGCCACGATGATCACCGGCCGGTCATAGTCCGGCGTCTGCAGGATGGCCGAGGGACGGCTGGCGGCCGGGCTTGCAGCGGCGGCTGCGGGGGCGGGCTGACCCATCATGCCCGTGGCGACCCCACCGCCCATCGGCGCCACGCCCGGATTGACGCCGTAAGCGCCGATCCGCTGCCGGACCACGGCGGGCACGGGCATCATGTTGGAGGTGACCCTCAGGTCGTCACCCAGCGCCGTGACCTGCTGCATCAGCATCTGCAGCCGCTTCTGGTAGTGGGGGATGCCCCGGTCGGTGTCGGCGAACAGCGACCACAGCTGGCGCCAGTCCTGCCGGAAGCCGTGCATCAGCCTCGCGAACTGCTGCAGGTGCGCCCGGCCCTCATCGCCCTGCCGGACCGAGCCCGTCTCGGCCACCAGATCGCTGAGCAGCTCATCGACCTCGGACGGCGGCATGACGCGGTAAATGTTGAACTGCTCGACCGCCAGCGGCGCCCGCTGACCGGGCCGGAAGGGGATCGGCGTCTCGGGCAGGGACTGGGTCGCGGCCGCCTCGGCCAGGTCCCAGAACCGGCCGTTGCCGGTCGTGTCCGCCACGAGGTGCACGCGCGAGATGTCCGAGCCGTTGTCGACCTTGTGGATCCGCCAGTTGTCGAAGATCCAGGCCTCGCCGGGGGCCATGTGGACCTCCTCGCCGTCGCAGTGGAAGCGCACGTCGGGCGTGGTCACGATCGGCACATGCAGCCGCACCCGGTGAAACCAGTGGTAGTTGATGTCCGTGTGCTCGGGCACCGACGATCCCGGTCCCAGCCGCATCAGCCGCGACCGGCTCCACACCACGCCAAAGTGGCTGAGCACCTGCTGGATATAGGGCGAGGACTGCAGATGCGGCGTCGGCGCCATGGCCCCGGCGACGTCGTCGTTCTCGGTGCCGCCGACCGTGATCAGCCGCAGGGCGCTGTTGCCGGGGATGTTGTTCGGATGCTTCGCCCAGGCGTCAGCCGGGAAAGCCTCGACCTCGCGCCGCAGTTGGTCCACGTCGAAGCGGAAGGGCAGCTTGATGAAGGGGCGGGACAGTTTCACGCGATCAGGGCCGATACTCGAGGAGAGGGCAGGCCCCACAGATACGCCCCGTCCGGGAGAGGGTCAAAGCCGATCGATCCTGTGCTGGCCATACAGCTGGCGAATGAAGGGCCGACCGGGGTCCCGCCCCGCGAGTCGTTCCCGGACCTCGCCCACGACGAACCGGGTGATGGCGGGCAGGGCGAGGTCTTTCAGATCATCCAGCGGGATCCAGGCCACGCGTTCCAGCTCGTCCCCGTGGTCGGTGCGCGCCGGCAGGTCCATGGCGTCCGCATCCGCCAGAAAGAAGCGGGCGTCGAACCGTCGTGGCCGTCCCGGTGGCGTGATGGCCCGGGCGATGTAGCGCAGGCCTGCCAGATCGGCCTGATTCCCGGTCGACAGGAAGTTGCGCCACGGCCCGGTCAGACTGCGCGCGGGCGCCGGGCGGCCGACGATGACACCCGTCTCCTCATGGGTCTCGCGGACGGCGGCCAGCGCCAGCGCACGGGCGCGTCGTTCGGGCATCTCGCGCTCCAGCAGCGCAAGCTCGTCCGGCGAGAGATCGGTGGCAAAGGGGGCGGTATAGTCACCGCGCTCGACCCGACCGCCGGGGAACACCCATTTCGACGCCATGAAGACATGGCCGGGTGCCCGACGGCCCATCAGCACCTCGGCCTGTCCGGCGCGGCTGCGCGTCAGGATCAGGGTGGCGGCGTCCCGGGGCCGGACCCGGGCCCCGACGTCAGGAGAATCGGCCAGGTCCGCGCGTGCATCGAACGGCTGGCTCATTTGCGGCGCCGCGGTCCCTTCGGCTTGCCGGAAGGCGGACCACCCTTGCCCCCGCGCGGACCCTTGCCGCCCCGGAGGGGGCCACCCCGCGGACCACCGCGACTTCCGGAGTTGCCCGGGGGCTTCCCTTCCTCGGCATCCGACAGCATCTCCAGCACAAGTCCGCCGGTCAGGGGGGTGGCCTCGACCAGCTTGACCTCGACGGTGCGGCCCAAGGTCCAGCGGTCACCGCTTCTCTGGCCGATCAGGGCATGGGCTGCCTCGTCGTGCTGGAAATAGTCCCGGCCCAGCGAGGAGATCGGGATCAGGCCATCGGCGCCGGTCTCCTGCAGCCGTACGAACAGGCCGAAGCGCGTGACCCCCGTGATCCGTCCTTCGAAGGTTGCGCCGATCCGCTCCTCGAGGAAGGCGGCGACATAGCGATCCGTCGCATCCCGCTCGGCCGCCATGGAGCGGCGCTCGGTCATCACCAGATGCTCGGCGATGCCGGACAGCTCGGCAACCTCGCGCTCGGTCAGGCCGTCCTTGCCGAGCCCCAGCGCGCGGATGAGCGCCCGGTGGACGACCAGGTCGGAGTAACGCCGGATCGGCGAGGTGAAGTGGGCATAGCGGTCCAGGTTCAGCCCGAAGTGGCCGATGTTGTCCGGCGTGTAGATGGCCTGCATCTGGCTGCGCAGGACCACCTCATTGACGATCTCGGCGTGGGGCGTGTCGCGCATGCTGTCCAGCAGGGCGTTGAGCTTCTTGGTGGTCGGCGACTCGCCCTTGTTCCACGGCCGCCCCAGCGTCTGCAGGAAGTCGGCGAGGTTGAACACCTTCTCCTGACTGGGGGTGTCGTGCACGCGGTAGATCAGGGGGGTGCGCTTCTGCTCCAGGGTTTCGGCGGCCGAGACGTTCGCCTGGATCATCATCTCCTCGATCAGCCGGTGTGCCTCCAGCGAGACCCGCGGTTCGATCGAAATGATCTCGCCCTTCGGCGACATGTTGATCTTGCGCTCCAGGCTTTCGATGGCCAGCGGCGCCCGCTTCTTGCGGCCCTTCAGCATGGTGCGATAGGCGGCCCACAGGGGCTTGAGGATGACGTCGACGATGGGACCAGTCACATCGTCGAATCGGCCATCCGCTGCGGCCTGCGCCTGCTCATAGGACAGGCTGGCGTGCGACCGCATCAGGCCCCGGACGAAGCGGTGGCTGCGCTTCTTCCCGTCGGCGTCGAACACCATGCGCACGGCCAGACAGGCGCGGTTCTCGCCGACCTTGAGGCTGCACAGGCCGTTCGACAGCACCTCGGGCAGCATCGGCTCGACCCGGTCCGGGAAGTAGGTCGAGTTGCCCTTGTCGCGGGCCTGTTGATCCAGTGCGGTGCCGGGGCGGACATAGGCGGCGACATCGGCGATGGCGACCCAGACGATCCAGCCGCCCGGGTTGTTGGCATCCTCATCCGGCTGGGCAAAGACCGCGTCGTCGTGATCGCGCGCGTCGGCCGGGTCGATGGTAATCAGCGGCAGGTCGCGCAGGTCTTCGCGCCCCTTCAGCGAGGGCAGGGCCTGATCTTCGGCCTCGGACTCGACCGTCTCGGAAAAGCCGGTCGGCAGGCCATGGCTGTGGATGGCGATCAGCGAGGCTGCGCGGGGATCATCCTCGCGGCCCAGTTTCTCCAGCACCTTGCCGCGTTTCGGTCCATGGCGGTCGCTGCCCTTTTCGACGGTGGCCAGCACCAGATCCCCGTCCTTCAGGCCTTCGACCTGGCTTTCGGGGACGATCAGGGTGTCCTTGGCCCGGCGGTCGACCGACTCGATCCGGACCTGACGGGCCGACCTGCGGATCACGCCCAGCACCCGGTCGGCCCCGGTGTCCAGCTTCTTGATCAGCCGGGCTTCCCAGCCGTTTTCGCCGCGCGCGAAACGGACCAGCAGCCGGTCGCCCATGCCGGGCGCGGGGCCGCGATCCTTGCGATCGGGCATCAACACGGCGGAGGGCGCGTCGTCCGAGGCCTCGACCAGTCGTACAATCAGCTCGCCATCGACATCGCGCTCGACGATGTCGGCCACGCCCACCGGCGGCAGGCCCCCGGCCTCGCTCAGACCCTTGCGACCACGCCGGCCCAGGCGGCCCTCGTCTTCCAGTTCGCGGATCATCTGGCGCAGGGCGCGTCGATCCGCGCCCTTCAGTCCGAAATGCTGGGCGATGTCGGTCTTCTGGGCCGAGCCGGTCTCGCGCAGGAAGGCGAGCAGGGTGTCCTTGTCCGGAAGTCCGGCGGGCGGGCGTGGGTGCGACTTCTTCATCATCCCCTCATAACGCGCTTCGGCCTCTGTCGTCCCGCGCTTTGTCGTCTGCGGCTTGACCTGAGCGGGCGGTGGGACCAGCTTCCGGCCAAACCTCAGGAGTTCTGGATGTCGCTTGCCCCCCAACCGGTCCTTGCCGGTCCCACCGCCTCGCTGCTCGACCTGATCGGCAAGACGCCCATGGTCGAGGTCAGCCGCATGGACACCGGCAAGTGCCGCCTGTTCCTGAAGCTGGAAAGCCAGAACCCCGGCGGCTCGATCAAGGACCGGATCGCCCTGTCGATGATCGCTGCGGCCGAGAGGGAAGGCTGGCTCAAGCCCGGTGGCACGATCGTCGAGGCCACAGCGGGCAACACCGGTCTGGCCCTGACGCTGGTTGGTCAGGCCAAGGGCTACAAGGTCCTGCTGGTCATCCCGGATAAGATGTCCAAGGAGAAGATCCAGCATTTGCGGGCCATGGGCGCAGACGTCCGGCTGACACGCTCCGACGTGCCGCACGGCCACCCGGAGTACTACACCGATATGGCCGAGCGGCTGGCCCAGCAGATCCCGGGTGGGTACTACGTCAACCAGTTCGCCAATGACGCCAACTCCCTCGCGCACTTCGAGACCACGGGGCCCGAAATCTGGGATCAGATGGACGGCAAGGTTGACGCTTTCGTCGCCGGTATCGGCTCGGGCGGGACAATCACCGGCATCGGCCAGTTCCTGAAGTCAAAGGGGTCAAAGGCCGAGATCATCCTGGCCGATCCCGTTGGCTCGACGCTGGCCGGCATCGTCAACGAGGGGGTTCCCGGTCCGGAAGGCAGCTATACGGTCGAGGGGATCGGCCAGAATTTCGTGCCTGAAACCGCCCATATGGACCTGATTGACAAGGCCTATTCAATCCCGGATGCCGAGGCCATCGCCACAGTCCGCGAGCTGCTGCTCAAGGAAGGCATCCTCGCGGGCTCGTCCTCCGGCACGCTGATCGCTTCCGCGCTGCGCTGGTGCCGCGAGCAGACCGAGCCAAAGACCTGCGTGACCTTCGTCTGCGATACCGGGGCCAAGTACCTGTCCAAGGTCTATAACGATGCCTGGCTGGCCGACCAGGGGCTGGGCGAGCGCGAGCTGCATGGTGACCTGTCAGACCTGATCACCCGCAAGTACGAGGACGGCGCCGTCGTCTTCGCCGGGCCGGATGACACGCTCGACACCGTGTTCAAGCGGATGCGCGGGGCGGACGTCTCGCAGCTGCCAATCTTCAGTGAAGGGCGGCTGGTCGGCATCGTCGACGAGAGCGATCTGGTGCACACCATGAACACCGACGCGATCACCCGCGAGGAGCGCTTCCGGATGCCGGTCTCCAAGGTCATGACGCGAGAGCTGGATACGGTTCAGGTCAATGAGCCGCTTGAGGCCCTGGTGCCGCTGTTCGACCGTGATCGCGTGGCCATCGTGCTGGACGGGGAGAAGTTCGTGGGCCTGATCACCCGGACGGACCTGATCAACCACCTGAGCCTGAACCGGTAAGATGGGCCCGGACCGTCGCCAGCTTCTGATCGGGAGCCTCGCGGCGACGACGGGCGGCTGGGCGCGGTCTGCGAAGGCGCAGGACCCGGGGGCGCTAGGGATATCGCTGGTCAGCTATCCCAGTGGATCCTTCCCGATCAACGGCCTGCTGTTCTCGCCGGTGGTTGAGGCGCGGCGTGGGCCAATGACCGGGGCGGCGGTGGCGCTGCTGCATGGGGGCGGTGGCGCCCAGGACGATGTCCACATCTTCACCGAGGGCGCGCTCTCGCTAACGGCGCGTGGCTATCACTGCCTGATGCCCAACTATTTCGATGCGACGCCCAGCCAGAGGCGGAGCACGGCGGTAGCCGCGCGGCGCTGGCGCAAGGCCATTCTGGATGGTCTGGAGTGGCTGGGTCAGCGACCCGGCGTTGATCCGGCCCGCGTGGGGGCGCTGGGTTTCTCCCGGGGTGGCTCGCTGGGGCTGGACGGGGTGCTGGAGGAAGGTGGTGCGCAGGCGTTCGTCGGTGTGGCGTCGGGGGGATCACTGGACGTCGCCGATATCCGCCACCGACCGCCGGTGCTGTTCGTCTATGCCGATGGTGATCCTCTGGTGTCGGCCCGACGCGTGCGGGAGCGGGCCGAGACCCTGTCGGCCGCCGAGGTGCCGGTCGAAACGTATGAGCTGACCTCGCCCCGCCACCGCTTCGATCCCGGTGAATGGCGGACCATATTCGATGTGGCCGGACGGTTCTTCGACCGGACCCTGACATGACAGCCACTCGCCGACGGCTTCTGATGGCGGCTGTTACAACGCCCTTTCTGGTCGGGGCTGTCCGCGCACAACAGGCAGCCTTCTCTGTCGAGACACTGACGTTTGAAAGCCGGGGCAAGCCGATCCGCGCGGCGCTATACACGCCTGCGCAGCCGAATGGCGCGGCGGTCGTCTTCCTGCATGGCTCGGGTGGCATAGGCTCGGCCTATCTGACGCTGGCCGAGCAGTTCGCTGTCGAGGGCTTCAAGGTGCTTGTGCCCGCCTACTACGACGCGGCGGCGGATGATGGGGTGCGGCCCGAGCCGGTCATGGACGCCTGGCGCGCGGTCGGCAGCGACGCCGTGGACTGGATGATCGAGTCCGGCATTGACCGGCGCCGCATTGGCATCATGGGCTATTCGCTGGGATCCTATGTGGCGGTCGACGGAGCACTCGGGAACAGTCGCGCGGCGGCGGCCATTGGTGTCGCAGGCGGCTGGGATGTCTATGTCCCGCGCCCGCCGCGCCGCCGCATTCCGGTGCTGGTGATCCAGTCCGAGAACGACACCCATGTCTCGCCCGAAAGCACCCGCCGCTGGGTGGAGTTCCTGCGGCAGGCGGACGTACCGGTCCGGCTGCAGGTGTTGCGTGGCGCCGGGCACCTCTATACCCCCGCCCAGTGGCAAGAGGTTCACCGCATGGCGTCGGACTTCTTCAAGCGAACCCTTCTGTAGAGAGCCCATCCCCGCATGACCGACCGCAAGAACCGCCCGGGATTTTCCACGCGCGCCATCCACGCGGGACAACGGCCCGACCCGACCACGGGCGCCGTCATGACGCCGATCTACGCCACCTCGACCTATGCCCAGGAAAGCCCGGGCGTGAACAAGGGCTATGAGTATGCGCGGGGCAAGAACCCGACGCGCGAGGCGTTCGAGGCCTGTATCGCGGACCTGGAGGGCGGCACGCACGGCTTTGGCTTTGCCAGCGGCATGGCCGCGACCTCGACGGCGCTGGAACTGCTGGATGCCGGCAGCCACATCGTCACGGGCGATGATCTGTACGGCGGCTCGTGGCGGCTGTTCGAGCGGGTCCGGCGGCGGTCGATGGGGCTGGACTTCGCCTATGTGAACATGGCCGATCCGGCGGCGGTCGAGGCGGCCATCACCGACAAGACCCGGATGATCTGGGTCGAGACCCCGACCAATCCGCTGATGAAGCTGGCGGACATCGCGGCCCTGTCGAAGATTGCAAAGTCCCGGGGCCTGATCCTGGTGGTCGACAACACCTTTGCCACGCCGTTCTGCCAGCAGCCGATCGGTCTGGGGGCCGACATCGTCATGCACTCCGCCACCAAGTATCTGAACGGGCACTCGGACATTGTCGGCGGGGTGCTGGTGACGGCCAACCCCGAACTGGCGGCCCAGCTGAAGTTCCTGCAGAACTCGGTGGGCGGCATCATGGGACCGTTCGATGCCTTCCTGGCGAACCGGGGACTGAAGACGCTGGGCCTGAGAATGAAGGCCCACTGCGAGAATGCGCTGGCGGTGGCCCGCTGGCTGGAGACCCGAAAGGGCGTGGCCAAGGTCATTTATCCCGGCCTGATCAGCCATCCGGGGCACGAGCTGGCCTGTCGCCAGATGACCGGTGGGTTCGGCGGCATGGTCAGTGTGGTGATCGACGGCGATCTGGACCGGACCCGCAAGGTGCTGGAGCGGGTCGAGGTCTTCACCCTCGCTGAGTCGCTGGGCGGGGTCGAAAGTCTGGTGAACCACCCGGCCATCATGACCCACGCCTCGGTGCCGAAGGAGGTCCGCGAGGCCGGCGGCGTCACCGACAGCCTGATCCGCCTGTCGGTGGGGGTCGAAGACGTCGACGACCTCATCGCCGACCTGGACCAGGCGCTGGGCTAGGGTTCGACCTGGCCCTCAGCGGGGGCGTAATGCTCGCGGCAGAGGTCTCGCAGGGCGGCGTTCAGGGTACCGCCATAAAGGGACTCGCGGATGCGCTCATAGCCCTCGAGCTTCAGCTGGATCTTGATGTCGCCGACGGTCCGGCAGCGGCCCTCGCGCGCCAGTTCATAGGCGCGCTCTAGTGTCGTGGATCGAAAGGTCATGCGCCCTATATAGGGACTACGGCCAAGGTTTAGAAGTAGAAGCCGACGTTGGCGACGAGGGCGGAGCCGTACTGGTCACCGAACAGGGTCGGGTCGGCGTCGGTGTCGTGGTAGCGCAGGTCGAGGTCGACTGCCGGGGCCAGCTGCCAGGTCACGCCGACGTCCCAGCCGGTGTAGTCGACCGAAAGATCCTGCTCGCGGCGCCCGATGCCGGCAGACAGGGCGGTGTCGAGCGTCAGGTCCCAGCTGGCCCGTGCCTCGACCCAGGTCCAGGCTTCGGTGGAACCTGTGCCGTCGGGTGAGTACTGCAGGCGCAGCTTGGCCTTGGCCGGGCCGATGGCGCGGCTGACGTCGGCGGTGAACTCCCAGGCGTCATCGTCCGTGCCCGGATTGGCGTCGACGCGCCACTTGTGAGTGGCGTTCAGATCGAAATCGAATCCGCCCATCTGGGGGCGAATGCCGAAGCCCGCTTCGATCTCGAGGTTCGAGCCCGAGCTGTCGATCGTTTCGGCCCCGGCGCCGCCGTAAAAGAAGCCGTCGCCGCTCGTCCACTCCGTCAACGCCCAGCCGTAGGCGTCCGTGCCCGACTTGGACACGTCCTTGGAACGGTTGTCGGTACCGGCACCGACGCCGAAGGCCCAGTCGCCGCCGGCCATGCTCTGGGCGGCGGCCGGGGTCGCAATGGCCAGAAGGGTCAGGGCCGAAAGGCCGGTCAGAAGGGCGCGCATGATGGCTCCGTATAAGGACGAATCCGTGGGACGCCGCCCCCTTAGCCGAAGTTGCTCTCGCTGGCGAATTGTTCCGACGCCTGACGGTATTCCTGTTGCATGCGCGACACGAGCTCGGCCACCGGCAGCACGTCATGCACGCCGCCCGACCCCTGACCGGCGGACCAGACGGTTTTCCAGGCCTTGGCTTCATCGGCCATGTCCAGCTTGTGCTCTGGCAGGCTCTTGGGGTCGATGCCGTTCTCGATCAGCGAGGGCGTCAGGAAGTTGGCGGGAATGCCCGAGACGGCCGGCGTATAGGTGATGTCCGAAGCGCCGGCGTCGACGATCATCTGCTTGTAAGCGCCCTGGGCCATGGACTCCGTCGTCGAGATGAAGCGGGTGCCCATATAGGCGAAGTCGGCGCCCAGCATGCGGGTGGCGGCGATGTCGCGCCCGGTCGAGAGACAGCCTGACAGGATCAGGGTGCCGTCAAAGAAGCTGCGCACCTCCTCGATCAGGGCAAAGGGGTTGACGACACCGGCGTGACCACCGGCGCCATTGGCCACCAGAATCAGGCCGTCGACCCCGGCTTCGGCGGCCTTTCGTGCATGGCGGACATTGGCGATGTCGTGGAAGACCACCCCGCCATAGCCGTGCACCGCATCGACCACATCGCGAACCGCGCCCAGCGAGGTGATGATCAGCGGCACCTGTTCCTCGACCGAGACCATCATATCGGCCATCAGGCGGGGGTTGGTCGGGTGGACGATGTGGTTGACGCCGAACGCGGCGGCATCAGGTTTCAGCCGCGCCTTGATGTCCTTCAGCCACTCCCGATAGCCCTCGGTCGTGCGCTGGTTAAGAGACGGGAAGGTGCCGATGACGCCAGCGTTGCAGGCCTCGACCACCAGATCCGGCCCGGAGACCAGAAACATGGGCGCCGCGATCACCGGCAGCTTCAGCCCCTTTTGCAGGGACGCGGGAATGGTCATGGGCGGCTCCTCCGTTGTCTTTCGCTACGGATAGACGGCTGTCCCCGGGTAAGGCAACGGTCGAGTGGCGGGCGGCGAGGGCGGGCGTGAAAAACACCGTCTGAATGGTCTGAATGGTCTGAATGGTCTGAAGTCATGGCGGCGTTCCTCGAGCGATGTCGGCAACCGGATAGTATCAGTGATGCGCGAGCCAGGGCAGGAAGACCGGTCCGGGAAACGGCGGGCCCGTTGAAAGGGAGGGGGAATTCGGGGGCGGCCATCGTAGCTGAGGGTGTCGGCTCAGCAGTCCTTCTCCCCTCGGGGGAGAAGGTGTCGGGCAGAGCCTGACGGATGAGGGGGAGCCTGCCACGGACGGACCCGGTCAGCGCGCGTCCAGTGGCCCCCTCATCCGAGCCGCTGTCGCGGCCCACCTTCTCCCCCGAGGGGAGAAGGGAGCAGAAAGAGGTTCATCACAAAGAACACAGAGGAGGCACGAAGAACACAACGAAGGCAGCGGGCTCGACCTCGTTGTGTCCTATGTGGAAGCGTTGTGGTCGCTGTGATGAACTGCTTCGCGAAGAGGAAGCCCTAGAACCCCGCCATTTTCACGCCGCTCGCAACCCGCTAAAGGCCTCCCATGACCACCGACACCTCCGGCCTGAGCCAGCTGGGCGCGCAGACGCACCAACCGACCGATCCCGACTCCGCCCATCTCGAGCGAGTGCCCAATCCGCATGCGGACACCCTGTATGTCGCGCGCTTTTCGGCGCCCGAATTCACCAGCCTGTGCCCGGTGACGGGCCAGCCGGACTTTGCCCATCTGGTGATCGACTATGTGCCGGGGGACTGGCTGGTCGAGTCCAAGAGCCTGAAACTGTACCTGACCAGCTTCCGCAACCACGGCGCCTTTCACGAGGACTGCACGGTGGCCATCGGCAAGCGGCTGGTGGCCCTGCTGGATCCCAAATGGCTGAGGATCGGCGGCTACTGGTACCCGCGCGGTGGCATTCCCATCGATGTGTTCTGGCAGACCGGCGGGGTGCCTGAGGGCGTTTGGCTGCCGGAGCAGGGCGTGGCGGGGTATCGCGGGCGGGGGTGAGGGGGGCTTCTCACCCCTTCCTCATCCTCCGCTCATGACGCGAAGGACCCGGCCTGCTCCAAGGGGCGCATGACGACGCCATCCATCCCCCGTCCCCCGCTTGAGCTGATCGGTCGCCGCTGGCTGTCGGGGGCGCAGGGGTGGGCGGATCGCGGGCCTTGGCGGGGGTCTGCGTTCGAGCTCGTTATGTTCGGGATCAAGCAGGGGTGGGCGTGTCTGTTCGGGGGGTTGTTGCTGGCCCTGATCGTCGCGACCTTCCTGTGGTGGCCCGAGGAGGCCGCGGTTGCGCGCTATGACGCCCTGGTGGTGGGGGCGGTGGCGATCCAGGCGGGCATGCTGATCTTCAAGCTGGAAAGCTGGGAGGAGGCGCGGGTCATCCTGTTGTTCCATATCGCCGGGACGATCATGGAGCTGTTCAAGACAGCGCACGGGTCGTGGGTCTATCCCGAGGCGTCGATGCTGAGGATCGGGGATGTGCCGCTGTTCTCGGGCTTCATGTATGCGGCGGTGGGCAGCTATATCGCGCGGGTGCAGCGCATTTTTCACATCCGGGTGCGGGACTATCCGCCGGTGTGGATGACGGGGGTGCTGGCGGCGGGAATCTATCTGAACTTCTTCCTGCACCACTGGCTGCCCGATGTGCGGGGGCTGCTGTTCCTGATGGTCGGGGTGTTGTTCGGGCGGGGGTGGTTTTACTTCACCCCGGACCGGCGGCGGCGGTCGATGCCGTTGCTGGCGGGCTATGGGCTGGTGGCGCTGTTCATATGGATCGCCGAGAACGTCGGGACCATTGCGCGGGCGTGGACCTATCCGGGGCAGGAGGCGGGCTGGGAGCCGGTGTCGCTGGACAAGCTGGGCAGCTGGTTCCTGCTGATGATCATCTCGATCGTGCTGGTGTCGCTGGTGCACCGGCCGGAAGGGGAGCCGCGTTAGCGCACCGCAACATGCCGGTCGGGGTCGGGGCGAGGCCGTTCCAGCGGCGGGGTCTCAAGCGTGCCGATGTGGATGAAGCCGGCGATGCGCTCGTCCTCGCCGATGCCGAACAGGCTTAGCGCGCGGGGGTCATAGGCGTACCAGTCGGTGATCCAGCTGGCGGAGAAGCCGTGGGCAAAGGCGGCGTGGCTGAGGTTCATGGCCAGGGCGCCGGCGGACAGTTCCTGTTCCCAGACGGGCACCTTGTGATCGCGGACCGGGGTCGAGACGACCATGATGGTGACGGGCGGGGCGGTCAGTTTGGCCAGGACCGCGCGGGCCTTGTCGGGGTCGGGCTGGTCATCGGCGAGGGGGCTGAGAGAGTGGCTGAGGGCTTTGCGGGTGTCGGGGGTCAGGACCACCAGCCGCCAGGGGAAGAGCTTGCCATGGTCCGGGGTGCGCAGGCCGATGGTCAGGATGGCATCAAGGTCAGCCTCGGACGGGCCGGGGGCGGCCAGCGCCTGGGCCGGGGCCGAGCGGCGCTGTTGCAGGTATTCGATCAGCGCCGGATCGCGGCGGGGCAGGGCGAGGGGGGCGGCAAGCTCGGTCATACGCTGTAGCTAGGCGCGCGACGTGGGCCCCGCCAGTGGGCGGGGTGGCGATTCGGCGGGCGGGAGCCTATCTTTCGCGCTGAACCGAAGAGTGAGGATGCATGGCCACGCCCCGACCGGAGCCCCGACTGGAGGCTGTTCCCGAAGCGTCTGACCTGTGGGCCCAGCTGCGCCGGGCCGCCGAGCAGGCGTCTCGCGACGAGCCGGATCTGGCCTCGCAGATGAATGCGGTGATCCTGTCCCATGGTAATCTGGGTGCCGCGCTGAGCTTTCAGATTGCGCGCAAGCTGGGCGATGCCGAGCTGGGTGCCATGACGGTGCGCGAGGTGTGCCTGGCGGCATTCGAGGTCGATCCGGGGATTGTCGCGGCGGCCGAGGCGGACCTGCAGGCGGTCGAGGAGCGCGATCCGGCGATCCGGTCGCTGCTGCAGCCGTTCCTGTATTTCAAGGGGTTTCAGGCGCTGCAGGGCTGGCGGGTGGCGCACTGGCTTTGGCTGGAGGGGCGCGAGACCCTGGCCCTGCACTTCCAGAGCCGGATTTCCGAACTGTTCCAGGTCGACATCCATCCGGGCGCGCAGATGGGATCGGGCCTGTTCCTCGACCACGGCACCGGCATTGTGATCGGAGAGACGGCGGTGGTGGGCGATGAGGTGTCGATGCTGCACGCGGTGACGCTGGGCGGCACTGGCGCCGGGCGCGGCGACCGACATCCCAAGATCGGCAAGGGCGTACTGCTGGGCGCCGGGGCCAAGGTGCTGGGCAATATTGTGGTCGGCGACTATGCCAAGGTGGCCTCGGGTTCGGTGGTGCTGAAGCCGGTGCCGGCGGGGTGCACGGTGGCGGGTGTGCCCGCGCGACTGGTCAACTGCCCGACCGACGCCACGCCCGCGCGGACCATGGACCACACCCTGGCCGACATTGTGTATGACTTTGTCATCTAGCCCGGACGGGCTTTCCCTCGCGGGTCCGCTTCTCTAGGGTCCGCGCCGAACGAACTCTGAAAGGCATGCCGTGAACGAGTCAGACCAGAAGCGCCTCGAAACCTATCTGAAGCGCACCTTCAATCATGGCGGCATCAAGCTGAAGCCCCGCAAGACGGCCGACTCGGTCGAGGTCTATGTGGATGACGAGTTCATCGGCCTGGTCTTCGAGGACGAGGACGGCGATGGCTCGTTCATGTTCGAGATGGCCATCCTTGGCGAGGACCTGCCGCCCGCCTGACGCTGCTGACAGCCGAATTGAAAACCCCCGCCGGAGCGATACCGGCGGGGGTTTTCTTTTGCGATCAGCCGATCAGCGCTTGCCGAAGATGGCGTCGAAGATCTTTCCGACGAAGCTTTTGCTTTCGGCAGGTTTGGCAGCGGGCGCCGGCGACGGAGCCGGGCTGGGCGCCGGATGGACGGGCGCCGGGGTCACGGCTGCCGCCTTGGGCGTGGTGACGGGCTTGGCTGCGGCGCGCGGCGTGGCGGCCTTCTTGGCGGCGGCGGGCCGGGCCGGAGTTGCGCGCGCGGCGGCGGGCTTTTTCGCGGCAGGCGGAGCCTTGGCCACAGCCGGTTTCGCAGCCGGCTTTTTCGCAGCGGCGGGCTTGGTGGCGGCGGCCGGTTTGGCGGCGGCAGCGGGCTTCTTCGCCACCGGCGCCTTGGCGGCGGGCTTGGCGGCGGCAGGCTTGCTCACGGCCTTCGCGGGGACCTTGGCCGGAGCGGCCTTGGCAGCGGCAGGCTTGGCGGCGGCGGGCTTGGCCGTCGTTTTCGCCGTGGACTTCGGTGCCGCTTTAGGCTTGGAAGCCGCAGATGCTTTTGCGCCCGTGCTGGACGTACTCGACTTGGATGGAACCTTGGCCATGTATTCCCCGACCCCTCGGATGAATGTGACGCGAGACGCCGCGCCGACGATGCAATCGATTCGCGATGATAGCGACGTCTGAGAAATGTCAGAGTCCGCAATTCAAATAATCGCACATGGGTCGCGCGATGCAACCGAAGCCCGCGTCGCCGAGTGGGATGCCGACCCGATGCTGGAGGGTGTGACCTATTCCATCCTCGAGGAGGATGAGGATCGGGGCATCTGGCGCATCGATGCCTTTCCGACGACAGCCGATGAGATCGAGCGGCTGGTGACGTCGCTGAAGGGCGATGCGGCGCTGACGACCACGGTTGAGGATCTGGCCGATGCCGACTGGCTGGCGATGTCGCTGTCGGGCCTGCCGCCGGTCCGGGCGGGTCGGTTCTTCGTCTATGGGGCCCACGATCAGGGGCGGGTGCCGCTGAATACGGTGAACCTGAAGATCGATGCGGGGGCCGCCTTCGGCACCGGCCATCACGGCACGACGGTCGGGTGCCTGATCGCGTTTGACGAACTGCTGAAGCGCGAGCGGTTCGAGCGGGTCCTGGATGTGGGCGCGGGCACGGGTGTGCTGGCCATCGCGGCGGCGAAGACCGGCAGCCGGGTGGCCCTCGGCACCGACATCGACGCGCCGTCGGTGCGGATTGCCAATGAGAATGCCGCCCTCAATCAGGCCAAGGCCAGCTTCGTCCACGCCTCAGGCCTGAACGACCAGAAGGTGCGGGGGCAGGGGCCCTACGATCTGGTGTTCGCCAATATTCTGGCGCCGCCGCTGGTGGCGCTGTCGCAGCCGATCCGGACGGCCCTCTTGCCGGGTGGGGTCGCCATCCTGTCGGGTCTGTTGCGGACGCAGGAGCGCCGGGTGACGGCGGCCTATACGTCCAAGGGCTTCCGGCTGGAGCGGCGAATTCATCGCGATGCCTGGAGCGCGCTGGTGCTGCGCCGCGGGGGGTAGAATTCCCTCCGGTCGCCCCCTCCCAATTGCGGGGCTGGGGGTGTTAAGTCTGGCCGCATGAGACAGACATTCGACGAGACCACCGACCCCGGCTTTGGTGCGCGCCACCTGCCGCTTCTGAGACGCGAGATGCAGGCCCAGGGCCTCGACGGCTTTCTGGTGCCGCACGAGGACGAGCACCAGAATGAGTATCTGCCGGCGGCCAATGACCGGCTGGCGTGGATATCAGGCTTTACCGGCTCGGCCGGCGCCGGCGTTGTGATGAAGGACAAGGCGGCGGTGTTCGCGGACGGTCGCTACACGGTGCAGGTCAAGGCCCAGGTCGATCAGGGCCAGTTCGAACTGCGCGACTTCAACGAGACGGCGGTGGCCCGCTATCTGTCCGAACAGCCCAAGGGCTCGGTCGTCGGATACGATCCGCGTCTGCACAGCCCCGATGCCCTCACCCGGATGCAGAAAACGGCCAAGCGCGCGGGCGTGACGCTGAAGCCGGTCGACAGCAATCCGCTGGACAGTGCCTGGGGAGCAGAGCGTCCGGCCCAGCCGCAGGCGCCGGTGGTGCCGCATCCGCTGGAGTATGCGGGCGAGGATGCCGCCGACAAGCGCGCCCGGATCGGCAGGGCCATCGACGAGGCCGGGGCCGATATGGCGCTGCTGACGGCGCCGACCTCGGTGGCGTGGTTGTTCAATATTCGCGGCGGCGATGTGATCCGCTCGCCCCTGCCGCTGGGGCAGGCGCTGATCGACGGCGACGGGCGCGCGCGCCTGTACCTGGATCCGGCCAAGGTGACCAATGAACTGCCCGGCTGGCTGGGCGAAGATGTGACGCTGGAGCATCCGGACACCCTGGCCGCCGCGCTGGACGAGACGTCCGGTCGTGCGGTGCTGATCGATCCGGGCCAGAGCGCGGCCTGGTATTTCGACCGGGTGGAAGCGGCGGGCGGTACCGTCGTGCGCGGGCAAGATCCCTGCACCCTGCCGCGCGCGGTCAAGAATCCGGTGGAAATCGAGGGGTCGCGTCAGGCCCATATCCGCGACGGGGCGGCGCTGGCCCGGTTCCTCCACTGGCTGGACACCGAGGCGCAACAGACCCTGCCCGACGAGCGGGCTGTAGTCGAAAAGCTGGAGCAGTTCCGCGAGGGGACAGGTGCCCTGATGGACCTGAGCTTTGACACCATTGCCGGGTCGGGCCCGAACGGAGCCCTGCCGCACTACAAGCCGGTGACGCGCACGATTCGCCGAATGGAGAAGGGCTCGCTGCTGCTGGTCGACGGCGGCGGCCAGTATCTGGACGGCACGACCGATGTGACGCGGACGATCGCGGTGGGCGAGCCTTCGGACGATAAGCGGCGCATGTTCACCCTGGTGCTGAAGGGCCATATCGCCATGGCCGTAGTGCGCTTTCCAGAGGGCACGACGGGGCACCAGTTGGACGCCCTGGCGCGCCACCCGCTTTGGATGGCCGGGCACGACTATGACCACGGCACGGGCCATGGCGTCGGCAGCTATCTGGGGGTGCATGAGGGGCCGCAGCGGATCGCCAAGGCGGTCAACACCCAGCCGCTGCTGACCGGCATGATCGTGTCGAACGAGCCCGGCTATTACCGCGAGGGGCACTGGGGCATTCGCATCGAGACGCTGCAGGTGGTGACGCCGCCCGAGGCCATCGACGGCGGCGAGCGGCCCATGCACGGTTTCGAACAACTGACCCTGGCGCCGCTGGATCGCCGACTGATCGACGTCGATCTGTTGACGGCCGATGAGCGGGCTTATGTCGATGCCTATCACGCCGAGGTGCTGGCCAAGGTCGGGCCGCTGCTGGACGGCGCGGTCCTCGACTGGCTGACGGTGCAGTGCGCGGTGCTCTGATCCTCCTTGCGCTGTGGGCCCTTGCCGGCCCTGTCGCGGCGCAGGGTGTGGATCGGCTGCCGCGTGAGACCTTCGATGTCATTCCGCCCGCCGAGCGCGTTGAGGGACGGCGTGGGGCGATGCGGATCGTGCAGCCCGGGTGCCGGGTGGGTCCGACCGAATGGGCGCGGCGGCGGATTGTCGATATCGCGGTCCGGGAATGGGGCGTGTTCGGCTTTCAGACCATCGATCTGCGCGGCGTGCGTGAGCGTCGCCTGCCGGACGGGGTCTTGCCGGATGCGCTCAATCCGCAGCTGGATGCGCCTGAGCAGGACCGGGCCATCGTGGCGGTGGGGCGCTGGGAGCATACGCCGGGGCTGGCCGCGACCGTCGCCGGCTATTGGAGCGCGACGCCGGACGGGGCCGACATCCTGTTCCGCCAGAACCGCCAGTGGCGGGACGGCGAGGGCGAGATCAATTGGGTCGAGCCGTGGTCGGCGGCCTTCATCAGCTGGGTGATGTGCGAGGCCGGGCTGGGCGAGATGGCCCAGTTCGAGCGGGATATTTCCCACCGGGTCTATATCGATCAGGCGATCCGGGCGCGCGACGGCGAGCGGCCGAATGCGGCCTATGTCGCCCATGATCCGGGCGAGGTGGCGGTCATGCCCGGGGATCTGCTGTGCAACTCTCGCGGCGGGGTCAACTATCGCAACCTTGCGGACCGACGGCGGGACCTGGGCCGCTATGTCGGCAGCCACTGCGACGTGGTGGTGCGGGTGGGCGAGGACACGGTGGCGGTGATCGGCGGCAATGTGTTGAACGGGGTCAGCCTGACCCTGCTGCCGCTGGTCGAGGGGCAGGGGGCCTATCCCGCCGTGCTGTCAGGCGCCGACCTGGATGGCGCCCGGACCATGTTTGCGCATCTGTCGCTGCAGGCCGACCCGGTCGAGGACACCGCGCTGGACGCCTCGCCCACCATCCGGGCGCTGAACCGCTAGCCGCCGATCAGCGCCAGCCATTCGTCTTCGGTGAGGACGGTGACGCCGTGCTTCTGGGCCTCGGCCAGCTTGGAGCCGGCGCCCGGGCCCGCGACCAGATAGTCGGTTTTCTTCGACACCGACCCGGAGACCTTGGCGCCGAGGGATGAGGCGCGGGCCTTGGCCTCGTCGCGGGTGAAGCGCTCAAGCGAACCAGAGAAAACGACCGTCTTCCCGCT
Organism: Brevundimonas sp. UBA2503; assembly: GCF_002341485.1. Classification (NCBI taxonomy): domain Bacteria; kingdom Pseudomonadati; phylum Pseudomonadota; class Alphaproteobacteria; order Caulobacterales; family Caulobacteraceae; genus Brevundimonas; species Brevundimonas sp. UBA2503. The sequence continues at coordinate 41,860 of NZ_DDOD01000019.1, read as the reverse complement.
AATGGCGGTGTCGGATTGAGGACGTTCCGCGTCTCTGACCGAAATTTGGGCAAGGAGACGCGACACAAGGGGGTAAGTTTTGGGTGACTGGTAGAAGGCGGCAAGCGTCGTCAGCGAAGCTAGTCGGATCCCATCCAGCGCTATGACGCTGCGATAGGCTTCTCCGATGCTGTCCACCCGATCCGGCACGTGACTTATAAGCGGCAGCAACTGACGGTCGTCGAAGTTATCGTGTGCGATATGACGCCCGGCAAGGAAGGATGCCAAGCCGAGCCACGTTTTCCGATACCTCGGGATATATCGATCAAGAGCTTCGATGACTTTGTCGTCGGAACTGAATCCAGCCAACTGCCGCTGCCCCGAAAGTAGGGCGGCGGGGAGCTTGAATGCCTTCGGATCCCTCCCGTTCATCTTATGAGCCCAGAAATCTATCACAACCTTTCTAGCTGTCTTCGGCCCAACCTTCGGTATGCCCTCAAGATGACGAGAAGCGATACGCGACTCTTCGACAGTGGACTGGATGCTGGCCGCCAGCGCCCAAGGATCGTGTCCGGATAGGCGTTCAATGTTGAGCTTGTCGGCAATGTAGTCAGCTAGCTCGACCCAACGACGCTCTCCAACAGCAATGAGTTCATCGACGAGCTTCTCGAAAGTAAGATAGCTACCCGCGTAAACTGCGAGGTCGCGCGCAGTTTCCGTCGCAATGTTCCTGAGGCCAAGCCCGACGATGAAACGCTCTAGACCGATATCCCGCCGTGCCTCGATCGCGCTAGCGAGATTCTGAACGCTGGTCTCACCGTAGCGCGGTTCTGCCTGCAGTTCAGCAAGCATTCGCGGGTCACGCGCTAGCCGGAAGATGTCGGAAGGTTCGGAAACCCACTGGCGCTCCAAAAAAAACTCCAGCTGGCGCTCGCCGAGTCCCTCAATGTCGAAAGCACGCTTTCCGACGAAGTTCTTCAACATTTCCTTGCGCTGGTATGGGCATGCTAGTTCGCCTTGGCAGCGTCGCACGACACTCTCATCTCCCGCTCCCGTGATCTCGCGAACCAGCTCGGTCTTGAGGGGGCAGCTGCAATAGGTTGGAAAGTCGAATTCCTGCCTAGAGGCGTGGAGGTCATCCGGCACAATTCCGATGATCTGAGGAATGACGTCACCAGCGCGCTGTATAACGACAGTGTCGCCGGGTCGAACGTCCAAGCGAGCAATTTCGTCGGCGTTGTGCAGGGTGGCATTTCGCACCACTACGCCTCCGACTGTCACCGGCTTCAGACGTGCCACAGGAGTATGGGCCCCCGTTCGTCCGACTTGGATTTCGATGTCTTCCAGTAGCGTCTGTGCATTGACCGCAGCAAATTTATGGGCGACCGCCCAGCGTGGAGCTTTCGATGTGGAGCCGAGGCGCTTTTGCCAGTCCAGCCGGTCGACCTTGTAGACCACGCCGTCGATGTCATAGCCGAGCCGGGCGCGGTCGGTGTCGAGCCTGCGATAGACGTCGAGCAGGCCGGCGGCGTCCTCGACCACGCGGCGCCGGTCGTTGACGGGAAAGCCCCAGTCGGCCAGCCGGTCGATGGCGTCGCTCTGGGTCTCGGCGAAATCATCAGAAAACTCGCCCCAGCCATAGGCGAAGAAGCGCAGGGGCCGGGTGGCCGTGATGGCCGGGTCCTTCTGGCGCAGCGAACCGGCGGCGAAATTGCGGGGGTTGGCATAGGTGCGGCGGCCCGCAGCCTCGGCCTCTGCATTGAAGGCGAGGAAGTCGGCGGTGGGGCAATAGACCTCGCCGCGCACCTCAATGACATCGGGCCAGCCGCTGCCGGACAGCTGGTCGGGAATGTCGGCGAGGGTGCGCAGATTGGCGGTCACGTCCTCGCCCTCGCGGCCATCGCCCCGGGTGGCGCCGACGACCAGCTCGCCCTTTTCATAGCGCAGATTGGCGGACAGGCCGTCGATCTTGGGCTCGGCGATGAAGGCCATGGGCGTGTCGGCGTCGAGGGCCAGGAAGCGCCGGACCCGGGCGACGAAGTCGGCGATGTCGCCCTCGTCAAAGGCATTGTCGAGCGACAGCATGGGTACGCCGTGGCGTACGGCCGCAAAGGTGCCGGAGGGGGTGGCGCCGACGCGGGTCGAGGGGCTGTCGGCGGTGGTCAGTTCGGGAAAGCGGGCCTCGATGGCCAGGGCCCGGCGCTTGAGGGCATCGTAGGCGGCGTCGGAGACCTCGGGCGCATCCTCGGCAAAATAGAGGGCGTCGTGGCGCGCCAGTTCGGCCGACAGCTGCGCCAGCTCCGTGCGGGCCTGATCGAGGGTCAGGGTCTCGATATCGGGGGAGGCGGAAGGGTCGGTCATGGTCAGGTCCGGGAATCTGGTCGCCTCTGTCTAGCATCGTCAGCGTGCCTTCCCAGCGCCGATGACAGGAAGTTAATCTGACGGCGGTCGCGGCCGCGTCTAGGGTCGCCAGGAGTGTTGTCCGGAGGATTCATGCGCCGTCTGTCGAAATCCGCGTCTGCCGTGCTGGCCCTGATCGCCGCCGGGGCCCTGTCCGCCTGTGTGCCCGGCACGACAGAGACGACTGCCGGACCTGATCCGGTCGTGTCGTCCCAGCTGTGGGCCGATCTAACGACCCTGGCCGCCGACGATATGGAGGGACGCGGGGCGGGGACGCCGGGCGGCGAGCGAGCCCGAAACTACATCGTCTCGCGCTTTGAGCAGATCGGCATTGCCGCCCCGCCGATGGGGCGGTTCCAGCCGTTCAGTGCCGAGGGGCGGTCGCATGAAGGGCGCAAGACCTTCAATGGCGTGAACATCCTTGGCCTGATCCCCGGCACGCGGGTCGGCAATCGCTATATCGTCGTGACGGCCCACTATGACCACGTCGGGATGTATGGCGGCGAGATCTACAACGGGGCGGACGACAATGCCTCGGGTGTGGCCACCCTGCTGGCGCTGGCTGAATATCTGCAGGCCAATCCGCCCGAGCACAGCGTGCTGTTTGTCGCCTTCGACGGCGAGGAGCGCGGCCTGCTGGGGGCGAAGCATTTCGTCGAGGCGCCGCCATTCCCGCTGGAATCGATCGCGCTGAACCTGAATTTCGACATGACGGCGCGGGCCGAGACCGACGGCTATCTGTGGGTGACCGGCACCTATCAGAACCCGACCCTGCGGCCCCTGCTGGAGGGGATCGGGCCGATCGGGTCGGTGTCGCTGGCGTTCGGCAAGGACACGCCGCAGGACACAGGGGCGGACAACTGGGTCAGCGCCTCTGACCACGGGGCCTTTTACGCGGCAGGGGTGCCCTTCCTGTATCTGGGCGTCGACTTTCACCCGGACTATCACAAGCCCAGCGACGACGCAGAGCGGATCACGCCGACGGTGTTCCGGAATGCGACCGATCTGTCCATCCAGTCGTTCCGGGCGCTTGACACCGGCATGAGCCGCTGACGTGCAGGAGAGCCAGCCGATGATGTTCCGACGGATCGCCCTTGTGGGCTGTGGGGTTGCGGCGCTGGTGCTGGCCGGGTGCGAGCCGCCGCTGGAGCCGGCCGATGCCCCGGCCGCCAACGGGTCGGTCGACACGGCCGATCTGCCGGAAGGCTTCTCGAACGACCTTCAGGACGATGTGTCGGGCTTCTACATGCCGACCACCGAGGTGCGTCAGGGGCCCTGGCGGCTGGACCACGTCTTCCTGGGGCAGCAGCAGGACTTTACCGCCTGGGAAGGCGGTACCCGCGAGGGGCAGTTCGCGCCGGTGATGCTGGAGTTCGTCGATGAGACCAGCCCCGTGGTGCAGACCGAACTGGGGGAGGTCCGCACCGGCCGGGTGCGGGTGCTGCCACGCTTTTACAGCGTGGAGAACGGCATGCTGCGCTTTGTCGGGGTGTCCGAGGAAATCGGCATTGTGCAGCTGGATGCGCAACTGAACGACGAGGCCCTGGCGACCGCGCGCCGCAATCTGGGCGCGGAGGGGGCGGTGCTGAACGGCACGCTCAGCCTTGGCGATGCGCCGCCACAGGCGGTGGGCTTTCGCTGGTGGGCGGGGGACTGACGTCACCCCGCCCGGTCGCGGTGTCTCAGATCAGCTGACCGTCGCCTTGACGATCTTGCCGGGGGCGCGCGGCGGCTCGCCCTTGGGCAGGGCATCGACGTGTTCCATGCCCGACTCGACCACGCCCCAGACAGTGTACTGCCGGTCGAGGAAGGTGGCGTCGTCCAGGCAGATGAAGAACTGGCTGTTGGCGCTGTTCGGGTCGTTGGTACGGGCCATCGAGCAGACACCGCGCACGTGCGGCTCGGCCGAGAACTCGGCCTTCAGGTTCGGCTTTTTCGAGCCCGAGGTGCCGGTGCCGGTCGGATCGCCGCCCTGGGCCATGAAGCCGGGGATGACGCGGTGGAAGACCACGCCGTCGTAAAAGCCTTCGCTGGCCAGTTCGGTGATACGGGCGACATGGCCGGGCGCCAGGTCCGGGCGCAGGCGAATAACAACGTCACCGCCGGTGTCATTGCCGGTGTCGAGCGTGAAGGTGAGGGTCTGTTCAGTCATACGGGCTCCTTTTGTCGTGGCGGGGTCATAGCGGCTGAACGCGTGGGGCGCTATGTCGGGTGTCATGAGTGAAGATGAAAAGTCTCCCCCCCGTCGCAAGATGGTGCGTCTGCCGACGGCGGGCACCGCTGCGGGCCGGGGCATGGGGACCAAGATGAAGACCGCGGACGACAAGTCCATGTCCAGCCAGCAGTGGATCAAGCGGCAGCTGGCCGACAAATGGTCGGAGCGGGCGCGGGCCGAGGGCTGGCGCAGCCGGGCGGCTTTCAAACTGCTGGAGATCGACGACCGGTTTCACCTGATCAAGCCGGGGTCGCGGGTCATCGATCTGGGCGCAGCGCCGGGCGGCTGGGCCCAGGTGGCGGTCAAGCGCGGCGCGGGCGCCGTGGTGGGTGTCGACCTGCTGCCGGTCGAGCCGGTGCCCGGGGCCACCATGATCCAGGCCGACTTTACGCACGCGGGGGTCGACCAGCAGATGATCGACCTATTGGGCGGGGCGCCCGATCTGGTCCTGTCGGACATGGCGCACAACACCGTTGGCCACCGCCAGACCGACCATTTGAAGATCATCGCCCTGATCGAGATCGCCGCCGACTTTGCCATTCGCACCCTGAAGCCGGGCGGGCATTTCGTGTCGAAGAACTTTCAGGGCGGTGATGCCGGCGGCGTACTGGCCCGGCTGCGGGCCGAGTTCGAGACGGTGAAATACGTCAAGCCGGCGTCCAGCCGGAAGGACAGCGCCGAGGTGTTTCTGGTGGCGATGAACCGGCACCGGCCGCGCTGAGCGGGTCGGGAATCAGGCCGCGGCCAGATCCTTGGACTTTTTGGCGCGGCGGGCCTCGATCCGGTTCCAGATACGGTCGTGAACCGTGAAGAACAGCGTCTGGACCAGCGGCTCGACGATGCCGATGGCCAGGGCGATGCCGATGTCGCGGGTGATGGCATAGGCGACGGCCACGGCCACCACGAAATGCATCAGGCCATAGGTCAGGGTCTTGATGGCAATCTGTTTGAACGAGCTCGGCAGGGCGTGGCTGTGGCCCGCGTGTCCGTGCGAGCGGGTCTGTTCGCGGGCGTCCATCAGTTCCAGACGGGCGGTGAAGGCCTCGGCCGTTTCCTCGAACCGGGTCAGTCGCTTGCGGCGCTCAATCCGGTGCCAGACGCGGTCGTGGATCGAATAGGCGATGGTCTGGAAGAAGGGCTCGACCATGCCGACCGCCAGCGCCAGCCGCCAGTCGCGGGTCAGGGCATAGGCGACCAGAATGGCCACCACCAGGTGCATCACGCCATAGCTGGCGATCTTGAGCGCCAGGCTGCGCGCCGTGTTGAGGATCAGTCGCACCATCGCCCCGGAAAATGGTTGGGATCAGCAACGGTTGCAACGACATAAATTCTATCGTGGCCATAAGGCGCAGGGCGGACACGATTGCCCCTTGCCGAGTCGGGGCGCTCACCGCTATACGCGGCCCGCAAAACGGAGACTCCTCATGGAGATACGCGAAGGCCTAACCTTCGATGATGTTTTGCTCGAACCCGCAGAGTCCGAGGTCATGCCCGCCGAGACGGATGTCTCGACACGGCTGACGCGTAGCCTGACGCTGAACATCCCGCTGGTGTCCTCGGCCATGGACACGGTGACCGAAAGCCGGCTGGCCATTGCGATGGCGCAGGCGGGCGGTCTGGGCGTGCTGCATCGCAATCTGACGGTCGAGGAGCAGGCCGAACAGGTGCGCGTGGTGAAGCGCTATGAAAGCGGCATGGTCATCAATCCGGTGACCATTCACCCGGACACGACCCTGGGCGAGGTGCGCGACATCGTGGCGCGGAAAAAGATCTCGGGCTTTCCGGTGGTGGACCGCGAGACGGGCCGGCTGGTCGGTATGCTGACCAACCGCGATATGCGGTTCGATACCTCTCCGGATCGCAAGGCGGCCGAGCTGATGACGCGTGAGCCGCTGTACACGGTGCCGGAAGGGACGGGGCGCGATGAGGCCATCGCCATCCTGCGCGAGCGCAAGATCGAGCGGGTGATCGTGGTCGACGGCGACATGCGCGCCACCGGCCTGATCACCATGAAGGACATCGAAAAGGCCCAGGCCCACCCGCACGCCGCCAAGGACGATCAGGGACGGCTGCTGGTCGGTGCGGCTTCGACCGTTGGTGACAATGGCTATGAGCGGTCACTGGCGCTGGCGGAGGCAGGCGTCGATGTGATCGTGATCGATACGGCGCATGGCCATTCGGTGCAGGTGTCGCGGGCGGTGGAACGCATCAAGCGCGAGACCAACCGGGTGCAGATCGTGGCCGGAAACGTCGCCACCTATGACGGCGCGCGCGCCTTGATCGATGCCGGGGCTGATGCGGTCAAGGTCGGGATCGGGCCGGGCAGCATCTGTACCACGCGGATCGTGGCCGGCGTCGGCGTGCCGCAGCTGACCGCCATTATGGAGTCGGCGCGCGCGGCGATGGGCACGGGCGTGCCGGTGATCGCCGACGGCGGCATCAAATATTCGGGCGACCTGGCCAAGGCCATTGCGGCCGGGGCGAGCGTGGCCATGATGGGCTCGATGTTCGCGGGCACCGACGAAAGCCCGGGCGAGGTGTTCCTGTACCAGGGCCGGTCCTACAAGTCGTATCGCGGCATGGGCTCGGTCGGGGCCATGGCCCGTGGCTCGGCAGACCGCTACTTCCAGAAAGAGGTCTCGTCCGAAAAGCTGGTGCCCGAGGGTATCGAGGGACAGACGCCTTACAAGGGGCCGATCTCGCCGGTGCTTCATCAGATGGTCGGGGGCCTGCGTGCCGCCATGGGCTATGTCGGGGCGGCGACCATTGACGAGTATCAGAAGCGCGCCCGGTTCGTGCGCATCACCAATGCGGGCCTGCGGGAAAGTCACGTCCATGACGTGATGATCACGCGTGAAGCGCCCAACTATCGGCAGGGCTAGGGGAGGGTTTCGGCCATGGATATGACGCCTGAGTTTATCGTACTGGCCGCCACACTGGTGCTGGCGCTGGTCCAGATTCTGGCCGCGGGTGCTGCGCGTACCGCCGAGCTGGGCGGCAAGTGGAATGCCGGGCCGCGCGACGGCAATCCGCCGCCTCCGGGCAAGCTGGCCGGACGGTTGAAGCGGGCGCAGGACAATCTGCTCGAGACCCTGCCGCTGTTCATCGCTGCTGTGCTGATGGCGGTGGTGGCCGACAAGACCGGTGAGCTGACGGCGTGGGGCGCTCACCTCTATCTGGCGGCGCGTCTCCTTTATGTGCCGCTCTATGCCTTTGGCGTGCCCTATGTGCGCAGTCTGGTGTGGATGGGTGGCCTGGCCGGTCTGGTCATGATCATCGCCGCCCTGTTTGTCTGAAAGAGCTGAATGACCCCTGCTGCCCGTCTCGCCGCCGCCGCCTCCATCCTGGACTCCATCGCCCAGGGACGCCAACCGGCCGAGGTGGTGGTCAAGGCCTGGGGCCAGCAGAACCGCTATGCCGGGTCCAAGGACCGCAAGGCGATCGCCGACCGGGTCTATAAGGTCCTGCGTGCGCGCGGACGTCTGTCGTGGATCATGGGCGGACGCGAGGACGGGCGGGCGCTGGTGATCGGGTCGCTGGCCACACTGGACGGTCTGTCGCTGGAAGAGATCGAGGCGCTGCACACGGGCGAGGGCTATGGCCCGGGGCCGCTGTCGAAACACGAGCGCGGACGGCTGGCGATCAAGGACAGCGAGCTGCCCGGCTGGGTCGAGGCGGGCCTGCCCGAATTCGTGGTCGAGGATCTGAAGGCGACCTTTGGCGAGGGCTGGGCCGCTGAAGCCCACGCCCTGATGGCGCCGCGCGCGCCGATCGACCTGCGCATCAACGGCGCCGTGGCCACGGTCGAGGATGTCGAAGCCGAGCTGCGCGCCGCCGGCCTGTCACCCGAGCCCATGCCCTGGTCGCCGTGGGGACTGCGCCTGACGTCGGAGCCGCCGCCCAACATTCAGGCGCTGGAGGGCTTCAAGGCCGGACGCTTTGAGGTTCAGGACGAGGGCAGTCAGGTGGTGACCTGGCTGGCGGATGCCCGGCCGGAGATGACGGTCGTGGACTATTGCGCGGGCGGCGGCGGCAAGACGCTGGCGCTGGCCCAGGCCATGCAGGGCAGGGGCCGGCTGGTCGCCTGTGATGTGGTGCAAAAGCGGCTGGACAACATCCAGCCGCGTCTGGCGCGGGCCGGGGTCGAGGCCGAGCTGGGGCTGCTGGGCCAGAACGGTGGCGGGGCCGAGGCCCTGAACGGCGAGGCCGATCTGGTGTTCGTCGATGCGCCGTGCTCGGGCTCGGGCACGCTGCGGCGGCATCCGGAAGAGGCCTGGCGGCTGAAGCCGGACGAGGTCGAGCGGCTGCACGCCCTGCAGGTCCGGATCATGGGGCAGGCGGCCAAATTGGTGAAGGTCGGCGGGCGGCTGGTCTATGTGACCTGTTCGCTGCTGACCCGCGAGAATGAGGCCAGCCTCGATGCGTTCGAGGCGGCCAACCCCGGTTTCCGGCCGGTGCCGGTGACACCCCCGTGGGCCGAGGGCCCGCAGGCGCGGGTGCGGCTGTCGCCCGGCTCGACCGGGACCGACGGCTTCTTCTTTGCCGCCTATGAGCGAGGAGAATGACGGCACGGCTGGAACGCTATGGCGCGGTCACGGTGCTTCCGGTCATGGCGGCACTGGCCGAGTATGGCGCGGATCTGCGGGCGCGCATCCAGCCGCTGATGACCGGCATCGGTCCCGTTGAGGCCGCAGTCGCTCTGACGGCGGCCCTGGCCCGGTTGGAGGCGAAGGGTGAGCGGCCTGATCTGATCGTGTCGCTGGGGTCCTGCGGATCGCGGACGCTGGAGCATGCGGCGGTCTATCAGGCGCACTCGGTCGAGTACCGCGACATGGACGCGAGCGCGCTGGGATTTCCGAAGGGGGTGACGCCGCTGTCGGACCTGCCGGCGACTTTGCCGCTGCCGTGCCCGATCCCTGGCGTGCCGACCGCGACCCTGTCGACCGGCGCCGATGTGGTGTCGGGCGCAGGCTATGACGCCATCGGTGCCGAGATGGTCGATATGGAAACCTGGGCGCTGGTGCGGGCGGCGCAGACGTTCGATGTGCCGCTGGTCGCCCTGCGCGGGGTGTCGGACGGTCGGGCCGAGCTGAAGGCGCTGGAGGACTGGACGTCCACCCTGCATCACGTCGATGAAAACCTTGCGAACGTCTGGGACCGGCTGGTGGCTGTGCTGGAAGCGCACGGCCCCGCCGCCCTTGATCGTTCGGCACCTGACCGACTAGACCCCGCCCAACCTGCCGCCCCGGAACCGATCGCATGAGCCAGCCCGAACACCAGAAAGTCCTGATCGTCGATTTCGGCAGTCAGGTGACGCAGCTGATCGCGCGGCGGCTGCGCGAGGCGAAGGTCTATTGCGAGATCCATCCGTTCCAGAAGGCCGAGGCCGCGATGGCGGCGATGAACCCGGCGGCGATCATCCTGTCGGGCGGGCCCGAGAGCGTGCACGAAGAGGGCAGTCCGCGCGCGCCGCAGGCGGTGTTCGAGGCGGGCGTTCCGGTGCTGGGCATCTGCTATGGCGAGATGACCATGTGCGAGCAGCTGGGTGGCAAGGTCGAGGGCGGCCATACCCGCGAATTCGGTCGCGCCGAGATCACCGTGCAAAAGGCTTCGCCCCTGCTGGATGGGTTGGCGGGCGTCGGCGAGGACGAGCCGGTCTGGATGAGCCACGGCGACAAGATCGTCGCCATCCCCGAGGGCTTTGATGTGATCGCGACCTCGCCCGGCTCGCCCTATGCGGTGATCGGGGACGAGGCGCGGCGCTTCTACGGCATCCAGTTCCACCCCGAGGTGATGCACACGCCGCGCGGCGACCGGATGCTGAAGAACTTCACCCACGGCATCGCCGGGCTGAAGGGCGACTGGACCATGGCGGCCTATCGCGAGGAGAAGATCGCCCAGATCCGCGAACAGGTCGGCGACGCCAAGGTGATCTGCGGCCTGTCGGGCGGGGTCGACAGTTCGGTCGCGGCGGTGCTGATCCATGAGGCGATCGGCGACCAGCTGACCTGTGTGTTCGTCGACACCGGCCTGCTGCGCAAGGATGAGGCCAAACAGGTAACGACCCTGTTCCGGGAGCACTATAACATCCCGCTGATCCAAGTGGATGCGTCGAAGGAATTCCTCGGCGAACTGGCCGGACAGGCGGACCCTGAGACCAAGCGCAAGATCATCGGACGGGTCTTCATCGAAATCTTCGACCGGGAGTCGAGCAAGATCGAGGGCGCCGAATTCCTGGCCCAGGGGACTCTGTATCCCGATGTGATCGAGAGCGTGTCCTCGTCGAGCGGCAAGGCCCATGTGATCAAGAGCCACCACAATGTCGGGGGGCTGCCGGACTATATGAAGCTGAAGCTGGTCGAGCCGCTGCGCGAACTGTTCAAGGACGAGGTGCGGGCGCTGGGCCGCGAACTGGGCCTGAGCGATGCTTTCGTCGGCCGCCATCCCTTTCCCGGGCCGGGTCTGGCCATCCGCATCCCCGGCGAAATCACGCCGGACGCCGTCGCGACCCTGCAGGAGGCCGACGCCATCTATCTGGACGAAATCCGCAAGGCGGGCCTGTACGATGACATCTGGCAGGCGTTCGCCGTGCTGCTGCCGGTCAAGACGGTCGGGGTGATGGGCGACGCCCGGACCTATGAGAAGGTGCTGGCCCTGCGCGCCGTCACCTCGACCGACGGCATGACAGCGGACTTCTTCGAGTTCCCGTGGGACGTCCTGGGCAAGACCGCGACGCGGATCGTCAACGAAGTGCGTGGCGTGAACCGCGTGGTCTATGATGTGACGTCCAAGCCCCCGGGCACGATCGAGTGGGAGTGAGCTCCTACCCGATCAGCCCCAACGCGCCGGCGCTGCGGTACAGCATATAGGCGGCGACGACGAAGATCAGGGTGGCGAAGACGGTGTTGAGCGCGCCCTTGTGGGTCGAGAGGGTCTTTGCGAGGCCTGCGCCGATCAGTCCACCGACCAGACCGCCACCGATGAAGACCCCCGCCAAGGGCCAGTCGACCCAGCCGGACAGGGCATAGTTGGCCGCCGTGGTCAGCCCGAAGGCGGTGACGCCGACCAGCGATGAACCGACCGCATAGAAGATCGGCATGCGTGTGGCGTACATCAGGCTGGGCACGATCAGGAAGCCGCCGCCGATGCCGAAGAAGCCGGACAGGATGCCGGTGGCGGTGCCGGTGGCGACCAGTTTGGGTGCATTGCCGGAGGTCAGGGTGACATCCGGGTCGCCGTCGCCCTTGCGGCCGCGCAGCATCAGCACGCCGACGATCACCATCAGCACGGCGAACAGGGCCAGCAGCTTCTGGCCGCCCACGGCCTTGCCCAGGGTCGAGCCCAGCATGGCACCCACGACCCCGGCCGCAGCAAACAGGCCGGCGATCTTCCATTTGATCGTGCCGTGACGCGCGTGGGGGATCAGATTGAGCGCGGCATTGGCGGCCACCGCCAGCGCGCTGGTGCCGATCGCCAGATGCGGCTCCTTCACTCCGACCAGATAGACGATCAGGGGCACGGCCAGGATTGAGCCACCTCCGCCGACGAGGCCGAGGGAAAAGCCGACCAGCGCCCCGGCGGCCGCGCCGAGCCCGTACTGCAAGAGGGAAAGGTCCACGCGGGACTCCTTAGAGCCGGGGACGCAGGCCCGACAGGTCATAGCCGGCGTCGCGCGCGGCGGCGATCAGGGTGTCGGGGTCCGAGGACGGCGCCCTGGACAGCGCCCACAGCATGGCAGTCCGGGTGCCGCTGCGACAGAAGCCGAAAATCGGGCCGGGCAGGGTGTCGAGGGCGTCGGCCATGGCTGCGACGTCCTCCGGGCCGATGCCGGCGCCGGTGACGGGGATGTGGCGGAAGGCGAGGCCGTGCTTTTCGGCAGCGGCCTTCATGTCTGCCGCGCTGGGCTGACCGGGCTCCTCGCCGTCGGGGCGGTTGGAGATGATCGCGCGGAAACCGGCGGCGGCGACGATGGCTACCTCTTCCGGTGCGATCTGGGGTGAGGTGCTGAGACCCTCGTCAAGCGGGCGTCCGGCCATGATGTCCTCCGTTGATTGTCTTGTTGCGTCAGGCCGAGCGGCCTGCAGTGAAGCGGAACAGTGTCATGCCGGCCAGCATGGCGACGACGAAGATCGCGGCCTGCCAGCTGGCGGTGGTCAGGGCGGCCAGCGCCGGGCCGGGGCACAGGCCGACCAGCCCCCAGCCGAGGCCGAACAGGATGGCGCCGCCGATCAGGGGGCGGTCGATCCGGCGGCTGGTCGGCACCCGGAACTCGTCAGCCAGTACGGGGGCGTGCATCCGCCGGTGGATCAGATAAGCCAGCCCGGACGGGATCAGGGCGCCGCCCATGACGAAGGCGAGCGAGGGGTCCCAGTCACCGGTCACGTCCAGAAAGGCCAGGACGCGGGCGGGATTGACCATGTCGGAGACGATCATGCCGGCGCCGAACAGGACGCCGCAGACAATGGCGATGAGCAGACGCATCTCAGATCATCCCCGTCAGATGGCGGGTGACGAAGACGGTCAGGGCCGCGGTCGCCATGAACAGGGCGGTCGCCGCCAGCGAACGCGGTGACAGCCGGGCGAGACCGCAGACGCCGTGACCGCTGGTGCAACCGGACCCCCAGCGTGTGCCGAATCCGACCAGCAGACCGCCGACGATCAACAGCGGGAGGCTGGAGGTGACGATGACCTCGGGCGTGCGGATCACCAGACCGGCCAGCAGGGCCCCGCCCAGCAGACCGCCGAGGAAGCCGAGGCTGAGCCCGCGAGGGCCGCTGCCGCCCAGACGCAGGCCACTGGCCATCAGGCCCGAAATACCGGCCACGCGGCCATGCATCAGCAGGAACAGGCCAGCCGAAGCGCCGACCAGCAAGCCGCCGGTCAGCGGCCAGATATAGGAGATGGGCTCCATAAGCTCGGGTCCTAAAGGGTGTTGAGGGGCAGCTTGAGGTAGCGGGTGCCGTTCGATTCCGGCTCGGGCGGGCGGCCGCCGTTCATATTGACCTGAACCGACGGCAAGATCAGCCGGGGCATGGCCAGGGTCGCGTCCCTCTGGGTGCGCATGGTGACGAACTCGTCCTCGCTGATGCCTTCGCGCACGTGGATATTGCCGGTGCGCTCGGCCCCGATCGTGGTTTCCCAGGCGAACTCGGTGCGGCCCGGGGGCGCCTTGTAATCGTGGCACAGGAACACCCGCGCCTCGTCCGGCAGGCTGAGCAGCCGATGGATCGAGCGATAGAGGGTGCGGGCGTCGCCGCCGGGGAAGTCGCAACGGGCGGTGCCATAGTCGGGCATGAACAGGGTGTCGCCCGGGAAGACCGCATCGCCGATCACATAGGCCAGACAGGCGGGGGTGTGACCGGGTACATGCAGGACGGTGGCCTCGAGCGAGCCCACGGTGAAGCGGTCGCCGTCGTTGAAAAGCTGGTCGAATTGGCTGCCGTCGCGGCGGAATTCGGTGCCTTCGTTGAAGATTTTCCCGAACACGTCCTGGACGGTCAGGATTTCATGGCCGATGGCCAGACGTCCGCCCAGCTTTTCCTGAAGATAAGGGGCGGCCGACAGGTGGTCGGCGTGGGCGTGGGTTTCCAGCAGCCATTCGATGGTCAGGTTCTCGGCCTCGACGTAAGCGATGAGAGCATCGGCCGAGGCGTGGGAGGTGCGGCCCGACGGCGGGTCAAAGTCGAGCACGCTGTCGATCAGGGCCGCCTTCTTCGTCGCCGGGTCATGCACGACGTGGCTGACGGTAAAGGTGGCGTCGTCGAAGAAGGATTTGAGCACGGGGCGCTGTCGCGGATCGGCGAGGGCCGCGCTGATCACGGAGGCGGCATGGTCTCTGGCGGTGTCGGGGGAGGGGGAGGTCGCGGACATCAGAAGTCTCCGTGCTGTGGAGACCCGATATAAACAGTTTCATAATTACGGCAAGTGTGTAATTATCTGGACGTGATGACGCAGCCTCCCCATATGGACGCCATGAGCGCCGAGACCCTTCCCTTGCCTGACGTACAGGCCATGGTCCGTCTGAAGGCCAAGGCCCCGGAGGCCGCCGACCTGCTTCGGCAGATGGCCAATCCCACGCGTCTGCTGATCCTGTGCCACGTTGTGCATCAGGAGCGGGCGGTCGGCGAGATGGAACGCGACCTGGGACTGAAGCAGCCGGGCCTGTCGCAGCAACTGGCCGAGCTGCGTCAGGCCGGTCTGGTCAAGACCCGGCGGGAGTCGCGCTCGATCTACTATTCCATTGCCGATGCGCGGGTGCAGGCCCTGATGGGTATGCTCCACGACATCTTCTGTGCCGTGCCAGGCGACGATCAGTCGGAGTAGGCGGCCTCGAGCGCGGCGAGGTCGAGCCGCTTCATCTCCATCATGGCGTGAAAGACCCGCTTGGCCCTTGCCGTATCCGGATCGGACAGCATGGCCGGCATGGACCGCGGAATCAGTTGCCAGGACAGGCCGTACTTGTCCTTCAGCCAGCCGCACTGTTCGGCCTCGGGCACAACCGACAGGGCCGCGTACAACCGGTCCAGTTCGGCCTGATCGTCGCAGATCACCTGAAGGGAAATGGCTTCGGTAAAGGTGAAATAGGGCCCGCCGTTGAGCGCCGAGTACGGCTGACCGGCGAGGGTGAACTGGATCTCCAGCGCCTGACCCGCCTTTCCACCCGGATAGTCGTCCGGCGCGCGGGTCACGTGATCGATGCGCGAGTCAGGTAGCAGCGAGACATAGAAGTTGGCGGCCTCCTCGCCCTGATGGTCGAACCACAGGCAGGGGATCAGGCGACATTTCGGATCGGCATAGGTCATGGCGGGTCCTCCAGTGGGGTGTGGCGACGACTATATTAAACCAATAAGTTAAATGCAAGCGGTGGCCCTCGAGGGACTGTGTCGGCAGGATCGGGCTCAAGCGATTCTCTGGAGACCTCCCATGACCGCCATCCTCTACGGCATTCCGAACTGCGACACGGTCAAGAAGGCGCGAGTGTGGATGGAGGGGGAAGGGCACCCCTACACCTTCCACGACTACAAGAAGGCGGGAGTCGAGGAGGCGCGGCTGCGGGGCTGGGTCGGGCGGGTCGGCTGGGAAAAGCTGCTGAACCGGGCCGGGACGACGTTTCGCAAACTGCCTGAGGCGGACAAGGCCGATCTGGATTCTGACAAGGCCGTGGCCCTGATGCTGGCCCAGCCCTCGATGATCAAGCGACCTGTGCTGGAGGCGGGCGAGGTTCTGCTGGTCGGGTTCAAGCCGGAGGAATGGAACGCCGCGCTCGGATAACGTCGCGCGCCCCTGCATCCAAACCGCCGCAGGGTGACGACTACACCATAACCGGTCCGTCGATTGTCGACGAGCCCGATGCGGAGATCGAGAGATGGAAGACCTGTTTCGTTCGTACTGGTGGTTGCTGTTCCCGATGGCGTGGTTCGTGTTCGGCGGCTTTTCCAGTTGGCTGAACTATCGCAAACAGCGCGAGACGCTGAAGTTGCTGAAGACCTATGCTGACAAGGGGCAGGAGCCGCCCGAGGCGCTGCTGCGCGTGCTGGACAAGCCTATCGATTCCGAGAGCGAGATGTGGAGCGGGGCAACCGGCTCGAGTAGCGGGGGTGACGACGGCACCTGGTTCACCGTGGTGCTGATGGGCTTGCTGGCGGCAGGGTTCGGCTATGCCAGCTGGACGAATATGTACGGCCAGTCGGACGCCTTTCTGATCGTGGCCATGGTACTGGGGGCCGTTGGCGTGGCCTGCCTCGTGTCCGGCCTGATGAAGCTGGGACGGCGGCGAAGCAACCGATCCTGAGGTCCGTGTCGGGGCAGGGCTGTGATCGACACCCGATCCGATGCCGAACTGGTCGCGGCCGCCCGTTCCGGGTCGGACGCGGCCTTTTCGCGTCTGGTCGAGCGGCATCAGGCGGCACTGCGCGGGTTTCTGCGGCCGCTGATGGGCGGCGGCTGGGCCGAGGCCGACGATCTGGCGCAGGAAGCGCTGGTGATCGCCTGGCAACGGCTGTCGGAGCTGAAGCGGGCCGAGGGCTTTCGCACCTGGCTGATGGGCATCGCCTGGCGCAAGGCGTTCAGCCGCATCCGCTCGACACGCCGGGGTTCGGCCCGGGATCTGGCCTGGCTGGAGGGGCAGGGGGTGCCGGCGGGCGTCCAGCCCGAGGACGCCCTGTCGCTGGACCGGGCCCTGTGCGGCCTGTCGCCGCCGGAGCGGGCCTGTGTGCTGCTGTGTCTGGCGCAGGACTGGTCGCATGCCGAGGCGGCCACGGCCTTGAATCTGCCGCTCGGGACGGTCAAGTCTCACGTCAGCAGAGGTCGGGCCCGGCTTCTGTCAGTTCTGGGAGGCGCCCATGACGCCGGATGACACACTGAAAGCCTTCCTCGCGGCCGGAACTCCCGGGCCGCGTGATGCGACCTTTGAGCTGGCCGTGGCCGAGCGCCTGGCGCGCCGCCGTTTCTGGATGAGCCAACTGGCGCTGCTGCCGTGGGTGCTGGTGGCCTGTCTGTTGACCGTGTTTGCCCTGCCGGTGCTGAGGGTCATGGGGCCTGCGCTGGCGCCACTGGCCGAACAGGTTGGCATGATCGGCGGGGTGGCGGCGCTGACACTGGTGACGGCGGGCCTGCTGGTGCGGCGGTTCAGGCCGTCCTGAAGCGCGTGACCTTGGCGAAGTGGTCGGAGGGCCACACCTCGCCGACCGGCTGATCGCCAACAATCGCGGCCTCGACCGGGGTGAAGGCTGCGGCCTCATACAGGATATGGTCGATCTGCACCGAGCGGTGGCCGAGCGCAGTGTTGAGCGTGGTGCGGTCGGCCTGATCGGGATGCAGGGTCCACAGGGCCTCGGAAAAGCGGGCGCGCAGCGGGGCCATCTCGGGGTTGTCCAGCGGCGCGTTCAGATCCCCCATCAGGATCAGCGGTGTGCCGTCGTCGGGCAGCCAGTCCAGCAGGTGTGCGATCTGGCGGGCGCGAATGGCGCCGCCGTCGGGCGTGTGGTGGAAATGGGTATTGGCGATGTCGATCACCGTGCCGTCGGCCCTGCGGCAGCGGATGCGCTGGGCGGTGCGGTAGTCGTCGAGCGGCTCCAGCCGGATCGAGTCATCGTCGAGGATCGGCAGACGGGTGAGCAGGGCATTGCCATAACGGCGCGGCTGATCCTCGGCATCGACCGAGCTGAAGACCATCTGCATGCCCAGCCGGTCGGCCAGCGTCCGGGCCTGATTGGGCAGGGCGTCGCCGTTCTGGAGCACTTCCTGCAGGCCGATGACGTCGGCGTCGGCGGCTCGCAAGGTGGCCTCGATCAGCGGCAGGCGCGCGGGCCAGTCGCCCTGGTCGTGCCAGATGTTGAAGGTGGCGACCGTCAGGCCGGAGGCGTAGCCACCGGATCGGCCCGTCGCGCAGGCGGCGAGCGACAGGGCGGGGAGGGCGGCCAGCAGACGACGGCGGGTGGTCATGACGCGATACTCCGTACGGCCGGCGGCAACCTTACGAAGATTTCACCCGGGGCGACGCATCTGTTCAACCCTGTCGGCGCCTCTTCCCCCATAGAAGCCGGGAACATTCTGTTTCAGGCCGCTTGAGAGGATCAAACCATGGACGAGGGCATCGTCGCCATTTTCATCGTCGGGACCATCTTCGCCGCTATCGTGGCGATCGTTGTCGGCCCCAGCTATCTGAAGAGTCGCGAGCGTCGGGAGATCCAGACGACGGTTCGCACCGCCATCGACAAGGGCCAGCCCCTGCCGCCCGAAGTGATCGAGGCGCTGAGCAAGGACATCACCAAGAACCTGCCGTCACGCACCAAGGACATCCGCCGCGGCATCATCTGGCTGGCCGTCGGTATCGGCATCGCCGCCTTCAGCTTGATCAATAATCTGGGCGAGCGCGAGTGGAGCGACCATGTTGGCGACGGTATGCTGGCCTTTGCCGTCATTCCGGCGACCATCGGTCTGGCCTTCCTGATCCTGAGCTTCTTCAACAAGAACAGGGACTGAGGTCGGGATCGAAGGGGGACACGACCATGACCCAACCCGGCCTGTCCGACCGGCACGATGTGGAGCTGGCCGCCCTGGCCGCGGCCAGCGACCGGCGGGCGTTCGGCGAACTGGTGCGGCGGCATTCGTCGACCGTGCGGGCCCTACTGCGGCGGATGGGGGCCCAGCCCTCTCTCGCCGATGACATCGCCCAGGATGCCTTCATCCTGGCCTATGAGCGGTGCACCGAGTTCCGGGGCGAGGGCACCTTCGCGGCCTGGGTCAAGCGTATCGCCGCGCGCCTCTATCTCAAACGACGCGAGAAAGAGGCGCGCTATGTTTCGGAAGATTCGGCAGAAGATCAGGTGTCGAGTGTCGATCCCCTTGGCCGGTTCGACCTGGACGCGGCCCTGCAGACCCTGAGCGAGGCGGAACGCCTGTGTGTGTCGCTCGGCCACGGGGCCGGGATGACCCATCCGGAGATCGCTGCTGCCCTAAATCTGCCGCTTGGAACGGTGAAGTCTCATGTCAAACGTGGTCTGGATAAACTCCGCCAGATACTCAATCCCGGGGCTGGCGAAACAAGGAGGGACTCGCATGTCGGTTGATGAATTCGATCCCTTCATCGAGCGCGCCTTTGACCGGACGCCGCCGATGCCGGACACGGCCCTGTTCGTGGCCGATCTGGACGCCCGCCTGCAGAGTGGCGCTCGCTTCCGCGCGGTCGGTCTGGGGATTGCGGGTGCGATCGGCGGGGTCGTGGCCCTGCGCGAGATGCTGACCCTCGACATGGATCTGGGCGGCGCCGAGGCCCTGCCGGGCGTGGACGCGGCGCAGGCGGCGGGCCAGTCGATCAATCTGGATGTGGCCTCGGCCCTTCAGGCGGCGCTGGAGCGCTGGGGCGTGGCGGATCTGGCTCTGGGCGGTCTGGGCAGTATGCAGATGTTCTGGATCGCGGCGGCGGCCGTGGCGGCCCTGGCGCTGGCCGGCGTGGTGCGCCTGTCGCAGGACGTCTGAGCCGGACGCCACGGCCTGCGGGTGACGTGGTCCCCCGGGGCGGTTATGCTGCAATGCGAAAGCTGTCCCGGAGCCGACCATGTCCAGCCAGAAACAGGAAACCGTCCGTCGCCTTGCCGCGCCGGATATCCAGTCCCGCAAGGGCAAGGAGCCGCTGGTCTGCCTGACCGCCTATGACGCGCCGACGGCGGCGCTGCTGGACGAGCATTGCGACCTGCTGCTGGTCGGCGACAGCGTGGGCATGGTGGTGCACGGCCTGCCCAATACGGTCGGCGTGACGCTGGAGATGATGATCCTGCACGGGCAGGCCGTCATGCGCGGGGCGAAACGGGCCATGGTCGTCGTCGACATGCCGTTCGGCAGCTACGAAGGCGGCAAGGAACTGGCCTATCAGAACTGTGCCCGCGTGATGAAGGAAACCGGGGCGCAGGGGGTCAAGCTGGAAAGCGGCCCGACCGTGCCCCAGACCATCGCCTATCTGGTGGAGCGCGGCATTCCGGTGATGGGGCATGTGGGACTCAGGCCCCAGGCGGTGCTCACCGAGGGGGGGTTCAAGGCCAAGGGCAAGACCGAGGACGAGCGCCTGCGCGTCATGGCCGAGGCGGAGGCTACCGCCGACGCCGGGGCCTTTGCCGTGGTGATCGAGGGTGTGGCCGAAGGTCTGGCCGGCGAGATCACCCGCGCCATCACTGTGCCGACCGTCGGGATCGGGGCCTCGGCCGAGTGTGATGGCCAGATTCTGGTGACGCCGGACATGCTGGGCCTGTTCGACTGGACGCCCAAATTCGTGCGCCGGTATGGCGATATGCGGGGCCATATCCTGTCCGGCGTGGCAAGCTATGCCGAAGATGTTCGTGCCCGCCGTTTTCCTGCCGAAGTCGAGACCTATTTCTCGCGCAAGCCGGTCGCGTCGTAGCGGTTTTTCGTTGCGGACAGATTATGCGCTTTTTCAATGGGGGCGTCTCGACCCGGGCCGAAAATGGTCTAGGGTCGCGCCGAACTCAGATTAACGACTTGGGGCGTGCTTTTTCGTGACGGATATCTTCGAGCAGGTCGAGGAGGAGCTTCGCTCCGACCGCTATAAGCGACTGGCCAGAACGTGGCTGCCCGTGGTGGGCGGCATCCTGGTGCTGGCCCTGATTGCGGCGCTGGGCTGGTGGGGCTGGCAGTCGTACCAGACCTCGCGCGCCGCCAATGCGTCCGTCGCCTATGAGCGGGGCATCGAGGCCCTGCAGACCAATGACCTGGCCGCTGCCGAGTCCGCCTTTGCTGAAGCCGAGCGCGAGGGCAACGGCGCCTACAAGTCCATGGCCCTGGCCCAGCGCGCCGGTCTGGCCTTGGCCGCCAACCGTGTCGACGAAGCCATCGAACTGCTGGACCAGTCGGCCAGGGCGGTCGGCGATCCGCTGCTGTCCGACTCCTCGGCGTTCAAGGCCGCCCTGCTGGTGATGGACACCGACGCTACCTATGAGGACATCGAGGGACGCCTGACGCCGCTGACCCGCGAAGGTCGCCCGTTCCGGCCCCAGGCGCTTGAAGCGATGGCCATGGCCCAGCTGCAGTTCGGTAAGAACACCGAGGCCCGCGCGACCTTCGTTCAGCTGCAACTGGGACAGGACGTGCCCGACACGGTTCGCCAGCGCGCCCAGGCCGCGATCGCCATGATCGACGGTGGCACGCTCGGCTCGCTGCCCGGCACCCTTGCCGCCCAGAAGGCCCCTCCGGAGGTGGTCTCGCCGCAAGAAGCGGGCGCTTCGCCTGAGGCACAAGCCCAGGCACCGGCGTCGGCCCAACCGGCCCCCGCCGAATGACGTCCACGTTCAGGAGTATGTCTATGAACCGGTTCGCCAGAACGCTGCTCGTCTGTGGCGCGGCCCTGTCCGTCACCGCCTGCGGGACCGTCAGCAATCTGTTGCCGTTCAGCCTCGGCCGCTCGCCGGATGCGGGGCCGGTCGCCTCGCAAGGCGAGCGTCTGTCGGTACTGGAGTTCGATCAGGCCATGGTGCCGTCGCCGGCGCTGGCGGGGCGTGACTTCTTCATCCCCGGTCCGCAGGCCGCCGTGTCCTGGCCGATGCCGGGCGGCAATGCCGAGAATGCGGTCGAGCATGTGATTGCGGGTGCTGACTTCACCATCGCCTGGCGGCGCAACATCGGGGCAGGCTCGGCCCGGACCCGCCAGGTGATGTCCCCGGCCGTGGCCGAGAACGGTCGCATCTTCGCCCTGGACGGCGAGGACACGGTCACGGCGATGGACGCCCAGACCGGATCGGTGATCTGGCGCGCCTCGGTCAAGCCCGAGGTCCGCGAGGGTGGTGGCTTTGGTGGTGGCGTCGCCCTGGGCGGCGGCAAGGTGTTCGTCTCGTCCGGCTATCGCACCATGACGGCCTTTGACCAGACCAGCGGTGCCATGCTGTGGCAGACGCCCGTCGATGTGCCGATCCACGGCGCCCCGACTGTGGCCGGATCGCGGGTCTATGTCGTGGATCTGGACAACCAGGTCATTGCGTTCGACGTGAACACCGGCTCGGTTGAGTGGTCGTACCGTGGCATCGTCGAGCCCGCGCGGATCATGCGGGCTTCCAGCCCGGCCATCACCGGGGATACGGTGATCGCCCCCATGTCGTCGGGCGAGGTCTTTGCCTTTCGCGCCACCACGGGCCAGCCGGTCTGGCAAGAAGAACTGTCGCGCACGACCCGCACCAGCGCCCTCTCGGAAATCCGGGACGTCGCCGGTCGCCCGGTGATCAGCCGTGGCTTCGTCTATGCGGCCAGCCATTCCGGTGTGCTGGCGTCGATGGATGTCCGCACGGGCGAGGCCCGCTGGCAGGTGCCAGTCGCCGCCGTCAACGCGCCGCTGCCGGTCGGCGACGTGGTCTATATCGTGTCCAAGGCGGGCGAGCTTAGCGTGCTGAACCGCGAGACGGGTCAGGTCTACTGGACCAAGGACCTGAACGAGGGCCGGGTGCGTCAGGAGGGCGGCTTCTTCGGCTTTTTTGATCGCACGGTGCGTCCGTCGTGGTCGGGGCCGCTGCTGGCGTCCAACCGTCTGGTGCTGACCAACTCCGATGGCGAGCTGGTGGGGCTGAACCCCAAGACGGGCGAGGTCATCTCGACCCTGAACCTCGGGGCGGCATCCTATGTGGCGCCGACGGCTTTCAACGGGGCCATTCTGGTCGTCACGGATCGCGGTGAGGTGATCAGCGTCCGCTGATCCGCCTTTCGGCTACAAGAGAAACACGCTAGACGCCGCTATGGCCTTGAAACTCGCCATTGTCGGCCGCCCCAATGTGGGCAAGTCCACCCTGTTCAATCGGCTGGTTGGAAAACGCCTGGCCCTGGTCGATGACCGGCCGGGGGTTACGCGTGATCGTCGCTATGCCAAGGGCAGTCTCGGCGACCTTGAATTGACCCTGATCGACACGGCCGGGTTCGAGGACATCAGCGACGACAGTCTGGAATCGCGCATGCGCGAACAGACCGAGGCGGCGATTGCCGACGGCGACCTGATCCTGTTCATGGTCGACGCCCGCGAAGGCGTGACCCCGCTGGACCGGATCTTTGCCGAACGCCTTCGGCGTCAGCCCAAGCCCATCGTGCTGGTCGCCAACAAGTCCGAGAGCCGGGAAAGCGGTGGTGGCGTCGGCGAGGCGCATGCCCTGGGCTTTGGCGAGCCGGTGGCGCTTTCGGCCGAGCACGGTGAGGGGATGGCGGACCTGTATGCCGCCCTTGTGGCTGCTGCCGGGCAGGAATCCTTCATCGCCGACGAAGAGGACGACGCCGACAAGCCGATCCGCATCGCCATCATCGGTCGCCCCAATGCCGGCAAGTCGACCCTGATCAACCGGTTGATCGGTGAGGATCGCATGCTGACCGGTCCTGAAGCCGGCATCACCCGCGACTCGATCTCGGTCGACTGGGAATATGAGGGGCGTAACATCCGGTTGGTCGACACGGCCGGCATGCGCCGCAAGGCCCGCGTGCAGGAGAAGCTGGAGAAGCTGTCGGTCGCCGACACCATCCGCGCCATCACCTTTGCCGAGGTGGTCGTGCTGGTGATGGACAAGGACAATGCCTTTGACATCCAGGACCTGCAGCTGGCCGATCTGGTCGAGCGCGAGGGCCGGGCCATTGTCTATGTGGCCTCGAAGTGGGACCTGGAAGAAGACCCCCAGGCGCGTCTGGCCGAGCTGACGCGACTGGCGGACAGCAAGCTGTCCCAGCTGCGCGGCACACCGTTCGTGGCCCTGTCGGCGCATTCGGGCTGGGGCGTGGACCGGTTGATGCCTGCCATCATCAAGGCCCATGAGACCTGGTCGGTGAAGGTGAAAACCCGCGACCTCAACGACTGGCTGGCTGTGGCCACGCAGCGGCACCCGCCCCCCGCCGTTGACGGCAAGCGGATCAAGCCGAAATACATGGCCCAGACCAAGGCTCGCCCGCCGACCTTTGTGCTGTTTGCCAGCCGGGCATCATCGATGCCCGAGACCTACAAGCGTTATTTGATCAATGCCTTGCGGGAGAGTTTTGACCTTCCGGGTACGCCCATGCGCCTGACCGTCAAATCGGGCGGGACCAATCCCTATGCCGAGGGCGGCGCCAAGTCGGGGCCGGAACGCTACAAGGGGGCCGCCAAGACCGCACCGCGCCGGATCAAGAAGGCCGAAAAGGCCGAGGCCCTGTCCAACCTGCCCGGCAAGGCGCTGGAGCAGAAGAAGGCCGGTGGCCCCAAGCCGAAGATCGTCAGCGGCCTGAAGGCGCGGTCGTCCAAGAAGGCCGGTCAGAGCGTGGCGGTGCAAAAGGGCGCCCGCGGCGGCGCCCGCCAGGTCAGCCGCTCCGGCCGCATCCGCACTGGCCAGAAGCACGCGCCGAAGAAGTAGGGGCGATCAGCGCGTCAGCTGCAGTCGTCGATCATGAATTCGAACACGGCCCCGACCATTTCGGCGAGGTCCGCGTCTTCAAACAGCATGCCGGCCAGTTCGTTCTCGGCCATGTGACCGGCCCTGAAGAAGAGGATGTCGCCGTCGGCCGCGACCTCGCTCAGACCGGACCAGGCGATGCGGTAGTGGGGGGCCGGGGTCACATTCGGACTGTTGTCGAGAATGGTGGGCGTCGCCAGCTCCATATAGCAGTCGGACGTCACCTTGGCGCCGCTGATCTCGCGGATCATATACCAGTGCTCGGGCGTGCCCTCGTCACCGTGGACATTCATGATGAGGACGTTCTCGGTCGAGAACATCTCGACCATGGCGCCTTCCAGCTCGGCGCGGCTGGGATCCTGGGCCGAGGCTGCGGCGGGCGTCAGCAACAGCAGGAGGGTGGTCAGACCCGCGAGAAGAAGGCGCATGGGGAAGGCTCCGATTTGCCGCGACGCTAACAGCGCAATCGAAGGTCGAACAGCGCTTTATTCAGACCTGCGAAGCCTTCCAATCCTTGAAGCTTACCACCCCCGGCGGCATCTGATCGCCGCGCGCCAGATCGACGATCAGGGGTGCGATTTCGGACGGATGAGGCAGGGTTTCGGGATCCTCGCCCGGATAGGCCTGGGCCCGCAGGCGGGTCCGCATACGGCCGGGGTCCAGCACGGTGGCGCGGATCGGGGTGGACTCGATTTCGTCGGCCCAGCAGCGCACGAGAACCTCGGCGGCGGCCTTGGTCGCGGCATAGCTGCCCCAGAAGGCCTTGGGCGCGGTGGCGAGGCTGGTGGTCAGATGGATGGCGCGGCCGGCGTCCGAGGCGCGCAGCAGCGGCTCCAGCGAGCGGATCAGGCGATAGACCGCGGTCAGATTGACCTTTTCGATCTTGGCGAACTGGCGCGGGTCCGCATGGGCCACCGGGGTCAGGCCCTCGGCCCCCATGGTGGCGGCGGTGTTGACCCAGATGTCCAGCCGCCCGAACCGCTCGTAAAGCGCCCCGCCCAGCCGGTCGATGGCGCCGCCATCGACCAGATCGAACGGGATCAGAGTGGCGTGCTGACCGGTGGCGGCAAAGATGGCGTCGTCCAGCTCTTCCAGACCGCCCTGGGTGCGGGCCGTGGCCACGACATGGGCGCCGGCCTTGGCAAGTCCCAGAGCGGCCTCATAGCCGATGCCGCGCGAGGCACCGGTGACCAGGGCGATACGGTCTTTCAGCACAGGGGTCTCAACCATGAATCAGGCGCTGACCAGCAGGGACAGTTGACGCGGGGAGGCGTCGCGGCCGCCCTCCGCGATCTCGCGGTCGAGCAGGCGCGTCGGATAGTCACCGGTGAAATAGTGGTCAGTGAACTGGGGATTGGCGGGGTCGCGCGGACCCGCCTCCATGGCGGCATACAGGCCGTCGACCGACAGGAAGCCGAGGCTGTCGACCTCGAGCAGGGCCCGCATTTCCTCAAGCGTCTTGTTGGCCGCCAGCAGCTGTTCCCGCTCGGGCATGTCGATGCCGTAAAAGTCGGGATAGAGGATCGGGGGGCTGGCCGAGCGCAGGTGAACCTCGGTGGCGCCGGCGGCCCGTACGGCGCGGACCAGTTTGACCGAAGTGGTGCCGCGGACGATCGAGTCGTCGATCAGTACGACGCGCTTGCCCTCAAGGACCGAGCGGTTGGGGCTGTGCTTCATGCGCACACCCTTCTGCCGGGCGCCCTGGCTGGGCTGGATGAAGGTGCGGCCCAGATAGTGGCTACGGATGATGCCCATCTCATAGGGGATGCCGCTGGCCTGCGAATAGCCGAGCGCGGCGGGCACGCCCGAGTCCGGCACGGGCACCACGACGTCTGCATCGATGGCATGCTCGCGGGCCAGGCCGTGGCCCATGCGCTTGCGGACCTCATAGACCGAACGCCCGTTCACCACGCTGTCGGGGCGGGCGAAATAGACATACTCGAACAGACAGGGCCGGGCGGCGCGCGCCGGGAAGGGCTTGAGCGAGCGCAGGCCGTCCTCGTCGATCACGACGACCTCGCCATGTTCGACATCGCGGACGAAGGTGGCGCCCATGGTGTCGAGCGCGCAGGTCTCGGACGCCAGCACCCAGGCGTCGCCAAGACGGCCCAGGACCAGCGGGCGGATACCCAGCGGGTCACGCGCGCCGATCATCTTCTTGGGTGTCTGGGCGACCAGGGCATAGCCGCCCTCGATCCGGGCAAGGGCGTCGATGAAGCGGTCCACCACCCGGGCCTTACGGCTGCGGGCGATCAGGTGAAGGATGACCTCGGAGTCGGAGGTCGACTGGAAGATGGCGCCCTCTGCGACCAGCTGGTTCCGCAGGAACAGGAAATTGGTCAGGTTGCCGTTGTGGGCGACGGCGATGCCGCCGGTGTCCAGATCGGCGAACATCGGCTGGATATTACGCAGGAAACTGCCGCCCGAGGTCGAATAGCGCGTGTGGCCGACCGAGGCGCTGCCGGGCAGGCGACCGGTCAGGTCGGTGCTGCCGAAGGCCTCGCCGACCAGTCCGACGTGACGTTCGGTATGAAAATGGGTGTCGGCGACACTGGCGATACCGCAGGCTTCCTGTCCGCGGTGCTGCAGGGCGTGCAGACCCAGGGCGACGATCGAGGAAGCTTCGTTCCCGGGGGCGCCCCAGACGCCGCAGACGCCACACTCCAGACGCAGCTGGTCATCGTCGCTCTCGCGCTCGGGCCAGTGGTGGATAACGGGATCGGCGAGGCGGTGGGACATCGTCGGCGGCTCCGATGACCTGGGAAGAAACAACTAGCGGGCGGTATCGGGCGAGTTAGGCCCTGTTTGTGTTTTCGGCAAGGCATCGTCGCCGGAAAACCCTTGGCGTACGGACGAATCGACGACGGGGGCGAGGGCGTCGGCGCCCCTTCCGATACCCGGCAGCACGAACTGGATGGCCCGCGCTGCGCCGGCGCTGAGTGAGTAAAGACTGGCCTCACCCAGCCAGCGCGGGGTCTTCTCGCCCGGCATGGCGGCCACCACGACCAGATGGATGGCACCCAGCAGGACGAGGGCACGCGTCAGCCCGACAACGATGCCGAAGATGCGGTCGATCCCGCCCAGATGCGGATGGGCCTGGGCCCGGCGAGACAGGGTCGAGCCAAAGATCCGAACGCCGAAATAGACCAGCAGGAAGGTGGCCAGTGCCGCCAGCAGCGTGCCGGCCCAGTCCGGGTCGATCAGCGCCTTGCCCACCGGGGCCGACAGCGGCAGGGCAATCAGGGCGATGAAGGCCGCCAGCACAAAGCTGAGCAGGGTCAGCAGCTCACGCGTGCCACCGCGAATCCAGCCCGCCGCGCCGGACGCCAGAAGGATCACTACGGAAATGACGTCCCATGCGGTCATGGCGTCTCCTCCCCATTGCAAATGAGGAGGGGGACCGCGAAGCGTTGGAGGGGCTCTTTTTGCCCCACTGACTTGCTCGTGCTCGTCACACAACCCCTCCGTCTCGTCGGCTGCGCCGCCGATCCACCTCCCCATTCGCTGCGCGAACAGGGAGGAGACAAGCGTCTAATACCGGTTTTGCGAGATTCGTTCGACCGCTTCGGCCAGACGGCTGAGCGAGGTCGCGGCGATGTCGGTCGGCTCGTGGCTGAGCGGCGGGCAGAGCGCCTTGTCAAAGCCCAGCTTCATCGCCTCGCGCAGGCGGGCCTCGGCGCGGCCCACGGCGCGAACCTCGCCCGACAGACCGATCTCGCCAAACACCACACAGCCCTTGGGCAGGGGCACATCGCAGACGGAGCTGATCAGGGCCGCAGCGGCAGCGAGGTCGGCGGCGGGCTCATTGATCTTCAGCCCCCCGGCCACATTCAGATAGATGTCGCGGTCGCCAAAGCCGAGGCCGCAGCGCGACTCCAGCACCGCCAGCACCATGGCCAGACGACCTGAGTCCCAGCCCACCACGGCGCGGCGCGGCGTGCCATAGGCCGAGGGCGCCGACAGGGCCTGGATCTCGACCAGCACCGGCCGGGAGCCCTCTATGCCGGCAAAGACGGCGGTGCCCGGCTCGCGCTCTGACCGGTCACCGTTCTGGTCCCCGAGGAACAGGGCCGAGGGGTTGGTGACCTCGCGCAGGCCGGTGTCGCCCATTTCAAACACACCGATTTCGTCGGTCGCGCCAAAGCGGTTCTTGCCGGCCCGCAGCACCCGGAACGGGTAGCCGCGCTCGCCCTCGAAATTGAGCACCGCATCGACCATGTGTTCGACCACGCGCGGACCGGCGACCTGTCCGTCCTTGGTCACGTGGCCGACCAGAATCATCGCCGGGCCGCCCGCCTTGGCCAGCCGCACCAGCTCCGAGGCACAGGCCCGCACCTGCACGATCGAGCCGGGCCCGGCCTCGTGCACATCGGACCACAGGGTCTGGATGGAATCGATGACCACCAGATCGAAGGCCTCACGCTTCAGCGTCGCCACGATCTCGCGCAACGCCGTGGCCGAGGCCAGCGCCACATCGGCCTGGGCCAGACCCATGCGGCGGGCGCGCGAGCGGATCTGTTCCACCGCCTCCTCACCCGACAGATAGGCGACCTTGGCCCCCTTCAGCGCCGCGCGGGCGCAGACCTCGAGCAGCAGGGTCGACTTGCCGACGCCGGGGTCCCCGCTGATCAACAGGGCCGAGCCGGGCACCAGCCCACCACCGCAGACACGGTCGAACTCGCTGACCCCAGTGATCAGGCGGGCCGGTTCCGGGCTTTCCGACTTCAGATCCTCGAACTGGATGCCGCGCGCGCGCTTGGTGGCCGCGGGCTTGAGGGCTCCCGGCGGCGCACCACCGACCTCCTCGGTCAGACAGTTCCACTCGCCGCAGGCCGAGCACTGACCGGCCCATTTGGCATGGACGGCCCCGCAGACGCGGCAGATGTATTGGGATGAGTCACGAGCCATGCGAACGGCTTACACCGATTTCCGCGCGCGGCGCAGAGGGTCAGATATTGCCTGCGACCGATCCTGACGTAGGCTTAGCCGGTATAGGTGCGGTCCACCCGGCCGCCGACCGAGGTCAGCAGCTCATAGGCGATGGTGCCGGTGTCGCGCGCGGCATCGTCGATCGGGCGGTTGGAGCCGAACAGCTCGACCCGGTCGCCCTCGGCCACCTCGAGACCGGTGACGTCGACCGCCAGGGCATCCATGGAAATCCGCCCCAGAATGGGCCGCAGATGCCCGGCCACGAAGACCTGACCCCGGGGGCTGGTGGCGCGCATCACCCCGTCGGCATAGCCCGCGCCGACGGTAGCGACGGTCAGAGGCTGGTTCGCGACCTTGCCCCGGGCATAGCCGACGCTTTCACCCACCGGCACCTGACGCACCTGCAGGATGGGGGCGCTGAAGGTCGCGACGGGCCGGATGCGCGGGTCCGGCCGCCCCTCGGGCCCGCCGCCCCACAGGCTGATTCCGGGACGCACGGTATCAAAGCCATAGTCCGGTCCGAGGAAGCACCCCCCCGAATTGGCGAAGGACGCAAGGGCGTCGGGATAGCGCGGCCGCAGGGCGGCGAAGGAGTCGCGCTGCTGCGCGTTCATCAGGCTGTCGGGGTCGTCGGCGCAGGCCAGATGGCTCATCACCAGCGCGAGACCAAGGAAGGGAGGCGGGGCCTGCTCTGGCCGAAAGCCCAGCCGGTTCATGCCGGTGTCGATGTGCAGGCCACACGGTCCGCCGCCTGAATCCTGCCAGCGGATCAGCTGGTCGGCGTGATTGATCACGGGACGGAGGCCCGCCTCCCGCAGCGCCACCGCCGCGCCCTCGGTACAACCATCCAGCACATAGACGATCGGATCGGTGCCAATCGCCTCGCGCAGGGCCAGCCCCTCGGACAGACGGGCGACGAAGAAGGTCCGCGCCCCCGCCAGCATCAGCCGCGTCACACAGGCCTGCATCCCCAGCCCATAGGCATCCGCCTTGACAACCGGCTGCACCGGCCGCCCGGTCAGGCGTTCGAGGAAGGCGTGGTTGGCGGCGAGCGCGTCGAGATCGACCGAAAGGCGGGCACGGGTCATCGGCCACTTATGCCGCAAGTGCGAAGGGCACGGAAAGCCCCCGTCTCGATCCCGGCCTCAATCGCCGTATTGATTGTCGTAGCGGTTGTCGTGGGCGAGGTTGCCGAAGCGGGTGGTGTCGGCGTCGAAGGACAGGCGGACGGTGCCGATCGGGCCGTGGCGCTGCTTGCCGATGATGACCTCGGCGACGTGCTGCAGCTGGTCCATGTCCTGCTGCCACTTCAGGTGTTCCTCGGTGCCCTCGCGCGGTTCGGAGCGGCCGAGGTAATAGCTTTCGCGATAGACGAACATGACCACGTCGGCATCCTGTTCGATCGAGCCGGATTCGCGCAGGTCGGACAGTTGAGGCCGCTTGTCGTCTCGGCTTTCGACCTGACGCGACAACTGCGACAGGGCCAGAACAGGCACGTTCAGTTCCTTGGCCAGGGCCTTGAGGGCGCCGGTGATCTCGGAGACCTCCTGCACGCGGTTCTTCTGATTGTTGGCGTCGCCTACGGTCAGCAGCTGCAGATAGTCGACGATGATCAGGTCGAGGCCGTGTTCCTGACGCTTCAGGCGGCGGGCGCGAGCGGCCATTTTCGAGATGGCCAGACCGCCGGTGGCGTCGATGTAGAGGGGGCTTTCGCCAATCTCGATGGCCGCGTCGCGCAGCCGTCCATAGTCCGAGGCGTCGATCTCGCCCTTGCGCAGGCGGTCCGACGAAATGCCGGAGGCGTCGGCCAGGATCCGCATGGCCAGCTGTTCGGCGCTCATTTCCAGCGAGAAGAAGGCGACCACGCCGCCTGAGACGGTCTTGCGGCCCTCGGGCGTCGGCTCCCAGCGATAGTTGCGGGCGACGTTGAAGGCGACATTGGTCGCCAGCGAGGTCTTGCCCATCGACGGACGTCCCGCGAGGATCAGCAGGTCGGAGGGGTAGAGGCCGCCCAGCTTCTGGTCGAGGTCGTCCAGCTGCGTGGCCAGACCGGCCAGCTTGCCGTCGCGCTGATAGGCTTCGCCCGCCATCTGGACCGCGCCGGCTAGGGCCTGCGAAAAGCTGACAAAACCGGACGACGGCTTGCCGGTCTCGGCGAGGGTATAGAGCGACTGTTCGGCGACCTCGATCTGGTCCAGGGCCGGCGTTTCCGGGTCGGGGGCGGCGCGGCTGATGTCGCCACCGATGCGGATCAGCTCGCGTCGAAGGGCCAGGTCGTAGATGACGCGGGCATAGTCGGGCGCATTGGCAGCGGGCGGGGCGCGGTCGACCAGATCGGCCAGATAGCGCAGGCCGCCGAACTGTTCGAAGGCCGGATCCTGCTTGAAGCGGCCCATCAGCAGGGTCGGCTCGGCCAGCAGGCCCTGACGGATGTGATC
This sequence comes from Brevundimonas sp. UBA2503, assembly GCF_002341485.1. Classification (NCBI taxonomy): domain Bacteria; kingdom Pseudomonadati; phylum Pseudomonadota; class Alphaproteobacteria; order Caulobacterales; family Caulobacteraceae; genus Brevundimonas; species Brevundimonas sp. UBA2503. Next base: position 10,004 of record NZ_DDOD01000019.1, on the reverse strand, counting down.
CTCGATCACATCATAGAGGCGCTGGTGGAACGGCTCATGGAAATGGCTGCCGCGCAGTTTGTCGGACAGGCGCTCAAAGGCGGCATTGTCGAACAACAGACAGCCCAGCAGCGCCTGCTCGGCCTCGAGGTTATGGGGCAGGGACTGAGGACCGGAGTCCGACAGCGACGGGGGGGCAAGCGCGTTCATGGGTTAACTCTTAACCGCCTCTGCGTCAGGTGCGGTCGCAAAGCTGTCGATAGTCTGTCCGCGCTGTGGACGGATGAATTCCGGCCACGAAAAAGGGGATGCACCGACCGGCGCATCCCCCTCATTCATCGGCAGTCAGTCGGGTGGGAGGCGATCAGGCCTCTTCGCCCAGGCCGTCTTGCTGGCCAGCGCCGCCTTCGATCATGTCCTGGGCAGCCTGTTCGGCCGCCTGGCGCTCATCATCGAACTGCGAGCGGATGACGTCTTCACCCTTGGCCTGACGTTCGGCTTCGTCGGACGAACGGGCGACGTTCATCTTGACGGTAGCCGCGACCTCGGCGTGCAGGCGGACCTGCACCTCGTGGACACCCAGCACCTTGATCGGAACGTGCAGCACGATCTGGCTACGCTCGACCAGGCCACCTTCGGCGCGGATGGCCTCGGCCACATCGCGACCGGCGACCGAACCGTACAGCTGGCCGGTTTCGCCGGCCTGACGGATCATGACGTAGGTCTGACCGTCGATCTTGTCGGCGATCTTCTGGGCTTCGGCCTTGTTCTTGTCGTTACGGGCCTCGATGGCGGCGCGTTCGACTTCGAAGGCTTTCAGGTTGGCAGACGTCGCGCGGCGAGCCTTGTCGCGCGGCAGGAGGAAGTTACGGGCGAAGCCGTCCTTGACGGACACGACGTCGCCGATGGCGCCGAGGTTCTCGACGCGTTCAAGCAGAACGACCTTCATATCACTTCACCACATAAGGCAGGAGGGCCAGGTAACGCGCGCGCTTGATGGCCTTGGCCAGCAGGCGTTGCTTCTTCTGCGACACGGCCGTGATCCGCGACGGGACGATCTTGCCACGCTCGGAGATGTAGCGTTGCAGCAGCTTGACGTCCTTGTAGTCGATCTTCGGCGCGTTATCGCCGGAGAACGGGCAGACCTTGCGACGACGGAAGAACGGACGACGGGCGGGGCCGTCGCCTACCGGGGCGCCCGGCTTGGGGGCCGCGTTGGAGGATAGGGTATTGGTCATGGGGCCGGTCCTTATTCCGAAGCGTTGGAGGAATCGTCGCGGGTCGAGCGTTCACGCTCGCGCTCACGACGGGCCAGAAGCGGCGACAGTTCCAGGTCGAGTTCCTCGACGCGGACGGTCAGCCAGCGCAGCACGTCTTCGTTGATCGACAGCTGACGCTCGACCTCGGCCATGGCGGCCGGGGGGCAGTCGATCGCCATCAGCGAATAGTGAGCCTTGCGGTTCTTCTTCACGCGATAGGTCAGGTTGCGCAGACCCCAGTATTCGATCTTGGCGACAGCTCCGCCGCCTTGCTCGATAAGGCCCTTAATCGTTTCATTGAGGGCTTCGGCCTGTTGCGCGCTGATGTCCTGGCGCGACATGACCGTGTGCTCGTATAGAGCCATTCGTCATCTCCCTTGTAGGGTCTCGGCGCTCGGATGACCGGGTAAGTCGACCGAACGATGGCTCCCGAAGCGGCGGCAGGGATGACTTCCCGTACCCTTTGGTGTTCCGTTTTCGGGACCGAAGCCCTGGAAAGCGGCGGCGTATAGGGGGTTTTCGGCCAAACAGCAAGCGTTCCCGGGCTGTGAATGCCACGGCCTGCGACGGAATGGTCTCAACGGTTTATTGTTCGGGAAGCATCGACACTCTATCTTCGCCGTATGACCCAACGCTGGACGCCTGATAGCTGGAGATCGAAGCCTGTCGTGCAGATGCCGACGGACTATCCCGACGCGGGCGCCCTGGCCGGCGTCGAGGACGAACTGCGTGCCCTGCCGCCGCTGGTATTCGCCGGTGAAGCGCGGCGCCTGACCGACCGGCTGGCCCAGGTCGAGGCGGGCAATGCCTTCCTGCTGCAGGGCGGCGATTGCGCCGAAAGCTTCAAGGAGTTTTCGACCGACAACATCCGCGATACCTTCCGCCTGATCCTGCAGATGGCGGTCGTGCTGACCTTTGCGGGCCGCAAGCCGGTGGTGAAGGTGGGCCGGATCGCCGGCCAGTTCGCCAAGCCGCGCTCGTCCTCAGTCGAGATGATCGATGGCGTCGAGCTGCCCAGCTATCGCGGCGACATCATCAACGGCATGGGCTTTAACCCGACCGAGCGGGTGCCGGATCCGCAGCGCCTGCTGAAAGCCTATCACCAGTCGGCCTCGACGCTGAACCTGCTGCGCGCCTTTGCCGGAGGCGGCTATGCGGACCTCTACAACATACATCGCTGGACGCTGGGGTTCGCCGCCGACAACTCGTATGGCGCGCGCTATCGCGAACTGGCCGACAAGATCGGCGAGGCCCTGGCCTTCATGGAAGCGGTCGGGGTGACCCCGGAAAGCCATCCTGACCTGTCGCGCGTCGAGGTCTTCACCAGCCACGAGGCCCTGCTGCTCAATCTGGAGTCGGCGCTGACCCGACTGGACGGGGCCAGCGGCGAATGGTTCGACACCTCGGCCCACATGGTCTGGATCGGGGAACGCACGCGCCAGCCGGACGGCGCCCACGTCGAGTTCGCCCGGGGCATCAAGAACCCGATCGGCCTGAAGTGCGGCCCGACCATGGAGCCGGAGGACCTGTTACGGCTTCTGGACATCCTCAACCCCGACAACATCCCCGGCCGGATGACACTGATCGGCCGCTTCGGCTCGGACAAGGTGGGCGAGCGCCTGCCGCGGCTGATGCGCGACATCAAGGCCGCCGGTCGCCGGGTCGTCTGGTCGATCGACCCCATGCACGGCAACACGCTGAAGGCGGGCAATGGCTACAAGACCCGGCCGTTCGAGCGGATCCTGAGCGAGGTCCGGACCTTCATCGATGTGGCCGAGTCCGAAGGCGTGCACCCGGGCGGCGTGCATCTGGAGATGACCGGCCAGAACGTCACCGAATGTCTGGGCGGGGCGCAAATGCTGACCGAGGACGACCTCAGCAGCCGTTATCACACCCATTGCGACCCGCGCCTGAATGCCGACCAGGCGCTCGAGCTGGCCTTTCTGGTCGCCGAGCGACTGAAATCCGGGCGGCAGTCCCGCTCGGCCGCAGCCTGAGGTCGCGATGGCCAAGGGACGCGTGGCCTATCAGGGAGCTCCGGGATCCTTCAGTCATGAGGCCTGCGCCGTGCTGCGCCCCTGGGATGAAGCCATCGGCCACGACACCTTCGAGGCCGCAATCCAGTCCGTCCACGGCGGGCGGTGCGACTGCGCCCTGATCCCCGTCGAGAACTCCCAGATCGGAGACGTTCAGCCGGCAAGACGGCTGCTCGATGCTTCGGGACTGGATATGCTGGCCGAGGTGTGGCGCCCGATCCGGCTGGCGCTGATGGCCCCCCGCGGCGCCCGCCTGTCAGATGTGCGCACGGTGGAAAGCCACCCGGTGGCGCTGGGGCAATGCATGGGCACAATGGCGGCGCTGAACCTCACGCCGGTCGAAGCCTTTGATACAGCCGGCGCGGCCCGTGCGGTCGCCGAAGCGGAAGATCCGACCCGGGCGGCGCTTGCACCCGCCGGCGCCGCCGAGATTTACGGATTGTCGATTTTGCGCAACGACATGCAGGATTCTGCCGATAACCGCACGCGATTTGTCCTGCTGGGGCGCAAAGGCGCTTGACGGCGCACGAATTCTGCGGGCATCACCGATCCATGGCCTCCAAGCGCGCCCTGACTTCCGCTTTTGACGCCCGCGATTTCGCGGCGTCGGCCCCCTATGCCTATGGCGTCTATTTCTACGGCTTTCGATACGCCGGCTGAGGCGTCCGGACCTTGCTCCTGACCTCTCACCGGCGACCGCTCCTGATGGAGCGGCGGACCTCGGCCTCACCGATCCTCCCCTTCGAAAGTTCTGTAAATGACCCTGACCCTTGTGAAATCCCCCGACGAAGCCGCTGAAACCGAACGCCTGACCCTGGCGGCGCTGCGGCACGAGATCGACCTGCTCGACTGCGAAATGGTGGCCCTGTTCCAGAAGCGGCTGGCGCTGGCCGACCGCGTGGGGCGCGCCAAGGACGCCCCGACCGGCGGCTATGTGAAGCTGCGCCCCGACCGCGAGCAGGCGGTGTTGGCCCATGTGCTCAAAGACGCGCGCCCCGACAGCCGCGATGCCATCGAGGCCCTGTGGCGCGAGGTCGTCGGCCATGGTTTGGCGCGTCAGGGCCAACTGTCGGTCCGGGTCTGGGCCCCGGTCGAGCCGGCGCGCGCCTTTGATGCGGCCCGCCTTCGCTTCGGCCGCGCCGCCGAGCTGAAGACCGAGCGCGATCCGCAGGCTGCCCTGGCCTTCGCCGCAGAGGGCAAAGGCGTCGCCGTGCTGGCCATCAACGCCGGCGACCCGTGGTGGATGGGCCTGCGCCGCGAATGGGCGGCCCTCAGCGTGTTCGAGGGGTTCGGCAGGGACATTCCGACGTCGCTCGCGGTCGGGCGGATCGATCCGGGGGCCCTGCCGCGCGGGGACCGGGTGCTGGTCACTGCCGGGGGCGATGCGGGTGACGGATCGGGCGCGGGACGTCGCGGGCTGGACACCCACCACGGCTGGACCCTGTCGCTGACCTCGGCGCCGGTCGTGCCAGGGGGCCCGGAGGGCTGCGTCGGCGCCATCGCCTGAGCGGCCGGTCAGGCCGCCATATTGTCGATCAGCCGGGTCCGCCCCAGCCAGGCGGCGGCCAGTATCCGCATCGGCCGATCGACGGCGGCCTTGAGCGGGTTGAGTGTCTCCGCATCGCGTACCGCGACATAGTCCACGCTGGCAAAGCCGTCGACGAGCAGCGCCGCGCCGGTCTCTTGCTCCACGGCGTCGATGGGATCGCCAGCACGGACGCGGGCCGCAGCGGCGGCCAGACGACCGTTCAGCCGGCGGGCGATGTCGAGCTCGCCCTCGCTGAGATAGGCGTTGCGGGAGGACAGGGCCAGACCGTGGCCGTCCCGCTCGGTCGGCACGCCGACGATGCGCGTGGGGATGTCGAGATCGGCGGCCAGCCGGGCGATGACCCGCAGCTGCTGGTAGTCCTTCTCCCCGAACAGGGCGACGTCGGCCTGCACCTGATTGAGCAGTTTGGCGACCACGATGGCGACGCCCGCGAAGAAGTGCGGGCGGTGATCGGTCTCCAGCCCGAGGGCGGGTCCGTCCATGGCGATGCGGGTAGCGAAGCCGGCCGGGTACATGGTTGACGCGGTCGGCGCGTAGAGCAGGTCGCAACCGGCCTCAGACAGCAGCGTCGCATCGCGCTCGAGCGTGCGCGGATAGGTGTCGAGGTCCTCGTGGGCGGCAAATTGGGTCGGGTTGACGAAGATGCTGGTGACCACGTGGCGCGCCTCCAGCCGCGCCTGCTCGACCAGCCGCAGGTGGCCGTCATGCAGGGCGCCCATGGTGGGCACGAAGGCCACCGTCTCGCCCGCTGCGTGCCAGCCGGCCACGACGCGACGCAGGTCGGCGGGGGACGCGGCGCGGAGCAGGGACGGGGCAGCTGAGTCCATGGTTGAGACCGGATTTACCTTCTCGCTTAAGCCTACTTGTGCACGGGGCTGCAACAGAGGGCGGGTAGGGTGGCCTTATGACGTCCGCAGAAGTCCTTCGTCCAGTGCAGAAGCACCGCGTTGTACGGGCCCTGACCCTGGGTCTGGCCCTCAGCGCGTCCGGCTGCGGCTGGGTTGAGCACGACCCGCACCGCTTCGAGCAGATGGCCGAGCGCGTGGCCGCCATCCCTGTCAGCCTGGACCGGCCCGGCAAGGGCCAGCTCGAGACCCCGATGAAGGCGGCCGACATGGGCCTGCGCGAAGCCCGGCCTGGTGCCGTCCGCGTCGAGGTCATGGATCCGCACGACCTGTGGGAAGCCCGCGACGGCGCCATGGAGGGGCTGGTGCAGGCGGCTGCTCCGGCCATCGCCGAGGCGGCGGTCGATGAGGTCGAGAAGCGAGTGGCCGCGGCGGTGCCCCGGATGCGCGCCCGCCCGGTTTCCACCCGTCGCGAGGCAGAGGATGCCTCGCTGGTCCAGCTGGGGGCGTTCGGCAGTGAGGCCTCGGCCCGCACGGCCTGGGCTCGTATCCGCTCGTCCGCGCCCGAGGCCCTCGCCGGTCTGACGCCGCGCTTCGAGCCGGTGACGGTCGATGGCCGCTCGCTGGTCCGCCTGAAGGTGGCCGTGCCCGCGTCGGGAGCTGCCGCCGTCTGTGCCGCCGCACGCATCCGCGACCCTTGGTGCCAAAGAGGCACGTGAGACCGGGAACGGCCTCCCGCTGACGATGAGCCGTTGACCGCGACCCGGTCGACCCCGATTTTGCGCCCGGGCCCCGCATGAGTCGCGGGGATGGGACAGAGTGCATGAACCAGCCGAGAGTCATCGTCGTCGGGAACGAGAAGGGGGGGGCCGGCAAGTCCACCCTGGCGATCCACATCGCCGTGGGCCTGCTGTACTCGGGCCGCAGCGTGGCGCTGCTGGACCTGGACCTGCGGCAGCGGTCGATGGCCCGCTTCTTCGACAACCGCCGGGCGTGGATGGCGGCCAACGGGCAGACGTTGCCCCTGCCGGTCGAGCCCGATCTGGGCGACGGCAAGGCGCTGGCCAGGGCCGGCGAAGAGGAACAGCTGGCCCGCTTCGAGGAGGCGTTCGCCGAGGCGCGCCGGATGGCCGATGTGGTGCTGATCGACACGCCGGGCGGGGACACCGCCCTGTCGCGGCGGGCGCACGGGCTGGCCGACCAGATCGTCACGCCGATGAACGACAGCTTCGTCGACTTCGACCTGCTGGGGCAGGTGGACCCGGTCACGCTGGATCTGATCCGGCCCTCGATCTACTCCGAGAGCGTGTGGGAGGCCCGCAAGAACCGGGCGATCGCAGGCGGCACGCCGATCGACTGGGTCGTGGTGACGAACCGCCTGGCCGTCGCGGCGGCGCGGAACCGGCAGCGGCTGACCGACCGGATGAAGAAGCTGGCCAAGCGGATCGGCTTCCGGATCGGACCGGGCCTCAGGGACCGGGTCATCTACCGCGAGCTGTTCCCCTTCGGGCTGACGGTGGCGGACCTGTCGAACGACATCCGGCCGGTGGCGGTGTCGCTGGCCCATGTGGCGGCGCGGCAGGAGATGCGGTCACTGATGGTGGCGCTGGGGCTGGAGGGGGCCGAGGCGGCCTTTGATGTGACAGAATGATCCTGCTGGCGGTCCTTGCGGTGGGGGTGGCCTTCTGGGCGCTGGTCCTGCTGGGGCGGCGGGCGGATGCGAACCGGCGGCAGGGGGCGATGCCCTTGGAGCAGGCCCGGTCCCTGCTGGGGGTCGGCACGGACGCGACCCCGGCCGAGGTCAACGCCGCCTGGCGCCGGCTGATGGGCCGGGCCCACCCGGATCAGGGTGGCACCGAAGGGCTGGCGGCCCAGCTGAACGCCGCGCGCGACGCCCTGCTGAAGCGCCGCTAGAGCACGTCCAGCAGCTCGACCTCGAACAGCAGGACGGAGTTCGGCGGGATGTCGCCGCCGACCCAGCGGTCGCCATAGGCCAGCGCGGCCGGGATGACGAACTGATACGTCTCGCCCTCGCGCATCAGGGCGACGCCCTCGGTCCAGCCCTTGATGACGCGGTTCAGCGGGAACTCGGCCGGTTCGTTGCGGCTGTACGAACTGTCGAACTCACGCCCGTCGATGAAGGTGCCGCGGTAGTGGACGCGGACGGTGTCGGTGGCCGCGGGCTGGCGGCCATCCGGGTTGGCGCGGCCGACGCGGCGGAACTGCAGGCCGCTGTCGGTGGTGGTCCAGCCGCGCCGCCCGTCGTTCCAGGCGAGATAGGCGGCCTGTCCGGCCTCCCAGCCTGCCTGGCTGGGGACGACGTCAGGGGCGGGCGCGGCGGTGGCGCAGGCGGTGAGCGCCAGGGCGGCCAGCGAAATCAGGGCGATACGGTGCAGCTTCATGCGGTGACGCTATCAGGCCGGCTTGTTGAGGCAAGCGGGATCAGTCGGGGCGCACGACCATACAGGTGACATTGCGGGCCGAGAGGGTCTCGCAGGCGGCGCGGGCGTCGGCTTCGGTAAAGCCGGTGAAGCGCGACCGGTACCAGCCCGAGGCCTCCTCGACCGACTGGCCGCTGCCCCGGAAGGTGGAGCGGAAACGGCGATTGACCTCGGTCAGCCAGTCGGCGGCGACGGTGCGGTCACGGAAGGCGCCGACCTGGACGCTCCAGGTGCTGGCGGCCGGGCGGCGGGCGGGTGTGCCACTGTTCAGGCTCGCGGTCGTACTGGAAGGCAGGACGGCCGGGCCCGAAGTCAGGACCACGTCAGGATCACGATCCCCCATGGCCTGGGCGAGGGGGGCAGGGGGTTCCGGTGTGACGGAGGCATAGACGACCGGAGGCGCCGACGGGACCGGGGCAGGCCCGATGCCATAGCCCTTTTGCTCGAAATAGAGCTGGGCGACCTCGATCCGTTCGCCGCCCGCGCGCTTTGCGGCGATCTCGAAGCCGGTATCCATCAGTTCGGCGACGTGGGCGTTGCGGGTGGCGCTGGAGCGTCCGCCCAGCACGACGGTGATCAGGCGGCGGCCATCGCGCACGGCCGAGGCGGCGAGGTTGTAGCCCGAGGCATTGATGTAGCCGGTCTTGATGCCGTCATAGCCCTGACCCGAGCGCAGCAGGCCATTGGTGTTGCGGTAGTCGCGGCCCTGATAGGTCCAACTGGAGACGCCGAAGAAGCGGTAATATTGCGGATAGTCGCGCATGACGGCGCGCGACAGGACGGTCAGGTCGCGGGCGGTGGTGATCTGGCGGCTGTCGGGCAGGCCGTTGGCATTGACGAAGCGGCTGTTGGTCATGCCCAGCGACTCGGCCTTGAGCGTCATCATGGCGGCGAAGCGGGCCTCGGACCCGGCGACATGTTCGGCCAGGGCGGTGGCCATATCATTGGCCGAGCGCAGGGCCGTGGCCTGGATGGCGTCTGCGACGGTGATCGTCTGACCGGCGGCGAGGCCCAGCTTGGACGGCGGCTGGGAGGCGGCGCGGGGCGAGACGCGGATCACGTCGTCCAGCTGGATGCGGCCCTCGGTGATCGCCTCGAACACCAGATACAGGGTCATGACCTTGGTGATGGAGGCCGGATAGCGACGGCTGTCGGCATGGCGGGCGAACATGACCTCGCCGGTCTGAGCATCGACCACAATTGCGGCGTAGCGCAGGTTCTCGCGGCTTTCCGCGGCCGGGGTGAACGCGCCGGGCAGGGGGCCGACGGTCAGCAGCGACAGGGACAGGAGGAGGACGACCGTACGCCGGAAGAACAGGGTCATGAGCGGTTTCTGCCTTACTGGATCAATACCTACGCATACGCACGCGGACGCCGACGGGACCGCACAGGCGGAAAGGCCTTATCCTATCATGAAGATGAGGGGTTTCATCGGGGTTAAGGCGCGATCAACAGACTTGTGATGAGGCGAGTGGCGAGTGGCGAGTGGCGAGTGGCGAGTGGTGAGTAGTGAGTAGGGCAGGGTCATCGGTCGGGCGGGAAAATACCGTCTGAATGGTCTGAACCGGCGACCTCCAGATCCTCCCCCATCGGGGGAGGGGGACCATCCGAAGGATGGTGGAGGGGGCTGACGTCAGTGGACACAGGCAGGCTTCCGGTGGGCGGCGGCCCTGCCCCCTCCACCCTAGCGCTGCGCGCTGCGGTCCCCCTCCCCCGATGGGGGAGGATTTTACCGTCTGAACCGTCTGAAATCGGCTCGTGCCTATACCGGTCGTCATCCTCGGGCTTGACCCGAGGATCGGTGTCGTCCGCGCCCGGGGCCATGGGGGCAGGGTCTGTGCGGGGACCGATACCGACTGCCCGCTCCGATCCTCGGGTCAAGCCCGAGGATGACG